>JAVEXM010000035.1:9487-24313 GCA_034004025.1 Bacteroidales bacterium
GGTGTCAGCTGTCAAGCTTCATCTCCCGCGGCTTGATCATGTTTTCCGGTGCCAGAATCTGATCCACCTGCGCCCTGGTCAGCAGTCCCTTTTCCAGCACCAGGTCGTATACGCTTCTGTCACTGGTCAGGGCCTCAGTGGCGAGTTTGTTTGATGCATCGTAGCCTATGAAGGGAACCAGCGCCGTGATCAGTCCAATGCTGTTGTAAACCATAGACCGGCAGTGTTCCTCATTGGCAGTGATGCCGTCGATGCAACGGATCCTGAGGGTTGTCATGCCGTTGCTGAGGATCTCTATCGACTCAAAAAGGCTTTTTACAATCACCGGCTCAAAGACATTGAGCTCAAGCTGTCCGGCCTCAGCGGCCATAGTTACTGTCAGGTCGTTGCCGATGACCTTGAAGGCTATCTGGTTGACCACCTCAGGGATGACAGGGTTGACCTTGCCGGGCATTATTGATGATCCTGGCTGCATGGGGGGGAGGTTGATCTCGTTGATACCGGTGCGCGGTCCGGAGGAGAGGAGCCTCAGGTCATTGCATATCTTGGAGAGCTTAACGGCCAGGCGTTTCACAGCCGACGAATACATTACGAATGCGCCGGTATCCTGTGTGGCTTCTACAAGATTGGAGGCAAGAACCAGGTCCAGTCCTGAGATCTTTCTCAGATGTTCTATCACCAGCTCTGAGTAACCAGGTGCTGAGTTGATACCCGTACCGATGGCTGTTGCACCCATATTGACCTCCAGGAAGAGGCGGGCGTTCTGGTTAAGCCGTTCCACCTCCTCACCCAGGGTCACGGCATAGGCTTCGAACTCCTGGCCGAGGGTCATGGGAACGGCATCCTGCAGCTGTGTTCTGCCCATCTTGATCACATGAGAGAACTCATTCGCCTTGGCACGGAAGGAGTCGATAAGCATTTCCAGGACAGTAACAAGGTTTTTGTTCGAGTTGATCAGGGCAATCTTTACCGCAGTGGGGTAGGCATCGTTTGTGGACTGTGACAGGTTAACATGGTTATTCGGATGGCAGTGCTGATAGTCGCCCTTATCATAACCGAGTATCTCGAGTGCGCGGTTGGCTATCACCTCATTGGCGTTCATGTTGGTGGAGGTGCCGGCTCCTCCCTGGATCATGTCAACCATGAAGTGGTTGTGATACCTGCCTCTGATGATCTCGCGGCTGGCCCTCACGATGGCGTCCTTAACCCGCTCATCCAGTAACCCGAGACCGTAGTTAGCCTCGGCGGCGGCCTCCTTGACCATCGCCAGTGCTTCTATCAGATGCGGTACTGAAGTGAGTGTCTCCTCCGAGATGTCAAAGTTCTCTATAGCCCTCAGCGTCTGTATGCCGTAATAGGCCTCGAAAGGAACCTCACGCTCGCCCAGAAGGTCATGCTCCGGCCTCATTTTTCCTGACTCATACTGCGCAGCGGGGGTGATCATCCTGGTATTGGCGTTTCTCATCCTCCTGGAGATGACACGGGCAATATTGGAAAAGACCTTCAGGGTGGTGCCAGCGCTGATTTTAAAGTAGTCACTGTGGAGTGACAGCACAGTTGTGGGCACAACTGCACGTGCGGAGGTCGAGTGCGGCGAGTCCTCCATCCACGGCCCCTCACCTAAAAAATCACCCTTGCCGAACAGTGCCAGCTTAACCTCTTTTCCCCCGGCGTTTGTCTTGAAGAGCTCTACCTCGCCGTCGAAGATGATGTGGATATCCTGGCGCGGCCCGTTTTCTATGAACAGGAAGTCACCTTTACCGAACGACTTTCTAACCAGGCGTCTGGCCAGGTCAGCGAATTCCTCTTCAGTCAGGTTTCTGAAAAGCTCAACTTTTTGCAGAAAGGTCAAAAATTCATCATTCATTATGATCGCATATAATAGATTAACAGATTGTTACCCGTGTGCGGGCTGACTGTGTAAATCTACACACATTTTTCCTATTTTTCTCCTGATCCAACCATTTCAGGAGGTAATTGATTTCAAAATGAGGCAGCGGGCGGTCTGCTCCGGTTTTTCGGGTGTCCGGCCTGACTTGAAAAATCCTTGCATTTGATTAAACATTACTTACTAAAGTTTGTTAGGAACTCAATAATCCCTAAAAATAATTAAACATAAGTGTCATGAACAAGAATCTAAGACCTTCATTAGGTCCACTGCTGCTCGCAGGCCTATTCATCTTTTTACTGAATTCCTGCGAAGAGTCTAAAATCAATCCACCGACTCTTAGTACTTCTCCTGCCACAGAAATTACCTATTCAACAGTTTTGACAGGCGGAAATATAGAAGATCATGGCGGAGACGAGGTAACTGCCAGGGGAGTCTGCTGGTCAACATCGGCAAAGCCTGATATTTCAGGTTCTCACACAGTCGATGGTGAAGGCATCGGAATTTTCTCCACAAGCATTGAAGGATTAACGCCCGGGTTAACATATTATGCCAGGGCTTATGCCACAAACAGTGCCGGTACAGGGTACGGGAATGAGGTCACCTTTTCAACAGCAGCTGCAACCACAGCCACGGTTACAACAAAAGTTGTCTCAGATCCATCTCACAACTCAGCTTCCGGGGGAGGGGATATCGCTGATGATGGAGGCGATCCCATTACTGCCAGGGGGGTCTGCTGGTCGATAAGGACAGAGCCTTTTGTTACAGGTCCGCATACAACTGATGGCGCTGGCACCGGCACTTTTGACAGCAATATTACGGGATTGCTGCCGGGCACCACCTATTTTGTCAGGGCATATGCAACCAACAGCAAGGGAACTTCCTATGGTAATGAGGTCACCTTCCTGACAGATGTAACAGTGGCGACCGTCACCACCAAAGCCATACCGGAAGCTTATGTTTACAACGCTTCGGGTGGAGGAAGTGTCACGGACGACGGGGGTGATCCTTTAACAGTCAAAGGTCTCTGCTGGTCAACTGATCCGGAGCCTGATGTTTCAGATTCTCATACCACTGCAGGAACAGGCACCGGCACATTCGACAGCAATATTACGGGATTGCTGCCCGCCACCACCTATTATGTCAGGGCTTATGCTACAAACAGCGCAGGTACTGTCTATGGAGAAGAGGTCAGCTTTACTACTCTTCTGGGTGATATTGACGGGAACAGCTATCGATTTTTGACAATCGGTGATCAGGTGTGGATGGCTGAAAATCTTGCTACGACGAAACTGAATGATGGCACTCCCATCTCAAACGTCACTCTTGCCGCCGACTGGTTATCGGCCACGGTACCTGCATATGTGTGGTATTCCAATAATGAAGCCTTATATAAACTGACTTACGGAGCTCTTTATAACTGGCATGCAGTGGCGAGCAATAAGCTTTGTCCCGAAGGCTGGCATGTGCCCACAGAGGCTGAGTGGAATACTCTGATTAATTTCCTGGGCGGAGTTGATGTTGCAGGCGGAAAGCTAAAGCAGGCCGGTACGGCACTATGGATCAGTCCAAATGAGGGAGCAACGAATGAATCCGGATTCACAGCCCTGCCGGGAGGTGGCCGAAGGCAAACCGGAGAGTTTGAAGACCGGGGAAAAGTAGCCGTATGGTGGACCTCAACACCTTCCGGAACATCTGATGATAACGGTTTTGGGGTTGGCCTGGTAAACGATAAAGCTTCTGCAAGCATTGGAAATAGCTTTACAGGGGTAGGACGATCAATCCGTTGCATTAAAAATTAATAATCAAGGCACTGCATCGGGTATTACTTCTTTTCCGGGTACTTTAATCACCTTTTTATCTTAATGAGGGATTGAGGTACCCGGATTTCCATATCCATAAAAAATTGTCTTATTTTTCAGAACCGAAAATTATAATTACAGATTATATGAAGTTATTTATTTACCTGGCCTCTGTACTGTTTGCCCTGCTCACAATCGCATCATGCGGCAACCTGAAGGTGGAGAAGCAGAAGCCCTATGTGGTGATGGTCTCGCTCGATGCCTTCCGGTGGGATTACGACTCGATCCATGGCACGCCGGTGCTTGATGACATTGCCCGGAACGGGGTGATGGCGGAGAGGCTGATACCCTCATTTCCCACAAAGACCTTTCCAAATCACTACAGCATAGCCACAGGGCTCTACCCCGACCATCACGGGCTGGTGAATAACAGCTTCTATGCCCCTGACCTCGATCTTGTCTACCGCATAGGTGACCGGGCGATGGTGGGCAACGGTGATTTCTACGGCGGCGAGCCGCTATGGGTCACTGCCCGGAAGCAGGGGATGAAGACGGCCTCATTCTACTGGGTAGGGTCGGAAGCACCCATACAGGGCATGCAACCCGACTACTGGAAGCCGTTTGACGATGAGGTTGCCTTTGGCGACCGCGTTGACACAGTTCTCAACTGGCTGTCGCTGCCGGCGTCGAGGAGGCCCCATTTTGTGACACTCTACTTTGAGGAGCCTGATGCTGTAAGCCATGGCTACGGACCCTTGTCGCCAGAGACCGGAGCTGTGGTCAGGAGCCTCGACAGCCTGCTGGGGGTGCTGCGCACGGGCATAGCGACGCTGCCCCACGGGAAGAAGGTAAATCTTATTGTTCTCTCTGATCACGGTATGACGGAGGTGGATGAATCACGGTACAACTACATACTCGACACCCTGCCGGAGAGAATGATAAAGAGGATCATCGGGGGTAACCCGGTGTGGGCCGTGGAGCCTGTCGAGGGGAAGAGGGATAGCCTCCTGCAACTGCTGAACGTGCAGCGAGGCATGAAGGCATATGCCAGGGAGGATCTCCCCGCCCATCTGCATTACGGTACTCACTCGCGTATTCCGGAGGTGGTTCTGATTGCTGATCCGGGCTGGATGGCTGGACTGAGGGCTGAGCCCTCGCGCTACAGCAGGGGTGACCACGGATACGACTGGCGGTGCAGCGACATGCACTCTATCTTTTATGCCGAGGGGCCTGATTTCAAAAAGGGCTTTGTACAAGACACTCTCTTCAATGTGGATATCTACAATATTGTTACGGATATACTGCAGCTGACACCGGCGCCCAACGACGGCAACAGGGAGCGGATCCTGCCTCTTTTCAGGTGACAGAGGAAAGTGTTGGTAAGGCTATTTCCTTTACGGATGACTTGAGTTAATAAGAGTCTCGCTCTCGCTCCTTCACGGGTGACAAGTGGTAATCAGAGCCCGGATCTTACCTCTTTTCAGGTGACCGGGGGTAATCAGGGTCCGGGTCCTGCCTCTTCTCATGCGGCCGGAGGTGACCTGCGAATGAGTCCTAACTCTTCCCGGGTGACCGGTAGTCGACAAAATCGATATTCCTTCTTATTTTTCCGAAGCCTGTGCGCTTCAGGGGTGAGGCTCTGAACAGCTTTTTAAACTCCTCAGGCGTCATGGTAAGCCAATCTTTTCTGGTCAGGGTAGTGATGTGAAACTCAGGGACAAGCTCCTGATCGGTATACGGTACAGCCTTCTTGTTATACGGGCAGACCTCCTGGCAGCGGTCGCAGCCGAAGATCATCTTTTCGGTCTTCCCCCTGAACTCTTCCGGGATATCACCGTCATGTTCGATTGTGAGATAAGAGATACAGCGGCGTGCATCAATTGTTCTGTCGCTGCAAATGGCCCGGGTGGGGCATGCATCTACGCACAGAGTACAGTCGCCGCACCGGTCGCGGGCAGAAGCATTATCATAGAGAAACTCTGCCGTGGTGACTATCTCACCGAGAAAAAAGAATGAGCCGATATCCTTGTTGATAACCATGCTGTGTCGTCCGCGCCATCCCAGGCCGGCGCGGATAGCCCATGCCTTTTCTGTTACGGGGCCGGCATCACAGAATCCCCGGCTCATGGCTTCCGGCACCTCCTTTTTAATAATCTTCTGAACACGGTTCAGCTTTTCTTCGATTACCGTATGGTAGTCTTTTACCCGCGCATAGCGGCTGACGAAGTAGTTGTTTTCACCGGCGGATGGCTCATTGCTGTAGTAGCGCAGGCCGACCACTATCACTGATTTTGCTCCTTCCACCAGCGAGGTGATGTCGCCCCTCTTATCCAGGTTTTTCTCAAGGAAGTTCATTGTGCCATTCTTCCCGGCGGCGATCCATTCGCTGATATTACGACTGTCTTCATGATGCGGTGAAGCCTGTGTTATTCCGCAGATATCGAAGCCTTCCAGGCGAATACTTTCGCGAATTTTCCAGGTAAGTGCTATTTTGCGGGCATCGGTCATTATGCGGTTTTCAGGACAGTGCTATTTGCAGGCGCAGGCCTTAGAGCGGTTTTCAGAGTAGTCCCGGCTCCTGCCTTGCCCATGTGCGGGCATCTTACAAGATACGATTTTTATAGTAATCCCAACTCCAGTTTGGCCTCGTCAGTAAGCATGCTCCGATCCCACGGCGGGTCGAAGGTCAGTTTGAGGTCGCACTCCTTAACCCCTCTGATACCGGCAACCTTGTATCTGACCTCCTCAACGAGCTCCTCAGCCATAGGGCAGCTAGGGGCGGTGAGCGTCATCGTGATGTGAGCCACCTGCTCCTCGTCAACCCTGACCTCGTAGATAAGGCCAAGATCATAGATGTTTACCGGTATCTCAGGGTCAAAGATGCTTTTGAGTACACCTGCTATTCGTGCTTCTGTCTCCTGTATCTCCTCTGTGTTCATGACTGTTCAGTTTTCGATTTGAATGCCAGCGCGTAGAGACGCATCTGTTTTATCATTGCCAGCAGCCCGTTGGAGCGGGTCGGGGAGAGGTTCTCCTTCAGCCCGATGCGGTCAATGAACCAGAGGTCAGTACCCAGGATCTCATCGGGGGTGCGGCCGGATAAGACCTTGACCAGCAGGGCAACGATGCCCCGGGTTATCAGCGCGTCACTGTCGGCCTCGAAGGTTATCACTCCGTTGGTAAAGGAGGGATAGAGCCACACCTTGCTCTGGCATCCCTCAATCAGGAAGTCGGGTTTCCTGTAAGTCTCATCGAAGGGTGGCAGCTCCCTGCCTATCTCAATGAGATATTCATACCTCTCCATCCAGTCGCCAAACTGGGCGAACTCTTCAATGATCTGATCCTGCTGTTCGTTTATTGTCATAATACCTTAATCAAGCCAGCATCTCAGTCGCCTTTCTTACGCCGTTCACCAGCGCCTCTATCTCTTCCTCAGTGTTGTAGAAGGCGATTGACGCCCTGATGTTGCCGCTGATGCCGTAGCGTTCCATGAGTGGCTGGGCGCAGTGTGTTCCTGTTCTGACGGCTATACCCATCTTGTCAAGAATCATGCCGGCGTCATACTGATGTATCTTTCCGGGAAGGAATGAGACTACTGACACCTTATGTGGTGCTGTTCCGTATATGCGCATCCCGTCAATAGCTGACAGTCCTGCCATGGCCTGAGCCAGCAGTGCCTGTTCTCTCTCCGCCACCGCCTCGCGTCCCAGCCCTGTGAGGTAGTCGAGTGCCGCGGCCATGCCTATGGCACCCGTGAAGTTGGTGGTCCCTGCCTCAAATTTGAAAGGCAGTTCGTTGTATGTGGTCTTTTCGAATGTGACATTGGCGACCATATCCCCGCCTCCCTGGTATGGGGGCATCTCATTGAGCAGCTTCTCGCGGCCGTAGAGCACCCCGATGCCGTTGGGACCGTACACCTTGTGTCCCGAGAAGACATAGAAGTCGCATCCGATATCGGTCACGTCAACGGTGCCGTGCTGCACGCCCTGTGCGCCATCGACCAGCACGGGAATTCCGTGGCGATGTGCCTCGGCCACTATCTCCTTCACCGGGTTGACGGTCCCGAGGACGTTGGAGACGTGGGTGACGGCAACGATGCGTGTTCGCCCGTTGATCATGGTGCGGTAAGCTTCAAGGTCGAGCACGCCCTCGTCAGAGAAGGGTATGATCCTCAGCTTTGATCCCTTTCGTTCGCAGAGCATCTGCCAGGGAACAATGTTGGCATGGTGTTCCATGCCGCTTATGATTATCTCATCGCCCTCGACCACGAATCTCTCGCCGAACGAAAAGGCTACGGCATTGATGGAGGCGGTGGTGTTGGCAGTGAAGATCACCTCTTCCCGCCTGGGGGCGTTGATGAATGCCCTCACTGTCTCGCGGGCAGCTTCATAGCGCTCTGAGACCATGTCGGAAAGCCGGTGTACGCCCCTGTGCACGTTGGCGTTGGCCGTACGGTACAGCTCATCCATTGTCCGTATCACCTGCAGGGGCTTCTGTGTTGTGGCGCCGTTGTCGAGATATACCAGTGGCTTACCATGCACGGTGGTGGCCAGAATCGGGAAGTCGGCGCGTATCGCCTCTATGCTTTTTAAGGGTGGCATCAGGCTGCTCAGTTACATTGTATGGCACAGGAGGCGCAGCGCGACAGCTCACCGCGGAGGCGCTTGTGCACCAGGTCGTCGATACGTTCGCGCAGTGCTTCTATGGGGATATTCTGTATTACCTCGTGGGCAAAGCCGAACATAAGCATCAGCCGTGCCTCGCGGACATCGATACCGCGCGAGCGGAGGTAGAAGAGAGCGTTCTCATCAAGCTGGCCCACGGTGGCCCCGTGACTGCACTTCACATCATCGGCATAGATCTCCAGCTGGGGCTTGGTATCCATGCGGGCTGTCTCAGAGAGAATGATGTTGTTATTGCTCTGGTATGCGTTGGTATGCTGTGCATCCTTGTGCACCATGATGCGGCCATTGAAGGCTCCGCTGGAGTTGTCATCGAGGACCCCCTTGAAGAGCTGGGTGCTGTTGCAGTTGGGGGCTGTATGGTCTACCTTGACGAAATTGGCAATGTGCTGCTCCTTGTCGGCCAGGAAGAGGCCGTAAGAGTGTGTCTCGCTGTTCTCGCCGCCAAGGTGATGCCAGGTGGCATTGCGCACCAGTCCTCCGTGCAGGGAGACATTGTTCGAGGAGGCGTAGCTGTCGCGCTCCTGGTGTATGAAGGTGTGGGTGATCTTTCCCGAGTTGTTATGCTGATTCTGGACCCTGATGATCTCAAAACGGGCATTGCGACCGACATATACCTCGGTGATGGTGTTGGTGAGAAACCTCTGTGGCGAGATGGCATGATCACATGAGAGCAGCGACAGCTGTGCTCCCTCCTCCACAACGACAAGGTTGCGGTCCTGCACAAAGATATCCTTGTCTGAGTGAAGCAGGTTGACTATCTGTATCGGTTTGGTATAGACGGTGTTCTTCGGTGCGTAGATGAACAGACCGTCAGATGCCAGTGCAGTGTTCAGCGGTATCAGTCCGTCGTTGCCGTCCTCGACGTAGCGGTTGTAATGCTTTTCCACCAGTGCCGGGAACTGCTTCACGGCATAGCGCATACTCCCGACCCATATCCCTCCGGGAAGCATAACCAGCCCTTTGTCACTGTTGGGGAAAAAGCCGTTGAGAAGAACCATATTCCATACGTCAAGGTCCTCCACTTCGCAGTGGAACCTCTCGGCCTCCCTGAAGTCCTCCGGCCGTGGGAAATAGTAGTCATCGTACTGATGGTTCAGGAATTTCTCGAGGTTGGTGTACTTGTATGCTTCGTTTTTTCTGTCGGGTATCCCCAGGCGGAGAAAATCGTCAAAGGCACTCTCCCGGTACCTGTTGAAGAGCTCCGGGGAGTCCTTCAGGAAGGTATCGCGGCCGGTGTCGAACATAGACGACAGCCTGTCTATCACTTTTGGTCTGTAGTCCATGATTCTTCTGTGATGTCTGCTTCCTTCCTTATCCAGTCGTATCCTCTCTCCTCGAGCTCGAGGGCGAGTTCAGGGCCTGCCGATCTTACTATGCGTCCGTCATACAGCACATGCACGTAGTCGGGGATTATATATTCAAGCAGTCTCTGGTAGTGTGTGATGACGATGACCGAGGTGTCGGGTCTGCGTATCTTGTTCACACCGTTAGCGACAATGCGCAGTGCGTCGATGTCCAGACCCGAGTCAGTCTCATCGAGGACCGCCAGCCGCGGTTCGAGCATTGCCATCTGGAATATCTCGTTCTTCTTTTTCTCTCCGCCGGAGAACCCTTCGTTGACGCTCCTGTTTGTCAGGGCCGAGTCTATCTCCACCAGCTCCTTCTTCTCGCGCATCTGGCGCAGGAATTCGGAAGCCGAAAGAGGCTCCAGGCCACGGTGCTTGCGCTGCTCATTGATGGCTGTCTTCATGAAGTTGACCATGCTGACGCCGGGAATCTCTATCGGGTACTGGAATGAGAGGAAGATACCCTCGCGGGCACGCTCCTCGGGAGACATGTCGAGAAGGTTGCGTCCCTCGAAGATTATGGAGCCGTGGGTCACGGTTGCGATATCGCGCCCTGTCAGCACGTTGGCGAGGGTGCTCTTACCGCTGCCGTTGGGTCCCATGATGGCGTGTATCTCGCCGGGCTTAACCTCCAGGGTGAGGCCCTTGAGGATATCCTTGTCGTCGATGGCGGCTCTCAGTTCATTTATCTGTAACAAAAATTCAGTTTTCATATTCTGTCTGTAATAATACAATTTTAACCTACACTTCCTTCGAGGCTTATCTGCAGCAGCTTCTGCGCCTCCACGGCGAACTCCATCGGCAGCTTGTTGATCACCTCACGGGCATAGCCGTTGACTATCAGGCCGATGGCATCTTCGGTGGATATGCCCCGCTGGTTACAGTAGAAGATCTGGTCTTCGCCTATGCGTGAGGTTGTGGCCTCATGTTCGACTATCGCCGAGGGGTTGTCGACTTCGATATAGGGGAAAGTATGTGCTCCGCACTTGTCGCCCAGCAGCAGCGAGTCGCACTGCGAGAAGTTTCGTGCTCCCTCGGCCTTGCCGAGAACCTTCACCAGTCCGCGGTAGCTGTTCTGGCCGAAGCCTGCCGAGATACCCTTGGAGACGATAGTGCTTTTGGTGTTCTTCCCGATATGGATCATCTTTGTGCCGGTGTCAGCCTGCTGGTAGTTGTTTGTGACCGCCACGGAGTAGAATTCGCCGGTGCTGTTGTTGCCCCTCAGTATGCATGAGGGGTATTTCCATGTCACTGCCGAGCCGGTCTCCACCTGTGTCCATGATATCTTTGAGTCATCACCCTTGCAGATACCGCGCTTGGTGACGAAATTGAATATGCCGCCCTTTCCCTCCTTGTCGCCCGGATACCAGTTCTGCACTGTACTGTATTTCACTTCGGCGCCGCGCTCGGCTACGATCTCCACCACCGCTGCGTGCAGCTGGTTCTCGTCGCGCATAGGTGCCGTGCATCCTTCGAGGTAACTGACATACGCCTCCTCGTCGGCGATGAGCAGGGTACGTTCAAACTGCCCGGTGTTGGAGGTGTTGATGCGGAAGTATGTTGAGAGCTCCATAGGGCATCTGACACCCTTGGGGATGTAACAGAACGAGCCGTCTGAGAAGACTGCAGAGTTAAGTGTGGCAAAGAAGTTATCGGTATAGGGAACGACGGAGGCGAGGTACTTCTGCACCAGTGTGGGGTGCTCCCTGACGGCCTCCGAGAAGGAGCAGAAGATGATGCCCATCTCTGCCAGCGTCTCACGGAAGGTGGTCTTCACCGATATCGAGTCCATGACCGCATCGACGGCCACACCGGTCAGGTGTTTCTGCTCCTCGAGAGGGATGCCGAGCTTATCAAAGGTTTTCAGCAGCTCCGGGTCAACGTCGTCAAGGCTGTCAGGACCCTTCTTCTGCACGGGGGCAGCGTAGTAAATTATTTCCTGGAAGTCTATTTCCGGGATGGTGAGGTGGGCCCATGTGGGCATCTTCATCGTCAGCCAGTGGCGGTAAGCCTTGAGACGGAACTCGAGCATCCATTCCGGCTCCTCCTTCTTGGCCGAGATCAGCCTTACCACATCTTCGGTGAGTCCCTTGGGTATGACCTCAGTCTCGATATCGGTCACGAAACCGTATTTGTATTCGCCTGTCGTAACCTCGTTCAGTACCTTATCCTGGTCTTTTTCCATAGAGATTTATAGTCATTGTGCACATAATCTCAACAAGCCTGTGCACGCAAAGTTCTAAGGATTCAATATAAATCATGCAAAATTACACAAAAACGGGGAAATATCGGGAGCGGGGAGGGGTTGGACTATCCCCTGTTATTTATTACAAGTGCGCCGATGACGCCCGGCACCCATCCGCACAGTGTAAGCAGGAAGACGATGAGCACGGATCCGCAGCCCTTGTCAATGACTGCCAGGGGAGGGCAGAAGATGCAGACGATAACTCTCAGTATACCCATTATTATTTTCGATTTTCGATGTGCGAATTTCGATTATAAAAATAGAAAATTATTCCACTACTGCCTACTGCCTATTCCCTGAGCAAATGATCCGCCGCCTGCAGTATCTTCAGCCTCAGGTCAGCGGGGTAGTCTGGCCGCTCATCCAGGAATTTCTCAACGGTCTCGCGGGCTTCGGCCGAATGATGGCCGGCGAGGGTAGCTGTTATCCAGCTTCCCGGGAAGAAGATGTCTCCGGTGCTCCTTATCTCTTCCAGAAGCTCCAGTGAGGGCAGGATATAGTGTTCCGACCTATGTGCCACCGACGGGTGATGAAGATATCCCAGCGCCTCCAGTACCCACGGTTCATGCTCACGGTTGACCGGATTACGGAGGCTGTTGAAGAACTCATCGCGGACATACTGGTCAGGTGAGACCGATGGCAGCACGAAATCAAACCTCTGCAGCCTGTCTGCGGTGATGATACGATCGCGCTGGGCGGCGATGACGACGGGTGCTTCTGGGTGACCCCTGAGGGCCAGTGTCAGTGCCAGAGCGGATTGTTCATCTTCGCCAAGCCTGACGGGACCGGCCCCCGGCCTGTTTGCCACTGCACCACCGGGCAGCTCGCCACTCTTCCACAGATCCCTGAGGCGTGCCACTCCCCTTTCAGTGACAGCCACATTGCGAAACAGCCCGAACCATTGCCGTTTTTCCGATGCCGTCTCCGCGGATATTAGCTTCTGCCATATCATTGCCTCTGCATCCGGTGCATAGCCGGCACGGGCACTGTCAGGGAGATGATGCCAGTATACATATCCCAGCCTGCCGATGAGATAGTTGCGCAGCTGCAACTCCTGTTCCGTCTGCAGTGCAGTGAAGAGGGCGTTGTAATATGCTGTTGGACTGACGGTTCCGTTAAGAAGGTTCTCGTGCATGTTGATCCAGAGTATCCCCCGCAGCAGCGGATCCTGAAAATCATTTATATTTTCAGGGAGGTATGAGGCTGTGGTGCTGTCGAAGAGGAAGGTGCCATAGGCTCTTCCCGATATGTCGGGGATTATGCAGAGGGGCTCTCCGGAGGTAGTTAAGAACGATCGTTTATCTGCCGGGGTGACCTCCCCGGTAACGGTGTCTGATGCCGTGATGATCATGGTCTGCAGTGTCTGTGGCCAGTGTCTCAGCACTCCTGCCGGATCATTTTCGCGGAAGGAGATCCTGTAGCTATGATCCGTGACCGGCTGCTCCGCAACCGCCTGGTCTGTGGCCGCATCCTTCCTCTCTGCATCCTCCCGGCTCACCACCGGCGTGATCAGCGGCATGCCCGCCTCCCTGAACCACATCCTGCTCCACTCTTCCAGCGGCATGCGGGTCACCTTCTCAATGATGGCGATTAGGTCATCCCATCGGGCATTGCCCCATGAGTATTCCTTCAGGTAGATCTGGAGTGCCTCACGGAGCTTTTCCTCGCCGGCTAACTGTTCAAGCTGCCGCATGACGATGGGCGCCTTGTTGTAAATAATGGCTCCGTAAAGAGACCCGGCATCCTTCATATTGCCAAGCTCCTGTATCACTGGATTGGTGCCGCCGGTGCGGTCAACGGAGTAAGCAGCAGGGTAGCGAGAGAGCAAAAAGCGGAGCTCGTGGTTCACGGAGGGGAAGTCGGGAGTGACTATCTTGTCTGACATGTATCCGGCAAAGACCTCCTTGAGCCATACGTCGTCGAACCACTTCATGGTTACCAGGTCGCCGAACCAGATATGCGATGTCTCATGGGCTATCAGCGAGGCCCGCGACAGCTGCTCGTTCAGGGTGGGAGAGGCCTCGAGCATCAGTGAGGAGGACCTGTAGAATATTGAACCCGGGTGTTCCATCCCGCTGTACTGGAAGGGCGGCAGGAGCACAAAGCCGAATTTGTCAAAAGGGTAGGGTATCTGAGTGTATTCCCCGAGCCATTTCAGGGCGCTGTAATGAAGCCGGAAGATCTCCTCTGCGTTGTTATCAACATAACCCGGGCGGCTCTCGCGGTGAAGCATCTCCATCTTCACCCCATCAATCTCTTTCTCCAGCATCTGGAACCTGCCTGCGGCGAAGGCGAAGAGATATGTGCTGATGGGCTTTGTCTCGCTGAAGCGAAGGGTGACCCTGCCTGATGCGGTGTCAGCTGAGACAACAGGATTGTTTGACATGGCACGGTATGATTCCGGGATATCAAGCGTCAATGTGAACCTTCCCTTGATGTCAGGCTGATCAAAGCAGGGGAATGCGGTGGAGGCCCTGTCCGGGACGAGCAGTGTATACAGGTATTCATCATTCCTGTTCAGCGAGAGATCCCCGGCGCGGAAACCCACCTCCACCCGGTTGTAGCTTTTTGAGAGGAGGCTGCGGTCAATCACAATATGACCGTTGGTCAGGGCGGTCTCTGCCTGTCTGCCATTTACGGAAACCGACCTGAGGTGATCTGCGGGAACATTAAATTCGATCACCAGCGGCTCGCGGCCTGAAGTGCGCTCGAACTCAATCACAGCGGTTCCCTCCACGGGACTGCTTCTGCCTGTATCAATCCTGAAGGAGAGGTTGTAGCGAACATCCTTAATGGTCTCATACCTGTAGGTGGCCAGGAGCTTTGAGACACCGGGTGCAGTGTACTCTGTCCTGTCAAC
>JAVEXM010000149.1:0-4989 GCA_034004025.1 Bacteroidales bacterium
GTGAGACAGGAGTGGATTTCATCCGCATGGAGATGGGTGTCCCCGGACTTCCCTCTGCAGAAGTGGGTGTCAGGTCCGAGATAGAAGCCCTGAGAAGAGGCGTTGCCTCTGACTACCCAGACATCGAAGGGCTGCCTGAGATGAAAACGGAAGCTTCGAAATTCGTGAAGAATTTTCTCGATGTGGATGTGAAACCGGAATGCTGCGTGCCAACCGGAGGCGCCATGATGGGAGGGATGGCAAGCTTCATGGTGGCAAACAGGAATGACCATACAAAAGAGGGAACACTCTTCATCGATCCGGGATTCCCGGTGCAGAAGACCCAGACCAGGATCCTCGGACAGGACTTCAGATCATTTGATGTTTACAACTACCGAGGGGAAAAGCTCGGCCCGAAACTGGAATCAATACTGGAATGCGGAAAGGTGTCAACCATCCTCTACTCCAATCCCAACAACCCGTCATGGATCTGCTTCACAGATGAAGAGCTCAGGACAATCGGCACCCTGGCAAAAAAATACGATGCCATCGTAATTGAGGACCTGGCATATTTCGGGATGGACTTCCGCGAGAACTACTCCGTTCCGGGCCAGCCTCCCTTCCAGCCGACGGTGGCTAAATACTGCGATGATTATATTTTACTGATCTCCAGTTCAAAGATATTCAGCTACGCCGGCCAGAGGATCGGCCTGCTGGTTATGTCTGACCACCTTTATAACCGTCATTACCCGGATCTCCTTCGTTATTACAGCTCTGAGATATTCGGCCGGGCGATGATATTCGGGGCACTCTATGCCCTCTCATCCGGTGTCAGTCACTCTGCACAGTACGGTTTTACAGCCATACTCAAGGCGGTCAATGAGGGACTTTATAACTTTGTTGACAATACCAGGGTCTACGGTGATAAGGCTGCCAGGATGAAGGAGATGTTCATAAGGAACGGTTTCAGGATCGTTTATGACATGGACATTGACAGGCCTGTAGCCGACGGCTTCTATTTTACAATCTCCTACCCGGGTATGAGCGGGGGAGAGCTCCTGCAGGAACTTCTGTCTTATGGCATAGCAGCCATCACCCTCAACATATGCGGCAGCGAGAGACATGAAGGACTCAGGGCATGCGTGTCACAGGTCAGAAGAAGTCAGTTGCCGCTGCTGGAGGAGCGACTCGCACTATTCAGTGAGAATAATCCGATAGGGAAATAAATTATACTTTTAAACCGCAGTAAATTCAAAAAAGAAATGGCAAAGATAAAAGGAGCAGTTGTTGTTGACCGTGAGAAGTGCAAGGGTTGCGAGGTGTGCGTGGTGACATGCCCTACTGAAACTCTGGCATTGGCAACGGAAGTGAATTCAAAGGGATATCATTACAGTTATGCAGCCAGGCCTGAGACATGCATCGGTTGCTCTAACTGCGCGGTTGTGTGTCCTGACGGCGTTATTACCGTCTATAAAGTGAAAATAGGATAACGAAAAGAAACAATATACGTTAATGGAAAAGGAACTGAGACTGATGAAAGGCAACGAAGCTATCGCCGAGGCGGCGATACGCGCCGGTGCCGACGGTTATTTCGGGTATCCCATCACTCCGCAGAGCGAGATACTTGAATATCTTATGGAGGCCAATCCCCAGGCAACGACCGGGATGGTTGTGCTCCAGGCGGAGAGCGAGGTGGCTGCCATCAACATGGTTTACGGCGGCGCTGCCTGCGGCAAGAAGGTGATGACCTCATCATCCTCCCCGGGCATAAGCCTCAAACAGGAGGGAATAACATACATCGCAGGAGCAGAGCTGCCCTGTCTTATAGTGAACGTTGTACGCGGCGGTCCGGGACTCGGTACAATACAGCCTGCCCAGAGCGACTACTTCCAGGCTACCAAAGGGGGCGGTCACGGCGACTATCACCTGCTTGTCCTCGCCCCGGCATCAGTACAGGAAATGGCTGACTTCGTCGAACTTGGCTTTGAACTTGCATTCAAATACAGGAATCCTGCCATGATCCTCTCTGACGGTGCGATAGGGCAGATGATGGAAAAGGTGTGGCTCAAGCCTCAGAAGAAGAGATCTGAAGAGATCCTCCCGTGGGCGACCACCGGCAAGCCTGCCACCCGTGAACGCAATATAATCACCTCGCTTGACCTCGATCCGGAGCGGCAGGAGAAGTTCAACCTGAAGCTTATTGCCAAATACCGTGAGATGGAGGAAAAGGAGGTTCGCTTCGAGGAATTCATGACAGAAGATGCTGAATATCTCTTCGTGGCATACGGAACCAGCGCAAGGCTGTGCCAGAAGGCACTGCAGCTGGCCAGGGCCGAAGGGATCAAAGCCGGGTTGCTGAGGCCTATAACCCTGTATCCCTATCCGAAGAAGAGACTCAATGAGCTCGCTGACAGGGTAAAAGGGATGCTGGCCGTGGAAATGAGCGCCGGCCAGATGGTTGAAGACGTCTTGCTCTCTGTTAACGGCAAGACAAGGGTGAGTCACTACGGCAGAATGGGAGGTATGATTCCCACACCCGAAGAGGTTGTTGAAAACCTGAAAATATTCATTAAAGGATAACTGACATGGCAGACATAACATTCAATGATATTATCAAGCCCGAGAACCTGACTTACAAAAAGTCGAAGCTGATGACGGATAACGTCATGCACTACTGCCCGGGCTGCGGACACGGAACCGCCCACCAGGTGCTGGCTGAGGTGCTGGAGGAGGAAGATTTGCAGAGCAGGACGGTGGGCATAACCCCGGTTGGATGCTCGGTGCTGATGTACAACTATATCGATGTCGATTTCCAGGAGGCTGCACACGGACGGGCACCTGCACTGGCAACAGCCGTAAAGAGGCTGATGCCTGACAAATTCGTATTCACATACCAGGGCGACGGCGACCTTGCTGCTATCGGCACAGCTGAGACAATCCATACCTGCAACAGGGGAGAGAACATACTGATGCTCTTTATAAACAACGGCATCTACGGGATGACCGGAGGGCAGATGGCCCCCACAACTCTGGCAGGGATGAAGTCGTCCACCTCTCCCTACGGAAGGGACGTTTCGATGATGGGTTCACCGATAAAGATGGCTGATATCGTGGCCATGCTGCCCGGCACCTGCTACGTTACACGCCAGAGCGTCAATACCGCAGCGGGAGTGAGAAAGCTGAAGAAGGCACTCAGGAAAGCTGTGCAGTACCAGAATGAAAACAGGGGCACATGCTTCATCGAGGTGGTTTCAAACTGCCCTTCCGGATGGAAAATGACTCCTGTTGAGTCAAACAAGTGGATGGAGGAGAACATGTTCCCGTTCTACCCGCTGGGTGATATCAAGGTGCCGGCTGAATAGCGACGGGTTGCAGCTGCCGGCGGACTTCATCTGCTGCCGGTCACAAGGTTAAATTCATAAACATTACAGACCATGACAGAAGAAATTATAATAGCAGGTTTTGGCGGACAGGGCGTGCTCTCAATGGGGAAAATAATGGCCTATTCAGGCATGATGCAGGATATGGAGGTGAGCTGGATGCCATCTTACGGTCCCGAGATGAGAGGCGGTACGGCCAACGTCAATGTCATACTTAGCGATGAACGGATCAGTTCTCCGATTCTCCGCAGCTTCGACACGGCTATCATCCTCAACCAGCAGAGCATGGACAAGTTCGAAAAATCGGTCAAGCCAGGCGGAACCCTTATCTATGACGGCAACGGCATAACGAGGCATCCCGAACGGAAAGACATAACAGTTTACCGGATTGATGCGGCAGAAGAGGCTTCGAAGCTGAAGATGCAGAAGATGTTCAATATGTTTGTCCTCGGCGGTTTCATGAAAGTCAAGCCTATACTGAAAACCGAATATGTTCTCAAGGGACTTAAGAAGTCACTCCCCGAACGTTACCATAACCTCATCCCGCTGAACGAGAAGGCAATTGAACGAGGCATGGAGATAATCAATAAAGTCTGAAGGTCTGAAGGTCTGTCGCTTCGCTCCGTCGTGCTGTCATGCAGTCCAGATACCTTGACTGTAAGACCGCAAGACCGCAAGACCGCAAAGACCGTAAGACCGCAAGACCGCAAGGCCGCCAGACTTTTATTCATAAAAATGCATCTCCCGGATGTACTTCCAGACGGGAGCGGGGACAAACCACGAGACATCCTTTCCCTCGCTGATGGCGCTGCGGATAAAGGTGCCGGAAATCTCCATGATCGGGGCGTCAATCTCCTGTACCGATGCCATGGCCAGTATCTCCTGAAGCCTCTTGCTGCTCTTCCTTCCGGGGTAAATCCTTGGATAGACCACAATCGGATATTGCTTTACAAGCAGCTCAGCATTCTTCCATTTATGCAGGGTGGTCAGATTATCCTCACCCATTATCAGTGTGAACCGGCGTGACGGGTATTTCTCTGCAAGATATGCAAGGGTGTCGATTGTGTAGGATGGTTGGGGCAGGGTAAACTCTATGTCTGATGCCCTGAACCTGGGATCATCACCTATCGCCAGCTGGGTCATGTAGAACCTGTCGCGCTCGCTGAGAAGTGACTCCTTAACCTTCAGGGGATTGTGCGGACTTACGACAAACCATACCTCCTTCAGCGGGGAGTACTCGGTAATGTAGTTGGCGATGGCAAGGTGTCCAATATGCACCGGATTGAATGATCCGAAGAAGAGTCCTGTCTCAGTCATGGCCTGTCCATAAATTCCCTGACAATGTTAACTATTGCAATGCAGGCTTTCTCCAGGTTGTCGTTGATGACCACCTTGTCAAAATGTTCTGCCAGCAGGATCTCCGAGGCTGCCTTCTCCACCCTCATCGCTATCTGTTCCGGAGTGTCGGTGCCGCGGCGAACCAGCCTCTTGCGCAGCTCTTCAACACTGGGGGGCATGATGAACACTGACAGGGCATCGTCACCGAAGATCTTCTTCAGGTTTATGCCTCCCTGGACATCAACATCAAACAGCGGAATCTTGCCTTCATCGCGTATACGCTCAATTTCCC
>JAVEXM010000150.1:0-4954 GCA_034004025.1 Bacteroidales bacterium
ATCCGGCGGAGAAGAGTGCCAGGTCAGGTTTTGCCTCCACCGCCTCCATGATGCTTATAACCTTCACTGGCTTACCCCTGAATATCACCTCCCGGCCTTCAGAGCGCTCGCTGGCGGCAGCCAGCAGTGTATCGACGGGGAACTCACGTTCATCGAGAACCTTCAGCATCATTCTTCCTACCATCCCTGTGGCTCCGACAATTGCTACCTTCATATCTGTAATTATTTCGAAATTATTTGCGAACTTTATCTTGAAAAAGTGCGACAAATTTAATTCTTTTTTAGTCCCGCTGCATGAAAAAGATTATCCTGTTGTCGTTACTGCCTGTATGTCTGTGCGTTAATGCGCAGATGACAGGTGGTTTGGGTGACGTCTCCGTTACCGGTTCCATTGTTTTTACCGAGATTATGGCCGACCCTACCCCGCCGGTGCTGTTGCCTGAGAAGGAGTACCTTGAGATAACCAACCGCACCGGTGACACCCTCTTTACCGGAGGGTTGATACTTATTGCCGGTCCGGACAGTGTCACATTGCCTGCGGAGGCGATAGCTCCTCAGGAGTATGTCATACTGTGCGCAACGGGGAGCAGGAGTGTTTTTGCACCATACGGAAGGGTGATGGCAATTAAGTCGTTCCCCTCGCTGAATAACGACGGTGAGCTGTTAGCCCTGCGTGACAGCAACGGAAGGCTGTTGCATGCCGTCAGCTATACTCCCGCCCTCCTGGGCGAAGGACCTCGGTCGGGAGGAGGATGGTCAGCAGAACTGACCGACTCCGGCAACCCTTTCAATGAACCTGAAGCATGGGGTCCCTCCGTTGATCCCTCCGGCGGTACGCCAGGCAGGGCCAACTCGTTAGTGACGATATCCGCTGACCTGCATTGCCCGATGGTTGTCGCTATCTGGACTGAGGAGGGCGACACAGTCCGGGTCCTGTTTGATGAGACTGTCATGGCTGTGGCAGGCGAAAGGTGGCTGGCCGACGGCAGGGAGACGCTGCCCGTGGTATCGGGTGACCCTGCCGACCGTCTGCTGCTGGTACCGCTGAATGAGTGGCTGCAGCGGGGAGAGATTCTCTCGCTGACGGTGCCGGCATCAGTCACTGATTTTGCCGGCAACGCGACATGCCAGGCCGATCTCAGGACAGGCATCCCCTCTGATCCGATGCCCGGGGATATACTCTTTAATGAGCTGTTGTTTGATCCCCTGCCAGGGGGTGTGGATTATATCGAGCTTTACAATAGCAGCAACACTGTTGTCGATCTCTCCTCCCTCTCCATGGCAAACAGTCTCACCACCCCGGCGACGGCCTTTACCGGGGTGCCGCGCCAGCTGCTGCCGTATGAATTTCTGGCCGTCACCGTTGACAGGGATGCAGTTGTTGAGGGTTATCCCTGCGCATCTCCCTATTCAGTTTTTGAGGCCTCCCGTCTTCCATCCATGCCTGATGAGGGCGGCACGATTATACTCTATAACCGGATGCTGGCCGTAATTGACAGGGTCAGCTACAGCAGCACCATGCATCAGAGTTTTCTGTCAGGCACCGAGGGAGTTGCACTTGAGAAGATATCGCCGTCACTGCCATCTGATGTTGCGGCCAACTGGCACTCTGCCTCCGAGGTCTGCGGGTGGGGCACCCCGGGCGCCGCCAACTCTGTGGCGGTGGAACCCGCGGATGCCGGGGGAGGATTGAAACTCTCATCGACGAGGGTCTCGCCTGATGGCGACGGCTTTGAGGAGGTGGTATCGGTGTCGGTCTGGCCCGGGGGAGATGACAACATCATATCGGTGATGGTCTTCAACGACCGCGGATACTGTGTCAGGAGGCTGGCAGAGAGGTTCTCCGCAGGCGCCGGGGCAACCTTTGTGTGGGACGGAACTTCGGACAGCGGTGCACGGCTGCCCGCTGGGCTCTATATGATCATGGCAGAATCAGTAAGCTCTTCAGGGGTATCGCGACGCTGGAAGAAGGTCTGTGCAGTGCTGTACAGGTAACAGGAAGGAGTGGCACTGTACAGGTAACAGGAAGGGGTGGCACTTTACAGGTAACTGGTAAGAGCACCACTGTTCAGATAATGGCTAAGAGCGCTACTGTTAAATCAGTGGGTCAAAGCGCTGCGAAACAGACAACCTGTCAAAGGGCAGCTATCAGCTCCTTCATGATCCTGGTCATCTTCTCCTCGCTGTGCTCGGCGGCCTGCTGGACAGACTCGTGGGTTGTGTACTCGATCTTGCCCTCCACACCCAGGTCGGTGATGATGCTGACAGCAAAGACAGGTACATTCATATGCCTGGCGGTGATCACCTCGGGCACCGTTGACATGCCCACGGCGTCAGCGCCGATGATCCTGAAGAACCTGTATTCTGCCGGGGTCTCGAAGGTAGGGCCGGTGGTGGATAGGTAAACACCCTTTGTTACCGGTATGCCAAGCTTTGCGGCTATCGCTTCGGCTTTTTCAATGAGCTGCTTGTCATAGGGAACGCTCATGTCGGGGAAACGCGGACCTATACGGTCGTCGTTGGGGCCTATGAGGGGGTTGTCAACCAGACAAATATGATCATCGATGATCATGATGTCCCCGATGCGGAACGCGGGGTTGACGCCGCCGGCGGCGTTGGAGAGGAAGAGGGCCCTGATGCCAAGCTCCTTCATCACCCTGATGGGGAAGGTTACCTGCTCGGAGCCGTAACCCTCGTAATAATGGAAGCGGCCCTTCATGGCTACCACTTTTTTTCCTCCGAAATCACCGAAGATCAGTTTCCCGGCATGACCCTTCACCGTGGAGACAGGGAATTCGGGTATCTCAGCATAGGGAACCTCGATCTGATTGTCAATTTCGGTGGTGAGGCCGCCCAGGCCGGTGCCCAGCACTATACCCGCCTCAGGGTCAGTAAATCCTTTTGATCTCAGGAAATCAGCCGTCTTAATGATCTTTTCCAGCATATTGGTATATTTTGTTTATAAAATCCTCCTCATTTTCAATGAATTGCACGTTGACCGGCAATACATGCGTTACCTTGGCGAGGTGAACTGCAATATTAGCGATTTCTTTTAACCTGACTACATCCTTGGCAGTGGTGATGACAATTTTCCGCTCTCCCTCCATGGCATCAAAGGCTGATTTGATTTTTACTATGTCACTTTCAGTATAGCTGTGATGGTCAGGGAATGAGAGTGGTGTGACCATTTTGCAGAGCGTTGAGAGGTAGTGGGCTATAGGGGCGGGGTTGGCTATGCCTGTCACCATCAGCACCGAAGAGTCTTCCGTGAGCGTTTGCGGGGGAGTATCCGGGAAGAGCGGCACAGGGTTGCCGTAGGCGAGAGTGGTAAAGTATATGCTTTGCCGTGCCCCGGCCTTCAGTTCTCCCTTAACGGCTTCCATCTCAGCGGCGGTGGCTTCGGGTGGCACCTTGGTAACAATGATGATATCTGCTCTTCTCATTCCCCTCAGGCTCTCGCGCAGCCGTCCCAGCGGCAGCAGCCTGTCGCGTGTCATGAGCCTGTTCCAGTCGGTCAGAAGGATGTTCAGCCCTGCCTTCACCGCCCGGTGCTGGTAGCCGTCGTCGAGGATGACAGCGTCGGCAGGGGGTTTTTCGGCAATGATCCTCCTTATGCCGTGGACACGGTCACGGTCCACAAAGACGCGTGCCCGGGGCAGGCTCCGGGCCATCAGCAAAGGTTCGTCGCCCGCAACTGTTGTGGTGTCGGCGGGTATCACCTCCCTGAATCCCCGGCTTTTACGGAGGTATCCGCGGCTGAGCACGGCCACCTGCATTTCAGTAGAGAGTCTCTCTGCCAGCCAGATGACATGGGGTGTCTTTCCTGTTCCACCGACGGTGATGTTGCCGATGCAGATCACAGGCAGGTTAAAGCTGTGGCTTCTGAGCAGGCCGCAGTCAAAGAGAGTATTCCTGACAGCCACGGCGGCACCGTAGAGCTGAGAGGAGAGCCACAGCAGTATCCTGCCAGGCATGATCATGCCTAGTAGATCTCTATGTGATAAGGCAGCATGGCCTGCACACCTGATGCAGACATTATCTCCTTAAGCTCATTCCAGTATCTTGAGGCGGCACCAAGTTCTTCGCGGATCATCCTTGCCCTGACGGTGCCGGTCATCTCCTTGAGCAGCTTCGTATAGAGGTCGGAAGCCTCAGGCTTCTCAATGATACGGTAGTTCTCCAGTCCCGCGAGCGAGGCTGCTTCCCTGACGGCATCGTTGAGACCGCCGAAGGAGTCAACCAGTCCGATACCTGCAGCGTCGGTGCCGCTCCAGACATGTCCCTCCCCGATGCTGTCCACTGCTGTCTGCCTCATGCCTCTGCCCTCGGCCACGACGCCCGTGAAGGTGCTGTAGGCACGCTCTACGTGTGCCTGGATGGCCTCTTTCTGAAAGGCACTGAGGGGACGTGTCAGCGAGGGTGCATCAGCGTTTGCGTTGGTGCTCACCACTTCAGAGTTGATGCCCAGTTTCCTGTCGAGCAGCGTCTGTGCATTGGGGATAAGCATATAGACCCCTATTGACCCTGTCAATGTCACAGGCGAGGCCATAATTTTATCAGCGGCAGCTGAGATATAGTATCCTCCGCTGGCGGCGTAGTTACCCATGGATACCACCACCGGCTTGACCCTGGCGGTGAGCTCCGCCTCGCGCCATATCAGGTCGGAGGCGATGGCGTTGCCGCCGCGTGAGTTGACCCTGAAGACCACGGCTTTGACGGTGGTGTCGAGTCTCAGCTTACGCAACTCGTCAGCATACCTGTTGCCGCCTATATTGGTGTCGTCGCCCTCACCCATGACAATGCTTCCTTCGGCGAAGAGCACTGCTATCTTTGCTTTTCCCGGTTTTGAATCCTGCTTCACCGTCACCTTTGAGTACTTTGTCATCGGCACATAGTTTATCTTCTTCTCCTTCTCAATGCCGGCAGCTGTTCTTATACTGTCTTCGAGCTGATC
>JAVEXM010000036.1:0-22512 GCA_034004025.1 Bacteroidales bacterium
TTGAGTCGAGCAGTTTCCCCATTTCATCTGGATAACCGGCTAACATTATCGCGATATCTCCCTTGCCGTCACTCATTTCAGATATGAGTTCAGCCACGGCCTCCGGGCCGAAATCACCTGAAGCACCTTCCTTGAACATCATATATGCTTCATCAATAAACAGTACGCCACCCCTTGCCTTCTCAATAGCTTCGCGGGTTTTTTTACCTGATTGTCTTATAAATTCAGAGACAATATCGCTTGCGGAGACAGTGTGCACGTGTCCCCGTGAAAGAAGCCCCATGGAGTGGAAGATTTGTCCCAGGAGTTTTACCACTGTTGTCTTTCCGGTGCCGGGATTGCCTGTAAAGACACTGTGAAGAGTGATTTCCTCTTCCTCATTAAAACCCATCTCCTTCCTGTACTGGAGGTAACTCACATAGTCGACATATTCTCTTATTTTGTTTTTTATATTTTCGAGTCCGGTCAGAGAGTCCAGTTCACTCATAAGTTCATTCAGCGGGCGTTCAATTATGCGTACCTCTTCTTCTTCATCATTTTCGCTCTTCTCCTGCGTTTCCTCCACAGCGGGCTTCTTTGTCTGCACCTCTTTTTCCTTCTTTTTCGGTTTCCGGGACGTAACCCCGGGCGGGGTGAACAGACTTAAAACATCCTCATTCAGGAGAGCTTCCTTATTGCTCAGGCGCTCAATCGTCTTTTCCCCTATGGAAAAAGGTATCACTGCCACCACGGTATCCATGAAGACTACCTCAAGGCGGTATTTATCTGCCAACCACAATCCGGGTTCGTCGGTTCCAAACCCGGCTGTGAGAGTAAATATTTCACCGGTACCGATTTCAGGCGAAATAACCTGCAAGATGTCTGAGACACCTATACACTGGCCGGTGTCATCATAGAAATTAAAAAAGAGCTCGCACAGCCAGTCCTCTTTTATTTTGGCCCGAAGCTTGAGCTCTCCCATGACAAATCGTGTTTCACTCCCTTTGAAAGACTTCAGGTACACCCTTTTACCTTCAGGCAGATCACCCCGGGGTGTCTCGTAGGTCCTGAGAGAGACTGCCTCAAAGTACGGATTGGATTTTTCGGTAACGCGACCGTAGTCGAGGATAAAGAATTCAGTTGATCCTACTTCCTCGTTGTTAATTTCCGCTATCCACATGTATCTTCCCCTCTGCCAATAGACGCCATGCTTACTCTCTCCATATCCGTAATGATAGGTAATGATATTCTCTGTTTTGGATATAACTCTCTTCTCTTCCTTTTCGCATATCTCATCTGCCGGTTTACCGTCAAAGACATTCACCGCCCTGATGCGTATATGTGCTGTCCAGTCCTCCTCGTCAAAGAGTTTGTTATAGAAACACAGCTCGGTGCTGACAAAGCTTAACTCGTCTTTGTCAAAGACCTTTCTCGGCTTGTACTTACCCGCCATGATCCTGTCGCCTGCGTATGTATTCAGGCTCCTGAACAGAAAAGGTTTATCTGTATCTGATTTTCTAATCCGCATTTCTCTAATCTAGGTTATATTTTTTTGTTAGTTCTTTCTCAGTAATTTTTCTGGTATCGGAGAAGATTTCCCCGATAATAGCTTTGTGCTTCCCTGCTATCTTTTCCTGCTCCCTGAAAGATTTCAGTGCTTTTTTATACTGTTTCAATTCGACGAGCGCCAGTGCCTGGTATCCCAGGCTTCTTATCAGGCCGTCAGTAAATTTAATTTTGCGGCAAAGTGCTTCCTCTTTTTTATGCATCATGAGTGCCTTCTCATGGTGACCCCATTCCCTGTAAATAAGGCCCTGGTTAGCATAGCTGATACTCAGCCCTGTCATATTTCCCTGTTCTTCAAAGACATCACCTGATCTGAGGTGCATTTGCATGGCTTCCTCAAACCTGCCGATATTGCTGAGTGTGAGGCCCTGGTTCCCGAGGTTCATGCCGAGATTTTCTCTCCTGCCTGTATCCCTCATAAGCTGTTCCTGCTGCTGAAGAAGCTGAAGTGCCTCTTCATGCTTCTCCAAACGGTTCATCAGGTCTGCATGTTCACCGAGGTGTCCGATCAGGTCATCGGTCTTGCCTGTCTCATAGCATATCTCTTCATATTCCTGATATAAAGCGGGGAAATCTTCCTCTGGAGGTAACTGTTTGATTAATAACAGTAATAAACTTAATGCCGATTCAAGCTCATAGATGTTACCCATCTCCCTGCGTAATTGGACACACTCCTTCATTCTTGGCACAGCTTTGTCCAGGTTGTGTTTGTGCAAAATTTCTGCCTGAGAAATAAGGTTCCATGCCAGCCTTTTCCTGTCGCCTACCTGTCTGTACCACTGTTCAGACTCCTGAAAGAGAATCAAAGCTTCTTCAGCCCGTCTGATACCCTTAAGAATCAAAGCTTTGTGGTCCATGACCACGTAAACATAATCATTTAAACCCATTTCCCTGGCAATCCGCTCTGCCTCTTCAATCCTGGCGAGTCCCTCATCCGGTTTTTCAAGTTCAGAAAGTATGTATGACAGGTTGATCAGGTTAGAAAGCAAAAGGAGATTATTTCCTGAGATCCTGTTTTTCTCCTCAAGCTCACTGAATTTATAGTTTGCTTCCTTAAACCGGCCCTGTTGGAGCAGTAACAGAGCCTGGTTATTCAGACTGTGGTTAATATCAGACTTGTCTCCTTCTTTTCTGGCGTCCTCCTCGTTTAGCTTATACAATGCCATTGCCTCATCTCTCCTTCCCCAGTCGGACAAAATTCCGGCCAGTTCGTTGCGTATGATCCGATTAAAACCTACGTCATCATCTCCTATATCTGCAAGATAATTAAGGAGCCTGAAGGCGTCTTCAGTATGGCCAAGGTCTTTGAGCAAAGTGGTGACAGCCCACAGGCCGTACAGATTACTACCCCGATCACTGCCGGGTACAAACAGATATTCATCAGGATTGTTAACTATCTCCCTGAAGGCCTCTGCGGGTGACAGCCCGGTATTCATCTCAACCAGGGTCCAGTATTCTTTGGCCTCATATTCGTTCCTGTCCCATGTTTCCCACAACAGATCCGGAACCTGCATTACCGCTGCCAGCCTGTCCCAGTCACCTGTCTGCTTCAGCTGCCAGGGCAGCTCATCAGCCTTACGGTAGTCATTTTCAGTATTTACAAAATAATCAGCGATCTCTTTATGCCGTGTCTTTTCAACATCTGCATCACCAATATACCTTTCGTTTACGGCCTGCCTCAAGTAGTCATGGAAGAAACTAAGCAACCCTTCCCTCATTATCAGCGACTCCTGTATGGCCAGGTACAGTGGCGACCACACAGCCCGCGGCAGGGGATCGCCATCGGCTCCCAGCATGATGAGCAGCTCGGCTTCCGACAGGCCCCTGCGGGAAGCCCATATGAGCGAAAGGGCATCGCGAACCAATCCTGGGCAGGTCTGCTCATAGTCTCTTTCAAGACGTCCCAGGATCTTACCGTACAACCCGGTCGGACCTTCCGCAGCAAGATAACCTGTCATTAGTTCATTAAGCTGTTCATAGATGCCGAAGATCCTCATCTCGTCAAGGAGCGCCCTGAGGAACAGCGGATTGCCAGTCTGAGGTGACCGGATCAGTATTTCGAGTTGCTTATCGTCGAGAGTTTTCGTAAACCGTTCAAGATATTCCGTTACCAGGCTGCGCCGTTCATCTTCCTTCAGCGGAAAGACACTGAACTGAGGCCATCGCCTGTCATTCAGCACATCGAGAACGTGCCCAGGCAATGTTGAAATGACCACTCTGATTGCATCAGGGAAGGAGCGGGGAAGCCAGTACAGTTCAAGGGCATTGTCAGTATCCTCAAGCTGGTTCAGCCCGTCAAGTATCAGGATCATTTTGCCTTTCTGTGCCGCCATTGCCAGCCAATGCGGAAAAACTTTTTTCAGCTCATCCGGTCCGGCAGGCAGTTCATCCGGAAGACTGTACCTTCGTCTTATCTCCTGCATGATGCGTTTGATGATCATGATATGATCTGCACTCTGCGGCGAGCTGCCCAGGTAATGCTGAATGATGAATGTCTCCGGGTTCCGATTTCGGTAGCGGTCGATCCAGTTGGCCACAAGTGCGCTTTTGCCGGAGCCCGATTCGCCTGATATTACCAGTGGCAGGTTAGGGTCATCCGCATAGTGATCAAGTTTGCGGAAATATTCATCTCTTCCTATGTAAACCCGGCGCCTGGTCTCGGCGTATTGTTCGTGCTCTTCTATTTCGCGGTCAAGCGGATCGGGCTTTGACCCCTCGGGAAACTCCCCGTCAATAATGCTCCACAGGTCTTCAAGAACATATTCCGCAACCTCATACGGATCACGGTAGTTTTCCCTGACCCTGCATCCTGAATCACGTATCGCCTGCTTCAGGCGATCAAGCATTTCTGTCTGACCGGGATCTTTTTCCACAAAATCATGTTGCTTTGTACTGTCTACCTTTACCGTATATGAGTGATCACGGAAATAAAAGAATGCCCGGTCATTCATGTGCTGACTGGCCAGCACCCCGTGTATTATCTCCAGCTCGGTAACGCTTTTCTTCTTGTGCTCGGCCAGCCACGGCTGCATTTCAATCAGTTCAGAACTAATCATCTCCGGGGGAGGGACCCATCCGTACCTATCTCCCAGCATGCAGATGAAATAGGGCCTCGAGTTTTCAATCTCCCTGAGGCAGATCGGGAGCACTTCACCTCTCTCAGCCTGTTCTTCTGTTACACCCCATCGTAGGTCAACCTCGGTGAATTCCACCTGGCGCTTCCTGCATCTCTTTCTTAGCTCGGGGAAGATCCTCTTCACCAACAGGTCTCTTTCCTCCTGCATATCCCTGAACGTGGACGAGATAAAGACTCTTATATGACGCTTTTGCAATTGTCTGGCCATTCAGGAAGTTGAAAACAAAATTAAGCGGATCATGCCGATAAAGTCAAGAGAAAGAGGAGGAAACATATTCGGGTATTTACTATGAGGCACTTGGTTAAACGTACTTTTTCATAATGGCAGGGATATTGAGCACCGCATTCCTGTCATATTGTCTGGTTTCTTCAGATAGTTCCTCGTAAGGTTTGAGATCAGTGTGTCTTTTGTTACGGTCATCACGCTTCTCTGACCTTACCCATCCGTTGAGTGCCAGAAATGCCCACCACCTTTTATGTTCCATCTGTGCAAGCAGCTCAACTTTTTCTGGAGGGATTACTAAAGAAGTTTTGTTGACTTCCGGATCATAGCCCAGGGCTCTCAGTTTAACCAGTAAATGGTCGGCTTGTTCCCGGTTCTGGTTTTTGAAATCATGGGGGAGACGCTCCCAGGGCCTGTGTGATGACCTGCCGGAGTCAACTGTCTCCAGTTTGCTCAGATAATCATTATGTACCACCTTTGCAAGCTTATCCAGTGTTTCAGATATCAATCCGTCACGGGTAAAAGTTTCCTCCATTGCGCTGCACTTATGAAGCACCACATTATCAAAGTCCAGTCCGTCGACCCTCCTGCTTAACAGGCTGTCCGGATTTTTTACAGCTACAATGACATTTATTTTTCCATTGATATCAATCCTTGAGAGCTTGTTCAGAATGCCTGATGCCACTGTGTCATCATCACACAGAACGTAGACTGCCGCAAAAGGCTCTTCTGAGTGAAGTAATGCAAAATTCTCACCGTCGAACAGTTCGGGAGGAGTATCAATCAAGTCGATGTCGACAAAATTCCTGAGGGATTTAAAGTTGAGCTCAATCCTGTCAAGAATGTGTTTATGTTCCTGGAACCAGGTAATTCTGGTTTTACGCAGGTTGGCAAAATGTGCCAGCCTTGCAATTCGCAATACAAAGCTTTGTGCCAGACAACCCGAGCCAAGAACAGCTATTCTGACCGGCGGATCATCGGGAGATTTTATGGCTACAAAAGAGTCTGGTGAGTAGTTATTGAATATTATTCTGGATGCTCTTTCATATGCTGAAAATATTCTTATCTCGCAGTTCTTGCCATCTGCCCGGGCAAACTTTTGGCCGTCAAAAATACGAAGTCCTGCGATTTCAATTAGCTTGAGATCATCGGAGACGTGGGTATAAAGCATCTGGCCCCGGCCCCTGTTATGATCCTGCAGATAGTTGTATACTACAATCGCATTCTCAATGTTCTTTTCGTCTTCATCATCCAGGAAGACAAAGTACCGGGCCCTGGCAGCTCCAATGTTCCTCAGGAAGTTTTTTCCTGTCAGCTCACCTTCAACAATCAACGCCCCCTCTCTCTCCAACGGGTCCAGTTTCCTTTCGTCAGCTATATCACCAACTGCCACGACTTTCTCTCCATGGCTCAGCAGATCGCTGGTCAGTCGTCTCGATCTTTCATTGAGTCCCACTACAATTATATGGTTGTGGTAGTACTTTATGAATGCCGATTTTATTTCACGGCGGATTAGAAACATAATTGCCTTGATGGCGGTATAGATCACCAGGGCTGGCGCCAGCCATCGTGCTGTTTCAAGCTGCCAGGGGAGAGGTGAGCTAAAATCATCAATAAAATCCATTCCGAATATCTTTACCGACTGGTATAACAGGTCAAGGGTGTTTCTTTGAATTCCCTCTGCATCAAAAAGCACACTGTAACCACTAATTGACAGGGCAAAGGCTCCCAGACCAAGAAAACCGATTATCCACCACTCAAGATCACGTACTTTCATTTTCCATTTTGGTTTTTCAGGGATGAGTCAATAGGTTTTGTTCCATCCGCCGGAAGAGTTTTTGACCATTTTATTTCCATCCATATATCTGACAGTACCTACAGGGGCATTGTCCGAAGATGAAGATCCCCCTCCACCTCCCAGTAGGAGCAGGACCGCAACCAGGAATCCTATCATTATGCCCGCGGAGTAGTAGACTGCAATGACTGCCAGTGAGAACAATGAATAGAACAGTGCGATCTTAGGCCTGAACCTTCGAAAAGCCTGGATGACTGCGATCAGTGCCACAATAATTACAGAAATTGTTGCAGCCCACATGACCCAGTCCCATTTGCTGGGATATCTTCCCCAGATCTGGAATCCTTCCTGCCGGAACCATTCCCATTCTTTACTTGAAAAAAGTTCCATCGCACCGATAACCAGGCCAGGGATCAAAGAATACTTAATGAACCACGCTTTGCGTAATCTCCTGGTATTTGAAGAGTTGATCCTGCAGAACCAGTCATCAATCACTTTGAATTTTATCCAGAACAGAGCCAGCAGGCCAAGGATACCAATGAATATGGCCCACGAAGCCCATTTCGGCAGGTCAAGATTTGATTTATGTACTTTTGTGCCCGGATCCTTGCTCCTCAGCCCTTCATCTATCTCTTCCCTTAGCCGGGTATAGCTCATAGACTGGTCCGCAGAGACCATCTTTGACCTGACATAGCCCGTATCTCCCTGGGGAGTAAGTATTTTATAATATCTGGGATATTTTTCGTCAGTTGAAATAAATGCAAACTTCTTGTTGTGATAATAGGAAAATGGGGAATCCTTCAGACGGGTACTCAAGTCATCAGGATTTCCATATACATATACGTGCCGATACAGCAGGGTCAGTGAGTCTCCGGCCTGTTGCCCTCGTATCCCCGGTGAGACTGTTAGCAGAAGTGCTATAAGAGGGTAGTATTTGAATCTCATGGTCCGGGTATGTTTTGGAGTATTAATACGAGGAATTTGTACCGCCACCCAAAATAACTATTTTTGATTAACTACCACCGGACATGATGTAAAACATAATTTAGAATTCCGGTAATTTCAGAATCCATTTTCAATGCTGAATTGTTTATTGATAACTTTATTGGGAATTTAATAACAGTACTATCATGATCGTAACATGTGTACATGTAAACGTAAAGCCTGAAAATGTTCAGGACTTCATTGAGGCAATGAGGGAGAATCACCGGGGCTCCATTCAGGAGCCGGGTAACATGCGGTTTGATGTGCTGCAACAGGCTGATGACCCCTGCAGGTTCATGATCTATGAGGCGTTCGAGACTGAAGAGGCTGTGAAAGAACACAAGAAGACCCCTCATTATCTGAAATGGAGGGATGCCGTGACGGAGTTCATGGCCGGTGATCGCTATGGTGTGAGGTATAATATCATTGAACCTTCAGAGAGGTCGGAATGGTAAAGCCCTTTCAGTTTGCAAGGCTGCCAATGATATACTTCGGCAGTGGGAAGATCAGTGAGCTTCCGGGGATTGTCTCATACTTTGGGAAGTCGGTGCTGCTGGTGACCGGGGCGAGATCCTTTATGGATTCCCGGCGTGCCGGACGCCTGTTCGACCTGTTTGGGAGCAGCGGGATTGCTTTTCAGCATGTTCCTGTCCGCAGTGAGCCATCGCCTGAGACAGTGGATGAGACCGTACTGAAACTAAGGGGCAGTGAGCCGGATGCTGTTGTCAGCATCGGCGGCGGCAGCGTTATCGATGCAGGAAAAGCCATCTCTGCCATGCTTGGCAAAACCGGATCAGTGACGGAGTACCTGGAGGTGGTGGGCAATAAGGAGCATCCCGGCACGAAGGTGCCGTTCATTGCTGTTCCCACAACATCCGGCACAGGAAGTGAGGCCACAAAGAATGCAGTAATTTCACAGGTAGGAAAGGACGGCTTCAAAAGATCACTCCGTCATGACAATTTTGTTCCTGATGCAGCAATAGTAGATCCTGAATTAACGCTTAAGTGCCCGCCGGAGATAACGGCGGCAGCAGGAATGGACTGCTTCACCCAGCTGACGGAAGCCTATTTGTCAACAAAATCCAATGAATACACAGATGTCCTTGCCCTGGAAGGGTTGGCGGCAATCAGGCGTTCAATCATAAAATCATTTACTGACGGAGATAGTATTAACGCGAGGTCAGACATGTCATTTGCAGCGCTGACATCCGGAATCTGCCTGGCAAACGCCGGCCTCGGTGCGGTGCACGGACTGGCAGGCACCATCGGGGCACTGTTCGACATACCCCACGGAGTGGTTTGCGGAACACTGATGTCTGATGCGAATGAAATAAATATAAGGGAGTTGCGTAAGAGTAAAAACGGGGAGACGGCTCTGCGAAAGTATGCGACCCTCGGCAGGCTTTTCTCCGACACAGCAGTTAAGAGTGATAACTATTACATTGACTTTTTCCTTGATTACCTGCGCGCTGTGACATTTTTCCTTGATCTGCCAAAACTGAGCCGTTTCGGTCTGAGCGGGGAGGACCTGCCGGGTATATGTTCACAGACGGAAGTAAAAAACAATCCCGTCAGCCTCTCTGCGGAACAGCTTGAGGAGATCATTATCCGGAGGCTTTGATTACAGACTGTACCTCGCTTATCATTAATTCGCTTTCCCGGCATCTACCTCCCCGAATCTCCATTGAGGGCGCATTATGCCTGCATACCAAGAGGCCGGGATGTGATCTGCGAACAACAAAACCTGCATTTCACCTGCCGGTTACCTTCTTACCAGCTGATATCCTCTCCTGAAGAAATAGACCAGCGGGAAGACCAGCAGATGCATCAGCTTGGTATACGGGAATATCATGAATATCAGCAGTCCGATGAAGATGTGGATCTTGTACACTATGCTGTGGCCTGCAATTATTGCTCCGGCGTCAGGCTGGAATGTGATGATCCTCTGTGCCCACACACCAAGGGCAGCGTAGTTCTCCACGCTCGATGTTGCCGTTGTCAGCACCGAATAGAGTCCCAGTCCTGCCTCGGCTATCAGCAGCACGATGATGAAATAGTCGTGGAAGCTGCTGTTCCTGATCATCCTCTGGTCGGTGCTCCTCCTCAGCACGAGTATGATCATGCCGACAAAAGCCATCAGACCGAAGAAAGAGCCCATGCTCAACGCGATGATGCGCTTGGTCTCGGTGGTCATGACCAGGTGGTAGAGTTCCTCGGGGATGAACAGTGTAAAATGACCGAAGAATACAGCGATGATCCCTATGTGGAACAGGTTGCTTCCCAGCTTGATATTCCTGTCTGCCAGAAGCTGGCTGGACGATGCCTTTATGCTTTTGTTTACCAGTATGATACGGGTGATGAGCCCGAACCAGAAGACCGTTATGGATATATGCGGGAAGTAGGTGAAGAGAAAGTTATTGATGAAGTGTTCCATGGCACAATTATTTACAGTTGAAACAGGGGTTGTCAGGACCGAAACTGATAGGTTCATCGTAACTGCTGTCAGGGTTTTCAGGCTCGTTCTCCCCGGTCAGGAATGAGTTGGCCGGGCTGTCAGGCACGGTGGCCGAGAGGGAAACCAGCGCTCCGGGGAGGTGTTGGTAGATGTTATTCTTTGCTGCCAGCCGGCTATGGATCAGGCTTACCACATTGACGGCGCCGGAGAGGGTCTCCGCGGCTTCTTTATGTGACAGTGACGAGAGAAACTCAAGGAAAACCGGAAGGTAATCGGGCAGTTCGGATGCGGAGAGTTGCATCCCCCTGCTGCGATAGTGTTCCATCAGGTCAACCATTGCCTGTCCGCGATCCTTGGATTCACCTTTCAGGTGTTCGAAGAGGTATAGTGAAGCAGCTTTTCCGGTGTCAAAAAGCTGGACGTACTCTGCCTGCCAATCCATAAGATCCTGGTGGCTCCAGTGTTCTGCAAATTCACGGACTCCGGTCATCTGCTCCTCTACCAGCAATCCTTCGGCCATAAGCTCCTTCACTGCCTCCGGAAGGAACTCCTGCAGTTCTTCTGAAGGGTAGGAGAGCAGGAGTGAGATTATTTTGTATGTCTTGATCATTGCTATTTCCCTCCGAAAAGATTGTCGAATCCTCCCGTCCCGCACCCTTTGTCATCGGTGAAACCGCATCCTGACCTGTCGCCGAAGACGTTTTCCGCGTGCTCCCTGTGCGACGTGGGAATCACAAAGCGTTCGTCATAGGGTGCAAGGGCCATAAGGCGGTACATCTTCTCCGTCTGCTCCGGTGTCAGGCCGGTGTCCGCCAGTACAGACGGATCAGCATTGCCACTTACTGTTTTGCTTCTCATATATGCTCTCATTGCCAGCATGCGCCGCAGCGCGTCTGAAACGGGCTTCTCATCACCTGCGGTGAACATGTTCGCCAGATACTTCACCGGTATCCTCATCTGCTCCACCTCCGGCAGGATGCCGTTGACACCCTCCTCCCCGCCGGTGAGAGCGGAGATGACCGGCGACAATGGCGGCACATACCAGACCATTGGCAGGGTCCTGTATTCAGGATGCAGCGGGAATGCCACCTTCCAGTCGATCGCCATACGGTAGACAGGTGAGTTGCGTGCTGCTTCTATGACATTGTGCGGTATGCCCTCTCTTTCTGCCTCCCTTATCACAACCGGGTCATCGGGGTTGAGGAAGATATCGAGCTGCCTCTGATAGAGATCCTTTTCGTCCGGGGCTGAAGCCGACTCAAGAATTCTGTCTGCATCATAGAGTATTATACCGATGTACCTTATTCTTCCGACGCACGATTCAGAGCAGATAGTGGGTTCTCCCACCTCCAGTCTGGGGTAGCACATAATGCATTTCTCAGACTTTTTTGTCTCCCAGTTGAAATAGATCTTCTTGTATGGACATGCGCTGACACACTCTCTCCATCCCCTGCAACGGTTCTGGTCTATCAGCACCACGCCGTCCTCCTCACGCTTGTATATGGCGCCCGACGGGCAGGCGGCAACACATGTGGGATTCAGGCAGTGTTCGCAAAGCCTGGGGATGTACATCATGAATGAGTTTTCGAACTTACCGTACATCTCTTTTTCGATTTTTTCGAAGTTCTTCTCACTGCTTCTCTTTTCAAACTCACCGCCGAGGTTGTCCTCCCAGTTGGCGCTCTTTTCGATCTTGTCCATCGGTTTGCCGGTGAGGATTGAGTAGGGCCTGGCAGACGGGGGTGTGTTAAATGTGGAGCCGCTGTGCAGAATAGAGTAGTTAAAGGTGAACGGCTCGTAGTAATCGTCTATGGCAGGCATGTGCGGGTTGGCAAAAATCTTGGTTATTATTCCTGTTTTGCTTCCCATGCGGGGCACCAGCCGCTCCTTGTCAATAACCCATCCTCCCTTCCACCGCTCCTGGTTCTCCCATTCGTCGGGATAGCCTCGTCCGGGTTTTGTCTCCACGTTGTTGAACCAGGCATATTCAACCCCTTTCCTTGAGGTCCATACGTTCTTGCATGTGACCGAGCAGGTGTGACACCCGATGCATTTGTCGAGGTTCAGGACCATTGCTACCTGTGCGCGTATCTTCATGATTTCGCTATTTTATTGTTATTCACCCGTAGGTTCATCATTCCATTCCACTTTCCTCAGCTTGCGTATCACCACGATCTCGTCGCGGTTTGACCCGATGGTGCCGTAGTAGTTGAACCCGTATGCCAGGTGGGCATATCCGCCTATCATATGTGTAGGCTTAAGGCTCAGCCGCTCTACGGAGTTATGCACGCCGCCGCGGTTGCCGTTGATCTGGTTGACCGGCATGTTTACCGTTCTTTCCTGGTTGTGATACATTATGAGCGCACCCTCCGGCACCCTCTGCGATACCACCAGTCGTGCCACCGTAGCGCCGTTGCTGTTGAATACCTCCACCCAGTCGTTGTCTTTCAGCCCTATCCTGCGGGCATCGGTCTCGCTGAGCCATGTTACAGGTCCTCCCCGTCCCAGTGTCAGCATGATCAGGTTGTCTGACCATGATGAGTGGATAGTCCACTTGTTGTGGGGTGTCATCATGTTGATGACAAGGTGGGGTTCATCAGTGCCTATCCTGTCCATGATATCCCTCACTGACCTGGTATTGATAGGTGGCTTGTAGCACACAAGGCTCTCGCCGAAGGCTATCATCCAGGGGTGATCCTGGTAGCTTGTCTGTCTGCCGGTGAGAGTGCGCCACGGTATCAGTTCATGGACGTTGGTATAGCCTGCGTTGTAGGATACCTCTTCCGAGTCGATGCCGCTCCAGATAGGAGAGGTGATTATCTTACGGGGCTGTCTTACCAGGTCTCTGAAGCGTATCTTCTCCTCCTGCCGTCCCTCTGCGAGGTGACGGTGGCTGCGTCCGGTAGTTACGGCGAGAGCATCCCAAGCCCTGACAGCCACATGGCCGTTAGTCTCGGGAGCGAGGGTCAGTATCACCTCGGCAGCATGGATGTCTGTCTCAATCTTTACAAGTCCGTTTGTCTCGCCCTTATTGTCAGATGTGGTGTTGAGTTTCTTCAGGAATTCCACCTCCGACCCGGTCTCCCAGGTAATGCCCTTCGCCCCGTTCCCGGCTTTCTCCATCAGTGGTCCCAGGGTGGTGAAACGGTGGAAGGTCTCAGGATAATCACGTGTCACTTCGATAATTCGTGCCATGTTCTTCCCGGGCCTCAGCTCCTCAGCCGTCTGCTTCCAGTCACGCCCTGTAGTGGTCTCCGACAGCTCTGTCGGGGTGTCATGCTGCAGCGGCAGCAGGACGGTATCCTTTTCCTTTCCCAGGTGTCCCCTGGTGAGTTCCGAGAAGCGGGCTGCTATCCCCCTGAAAATCTCCCAGTCGCTGCGTGCCTCCCAGAGAGGGTCAACCGCCTTCGTAAAGGGATGGATAAAGGGGTGCATGTCCGAGGTGCTCAGGTCGTTCTTCTCATACCATGTAGCGGCAGGAAGTACTATGTCTGAGTGTAGTGTGGTTGTTGAAGTGCGGTAGTCGAGGGTGACCAGAAGGTCCAGTTTACCTTCCGGAGCATTGTCATGCCACTTTACCTCTGACGGCAGCTGCTGTCCCAGCCTCTTCAGGTCATCTCCGAAAACGTTGTTCTGACTTCCCAGCAGATGTTTCATGAAGTACTCCATACCCTTTGCGCTTGACCCTAGGAGGTTTGACCTCCATACGAACAGGTTGCGGGGGAAGTTGGCCGGGTTGTCAGGGTCTTCCGAGGCTATTGTGATCTCGCCGCTGCGCAGCTTGCCGGCAACGAACTTCGACAGATCGGCACCCTTCTCTGCTGCCTCTGCTGCCAGTGTCAGCGGGTTGACGCTCAGCTGCGGTGCCGAGGGCAGCCATCCCATCCGCTCAGCTCTCACGTTGCAGTCGATCATCGACAAGCGTCCCCACTCCTCCCTGTCAGCCAGGGGTGAGACAAGGTCAGTCATGCCTACCTTCTCATAGCGCCACTGGTCTGAGTGGATATAGAAGAAGGAGGTGGTGTTCATCTGGCGCGGGGGCCTGTTCCAGTCGAGTGCGAATGCCAGCGGCAGCCATCCTGTCTGCGGTCTCACCTTTTCCTGGCCCACATAGTGAGCCCATCCGCCGCCTGACTTTCCTACACAACCGCAGAGCATAAGCATGTTGATGGCGCTGCGGTATATCATATCGGTATGAAACCAGTGGTTTACGCCTGCGCCTATGATGATCATCGACCTGCCAGAGGTGGCAGCTGCATTTTCGGCAAACTGCCGTGCCACCGTCACAACCTGTGCGGCCGGGACGCCGGTGATCTTCTCCTGCCATGCGGGGGTGTATGGAACGTCATCATCATAGGATGCGGCTGCACCCGGATCGCCGAAGCCTCTCTCAATACCGTAATGTGCTGCCATCAGGTCGAAGACGGTACAGTACATCTTGTCGCTTCCCTCTCTCTGTCTGACGGGAACCTTCCTCTCAAGGCGATCAGGATGGCTGGTGGAGTTGAACTGCTCATGCCTGTAGGTCTCTCCCCCGAAGTAGGGGAAGGTGACATCTATGATGCTGTCATAGTCACTGGAAAATGAGAGCAGGGGATCGATCTCCCGGCCTGATACCAGGTCGGTCAGCTCGAGGTTCCATTTGCTGCTCTTGTCCCAGCGGGAGCCTATTGTGCCGTTGGGCACGACCAGGGAGGCTGAGTTGTTATCATAGAGTACAGGCTTCCACTCTGCGTTGTTCTCACTGCCGTGGCTGCCGCCAAGGTCGGAGGCCCTGAGGAGCCGTCCGGGCTGGTACGTTCCATTCTTCTTTTCAATGGATACCAGGAAGGGTAGGTCAGTATACCTGATGGCGTAATCATGGAAGTAGGGGACCTCTTTTTCAAGATAAAACTCCTTGAGTATGACATGGCCCATGGCCATCCCCAGTGCGGCATCGGTACCCTGTTTAGGTTTCATCCAGAGGTCAGCGAACTTGGAGGCGTCATTGTAGTCGGGTGAGATATTTATGACCTTTGTTCCCTTGTATCGCACCTGGGTATAGAAGGGTGAGTCAGGGGTACGTGTCAGAGGCACGTTGGAACCCCATAGCATCAGGAACGATGAGTTGTACCAGTCAGCGCTCTCCGGCACGTCTGTCTGCTCTCCCCATGTCTGTGGCGATGAGGGTGGCAGGTCGCAGTAAAAGTCGTAGAAGCTGAGTACCGCGCCCCCGATGAGGCTCAGGTACCGGGCCCCGGATGCATATGAGACCATTGACATGGCCGGGATGGGAGTGAAGCCTGCAATCCTGTCAGGCCCGTATCTCTTTATGGTGTTGATGTTTGCTGCAGCGATGATCTCCTGCACCTCGTCCCAGGTGGAGCGCACCATGCCTCCCAGTCCGCGTTTTGTTTTATAGCTGCGGGAGATGGCCGGGTCGGAGGTGATCTTCTCCCAGGCCTGCACCGGGTCATGCAGCTCTTCCTTCGCCTTGCGGTACTCTCTGAGCAGTGCCCCGCGAATCAGCGGGTATTTGATCCTGTTGGCACTGTAGAGGTACCATGAGTAGCTGGCTCCCCTGGGGCATCCCCGTGGTTCGTGGTTGGGCATGTCAGGGCGTGTCTCGGGATAGTCGGTCTGCTGTATCTCCCATGTAACAAGGCCATTCTTCACGAATATCTTCCAGGAGCATGATCCGGTGCAGTTAACGCCGTGTGTTGAACGGACCACCTTGTCATACTGCCACCTGTGGCGGTAGAAGCCTTCCCAGCCACGTTTCTCGTCGGTGGTGACGATGTGGTTGTCATGACTCTTTTCAGCATTCCTGCTGAAGTAGACCAGTCGGTTAAGCAAACTCATGAGTTAATGTTTTAGCGATTGTTGGATGATATTTTATTTATGACTGCTGCGTTTTCTTTCTTCCCTTCATCAGGAACCATATTATCAGCAGGTTAATGAGAGCCAGGGCGACAAAGACGATGAATCCCCTTGCATATCCCGTCACACCCTGTCTGCCTGCTATGGCACCCATCACCGGAGGGATGGCAAATCCGCCAAAGGCACCGAGTCCGCCTATCCAGCCTGCGGCGCCCCCGACAGCCTTCGGCACATAGACAGGCACAAGCTTGAAGATGGCACCATTGGCCGTTCCCATGCCGAGGGCCAGGATAATCACTATTATAATGCTTGTGATGTGGTTTTCAGAGTAGGAGAGAAGTGCTGCGGTAACAAGTATGGTACTCATGGCGATGAGCGCTACCTTCTCCCCTCCGAGAGAGTCTGCCACCTTCCCGGCGTAAACCCGTATAAGGGAGGCGATGATTGAGAAGATTGCCGTGAACAGTCCGGCCTTGACAGCGGCAAAATGCTGATACTCCATCCAATATGTTGGGAACCATGCGGTGAGTGCAATGAACCCGCCGAAGGTGGTGAAGTAAAGGACGACAAGTGCCCATGTGTTTTTGACTTTTGCAGAGTTGATAAGGCTCTCCTTTGCTGTGCCGGAGGGAAAGAGTTCCTGACCCAGCTCAGAAGCTTTTGTCCTTGCATCCTGGTCCGGGAGTCCTGCCTTCCTGAACTGGAAGTACCAGGCATTGACGCCCATAAAGCCGTAAAGCACGGTTCCCAGCAGGAGGAAGAGGAACCATGCAAAGTAGGCGGAGATAAATCCGTAGTGCTTCAGAAAAAGGGGAAGTATTATTGAGAAGATCCCCGGCGCAAGGTTACCGAGTCCTCCGAACGTGCCCAGTGCCGAACCCTGCTTCTGCCTTGGAAACCAGTATGAGGTCTGGCCTATACCGACGGAGAAGGTGGCGATACCGCATCCGCTTAGAAATCCGAAGAAGAGGACCAGGCCGTACATCCCCTTCATGCCGTCAGGATAGGATGTGGCAAGGAGCAGGGTGACGCCGCCGAGACCTATGACGCTCATTATCATCAGCAGCAGGAATGGTTTTTTTCCGCCGTTTGAGTCAACCCATGCCCCGAACGGTATCCGCAGCAGCGAGCCGGAGAGAGCCGGGATGGCTATCAGGAGGCCAAGAAGGGCCGGTGTAAGATCCATTGCCTCCTTGAATTTGATAGCGGTAGGACCGTAGAGTGCCACGGCGGCAAAACCGAAGAAAAATCCCAGGGTGGTGCCTGTAAGGCCCTGCGAGGGAGTTCCTTTTATTTTCATAAGTGGTTCAGGTTATGGTTGCTCTTAAAATAGGGAAAGTTAATTTTTCCCCACCGACAAGAATGTAACATATGTTACAAAAATCATTTTTTCAAGTATCCGGAAATCCTTTTTCGGTATTAATTTATTCAATTTTCCTGATATATCATCAGGTGGTGAATGTTATTAAATGAATATACTCTGGTCCCATGACAGTGTCATGAAGAATAATTGCCTGACCCTGATCTCAGACAGATTTACTGTGCAGCGTGTATGAATCTTTTACGTCTTTAACCTGAATTCTGAACCGTAAAAACATGATCCGTAATTTTTTTCGTGTTTCAATACGCAACATCGCCCGGAACAAGGTATTTACTTTCCTTAACGTCGCCGGACTGGCTATCGGGATGGCTGCCTCACTGCTTATACTACTATGGGTTCAGGATGAGCTCAGCTATGATAAGTTCAACAAAAAGGCTGAGAACATTTACCGGGTGGAGGAGGATCAGTTTTACTCAGGTGAGAGGTATCATGTCACAGTGACGCCACATCCCAGCGGGCCTGTCTGGAAGGAAAAGATACCGGAGATAGTTGAGCAGGCCCGCATTAACAGGCTGCCGCGTATTCTTTTTCGAAATGAGGATAAGGTATTCTTCGAGTCGTCATTAGTAGCCTCTGATTCAGGGCTATTTAACATGTTTACACTGCCGCTGCTCAGGGGTGACCCCCGAACCGCCCTGAGTGCTCCGTATTCAATTGTGCTCTCCGAAAAACTGGCGAATAAATATTTTGGCGATACAAATCCTCTTGGCAAAACTGTTACGCTGGAGAACAGATTCCAGTTCATGGTCACCGGCGTAATGAAGGAGATTCCTGATAACTCGATATTTACATTCGAGGGAATCATTCCGTACTCTTTTCTCAAGGAGATAGGCGCGGTAAGCAATTCCTGGGGCAACAATTCAATCTTTACTTATGTCGAGCTGGAAGAGGGATCTGACCTGGAGGGTGTCGGCAAAAAGCTTACCGATGTTGTGCTTGAGTATCATCCGACCACGACAACCAAATTCAGTGTCTTTCCATTTCTTGACATTCATCTGCATTCCCAGTTCGGCTTCACAGAGACCAGGGGTCCTGTCATAATGATATATATATTTTCCCTGATAGCTGTTTTTGTTCTACTTATAGCATGCATAAACTTCATAAACCTGTCAACTGCCAAGGCGTCATCCAGGTCGAAGGAGATCGGAGTAAGAAAGGTTGTCGGGGCTGACAGGAAAACCATGATATTCCAGTTCATGTCGGAGTCGCTCCTCCTTGTTGCACTGTCGATGATACTGGCACTTATACTGGTCGGTTTGTCCCTCCAGCTGTTCAACAATGTATCGGGGAAGGAGTTTGCCCTGGCTGACCTGTTAAATGGGAAATTCATAATAAGTTACATTATCATTGGTATTCTTGCCGGGTTTTTGTCAGGACTGTACCCCGCCTTCTATCTTTCGGCAATTAAACCTGTTACCACACTGAAGGGAGAGAGTCTTGCCGGCAAAGGCAACGGAACGCTCAGAAGGGTTCTTGTAGTGGTTCAGTTTTCACTGTCGGTCATTATTGCTGTATCAGCTGTCTTCATGTTTATGCAGCTCAGATTCCTTCAGAACAAGGATCTTGGATTTGACAAGGAGAATCTGATTGCCATACCTATGTCTGAGGAGATGAAGGGGAAGTACTATTCACTCAAGAGAGAATTGTCAAAGGAGACATTAATACAGGGAGTGACTGCGGGGCTCCATAACCCTGTGATGATGGGAAGTAACTCAGGCGGTGCCGACTGGGATGGCAAAGATCCAGACAAACATGTGCTTATCGGGACGAATGGAGTCGATTATGATTATCTGGAGACAATGAAGATGGAGCTTGTGTCAGGACGTGATTTCTCAAGGGAGTATACTGCTGATCTGGCAAGAGATACCACAGGTAATTTTCTGGTAAATGAAGAGGTCGTGAGGCTCATGGATATCGGCGATCCTGTCGGGAAGAATTTCAGGTTTATGGGCATCCGCGGAACCATCGTAGGTGTATTGAAGGACTTCCACTTCAAGGGGGCTGATCAGCAGATTGAGCCGATGGCTTTTGCGCTTACAGATACAAGCTTTCTGAGGTTGATACTTGTGAGATTAACACCGGGTAAAACAGAAGAGTCCCTTGCATCTGTTGAGAAGACCTGGAATGAGATAGTTCCCGAATTCCCTCTCCAGTACACTTTCATTGATCAGGATTATGAGGATCTGTTCCGTACAGAGATGCGTCTGGCAGAACTGCTGAAGTACTTCACAGTGCTTGCCCTGATCATTGCATCGCTGGGTCTTTATGGGCTGTCATCATATTCAACCGAGCGGAGGACCAACGAGATAGGAATAAGAAAGGTTATGGGTGCTGATTCTCTCATTGTAATTGGTACTATGGCGAGAGAGTTCCTTGTACTGGTAATTATATCACTGGTTATTGCACTTCCGGCAGGGTGGGTGATAGTACATAAATTGCTGCAGCAGTTTGCATACAGAATTGATATGAACATAATTGTCTTTGCAGGGATAGCTGTCGGGACAATAATAATTGCGATGCTGACAGTAGGATATCAGGCTTGTAAGGCATCGCGCATCAATCCGGCCGAGGCGCTGAAGGTAGAGTAATTATCGGCCGACAGGTTAATATTCAGAGACAAGTCAATTTTTATTATCAAATAAAAACCGTGGGGGTATGTTAAGCAACCTTATCAAGTACAGTCTACGATCATTCAAACGTCAGAGATCGTATATAATCATTAATATCCTGGGTCTTTCCATCGGAATTGCATGCAGTCTGCTCATAGCCATCTTTGTCATTAACGAAGCGAGTTATGACAGGTACAATGTCAAAAAGGACCGCATTTACAGGCTGGTGCTCAACGGGAAGATAGGGGGGCAGGAGATAGTAGGAGCCTTTACTCCGGCCATCATGGGCCCTACCATGCTTGAGGAGTTTCCGGAGGTGGATGATTTTCTGCGGATGACCGGTTCGGGTCCCACAATAGTCGAATATGAGGACCGTGTTTTTACCGAGGACCACCTGATTCAGGCAGACTCATCATTCTTTAACTTTTTCACCATTCCGGTCATTGCAGGAGATCCGGATAAGATGCTTAACGCACCTCACAAGGTTGTTCTCAGCGAAACAGCGGCGAAGAGGATTTTCGGTAATGAGTCTCCGATCGACAAGGCGATAAAGATAGGATCAGACACAGTCCGGTATATCGTCACGGGTATTATGGCGGATATTCCGGAAAACTCGCATTTTGCCGCCAACATCATAACCTCTTTTCTGACAAACCCCCGGTCAAAGGCTCCGGACTGGATGAGCAACAGCTTCAGTACCTATCTTCTCCTGAATCCAAACGCCAGCGCGTCAGATGTTGAGATGAAGATCACAGATCTGCTAATTAAGTATGTAGGTCCTGAACTGCAGAGGTATATGGGTATAACGATTGAAGAGTTCGCGGCACAGGGAAACAAATATGAGTATTACCTCCAGAAGCTGCCAGATATTCACATGGATCCTTCTGTTCAACAGGAGTTCAAGGCGGCCAGCGACCCCAAGTACCTGACGATTTTCGGTAGCGTTGCCATACTCATTGTTCTTATCGCAGCCGTAAATTTCATGAACCTCTCGACTGCCCAGGCCTCCAGGAGGGCAAAGGAGGTCGGTATAAAGAAGGTGGGAGGATCGACGCGGGGTATGCTTGTTGCACAGTTTCTCTCAGAATCATTTATACTTTCATTCATATCGCTGGTTTTAGCCCTCCTGATTATTAAGGTCAGCCTCCCCTACTTCAGTAACCTGCTTGGCACGAGACTGGAGCTTGATCTGCTCTCCTACTGGTATACAATCCCGGTAATGTTGCTTTTCACTGTTCTGGTTGCGCTGCTTGCGGGAAGTTACCCTGCAATGTTCCTCTCCTCCTTCAATCCGTATGAAGTTCTCAAGGGAAGCATTTCGGGAAGCATGAAGAACGGCAGGTTGAGAAGGGTCCTGGTCGTATTCCAGTTTGCAGTCTCTATTTTGCTCATAGTGGGCACAGTAGTGATGTACCGGCAGATCAGCTTTATGCTGAATAAGGATGTGGGCTTCAACAAGGATCAGCTGATAGTGATAGAGAGGGCTCATGTGCTCGGACCCCGGTGGAAGGCATTCAAGGATGCGGCAAAAGAGATCCCGGGGGTGGTAAATATTGCCAGCTCAACGGCAGTGCCTGGCAGAAACAACAATAACAACGGATATCTTATTGAGGGACGGAGTGATGAGTCATTTCTGCTGGTTACCAACTGGGTTGACCCTGATTACCTTGACACATACGGGATGACGCTTGCCTCAGGAAGGTTCTTTGATGAATCCTTCACTACCGACAGTGAGGCTTGCCTGGTAAATGAGAGCGCTGTAAGGGAGTTCGGACTTGATCAACCCGATCAGACCAGAATCATCCGGCCCGGTGATGAGGGTCGACTGCTGCACATGTCAATAATCGGAGTAGTAAAGAATTTCAACCACGAGTCCCTGCGAAATCCCATCCAGCCCTACATTTTATGCTTCAAGGGTGATGACCAGAATTGGGGCTACATGACCGTTAAAATGGCGGCACAGAACTATTCGGAAACGATAGGAAATATTGAAAAGCTGTGGAAAGAGTTTACTGCCAATAATCCGTTACAGTATTATTTTGTTGATGACGACTTTGAGAATATGTACAGGCAGGAGAAGCAGAACGCCCAGATGGCTGTCATCTTTTCCATCCTGGCCCTCTTTATCGCTGCCCTGGGTCTTTTCGGACTGACTTCGTACACCGTTGAACAGCGCACCAAGGAGATAGGTGTGAGAAAAGCCATGGGATCCTCCGTGGCAGGAATATATGTCGTGATATCAAGGGAGGTGGTGGTTCTGGTCTCTATATCTGCCCTCCTGGCCTGGCCGCTGATCTGGTATTTTGCAGGGAAATGGCTTGAGACCTTCCATTACAGGATAGAGCTGGGATTGCCGGTATTTTTAGTGGGTCTTGCCGTAGCACTTGCCATAGCACTTTTGACAATCAGCTACCGTATAGTAAGAGCCGCCAGGGTCAATCCTGCACAGTCGCTAAAGTATGAGTGATCAATTTCCGGCAAGAATACCATATGGTCATAGCCGCCAGGGTCAATCCTGCACAGTC
>JAVEXM010000036.1:22612-23863 GCA_034004025.1 Bacteroidales bacterium
GCCGCCAGGGTCAATCCTGCACAGTCTCTCAAGTATAAATGATAAAATTTCCGGCTGATAATAGTGCGGTCAGTACATTCTGTTGATAAGCTGACCAAACTCATCACGCTTGCGCAGCGGAAAACTGAAGGTATTTCCGTCACGGGTAACTATATTTAATCCTTTGGCAGCAAATAACCCCTGGCTGAAATATATGACTTCCAGTATATTATCGAACAGGATCTCAAGATTGAACTTTTCCGTCTCACTCATTAAGGTCTTGAAATACAATCCCTGGTTCGTGACTATCAGTTTTCCTGGTACTGTGGTCTTGTCTATCACCTGACTGGTATCTCCGGCTTTTAGCACCACCTCGTTGGGTTTAAGTTTGACTGTCATGATGTTGACCTCATTGCATACAATACGTGCAGACTAAAAAACAGGAGCCGGGAGAAGAGAGCCTGATTAAGGATTAGAGAACAGAGAACAGAGAACAGAGAACAGAGAACAGAGAACAGAGAACAGAGAACAGTCGGTCCCTTCTGCACTTCAGATGCCGAGGGTTGACAGGGAGGACTGAGTTTGTCTGTGTTACTTTAGAAAACTACTCTCATTCCGGCGCCTGCCGGGAAGATGGCAACAGTAATACTGGCCACAGGGCTTCGTTCAATGCCGGGCTGGGCGTTGTAAATATTCACAGACCGGACAAACTGCGAATTGCCTTTGAGCATAAAGGGAATTCCGGCCAGTGCCATTCCGCACCCTACCAGGAAAGGTCCTGTGTTGGCCCCGGAAACATCCAGGCTACCACTGTTGAGTGTCTCAACATCCTTAAGTGAACTGATAAGTGATGAGGCTCCAATCACAAGGCAGCCTCCGGCAACGAGGCCGACACCAATGCCGGAATTCCTTGAGGACTTTCTGAATTCATCAGCTGATCCCTCATACCCTGTCAGCACCTTATTGATCTCTTTACGGTCAAGGCGCTGACCATTCTGAAGATATTGTTTTCCGAGGCCCTTTTTCTCAATGGTTATCGGGCTTACTTGCTGTGCTGCTGCCGCCATGCATGATATGATGCAGATCACGGCAATAATGATACTCCTCATCACGCGGGTTTGTTTAATGAAATATAGACAAAGGATCATTAGTGTCCACTTAATTTATAAAATAGTCCCTGTAATAACTTGAATTTATGCAATATATATTTGAAAATGCATGTCCACGATCTGAATTCATACTTTTAAAGACAAAGGTGAATGAAGGACTATG
>JAVEXM010000151.1:0-4907 GCA_034004025.1 Bacteroidales bacterium
CCTCTTGTTGTTATTATAATGGCCGGACGTCCCCTGGCAATAGGAGATGAGCTGAAGGAGTCTGATGCCCTCCTCTATGCCTGGCACGGAGGGACCATGGCGGGACCCGCACTGGCGGACCTTATCTTCGGAAAGGAATCACCCTCGGGCAAGCTTCCGGTGACCTTTGTAAAGGGCGAGGGACAGATCCCGTTCTACTATTACCGGAAAAATACCGGCAGGCCTGCTTCGGACGAGACATGGACACCCATAGATGAGATCCCTGTTGAGAATCCGCAGAGCTCTCTCGGATACGAGTCGTTCCATCTCGACTACGGTTACACCCCGCTGCTGCCTTTCGGATACGGCCTCAGCTATACAACATTCACCTACAGCGATCTCGCACTTTCTGATGATGCAATGAGCACAACAGGTTCCATTACTGTTAAGGCAATGGTAACCAACAGCGGTAAGTGGGACGCCGATGAGATAGTACAGCTGTATGTTCGTGACAGGGTGGGCAGCATAACCCGTCCGATAAAGGAGTTAAAAGGATACTGGAGGCTTACCATCCCGAAGGGTGAGACCGCCGAGGTGGAGTTTACCCTCACGGCTGCTGACCTCGCCTTCTTCAACGGCAAAGAGACAGTCATTGAACCGGGTGAGTTTGACCTCTGGGTTGGCCCGAATTCAGACGAGGGGCTCCATGCGGAATTCATCATCGAATAGCAGATATGGGAAAATGAAAGCCATGCCACTGATAATGTTACTCTTTTTGTCCGTTTTCCTGCTTGCGCCGGGATGTTCCGGGGAGCAGGACCCCGAAGAATATCCGGATAACCCAAACAGCGGTGAGCTGGTGCTGGTATGGAGCGATGAGTTCAATTACACAGGTCTGCCTGATGCAAACAGGTGGGGCTATGACGTTGACGGCAATGCATCGGGATGGGGCAACAACGAATTGCAGTACTATACAGCCGGAAGGCTCGAGAACGCTGAGGTGAAGGACGGCTTTCTGTATATCACCGCTCTCAAGGAGGATTATGAGGGGTTTGACTATACCTCTGCAAGGCTCCGCACAAAAGGTAAGGGCGACTGGCTCTACGGGAGGGTGGAGGTGAAGGCTAAGATTCCCGACGGCAGGGGTATGTGGCCGGCAATATGGATGCTGCCCACCGACTGGGAGTACGGCGGATGGCCTGCCAGCGGCGAGATTGATATTATGGAAAACGTAGGGTGGGATCCATATGTAATCCACGCATCAGTACACACGGAAGCATATAACCACACAATCGGGACACAGAAATCGGCAAGGACAACCGTATCAACATGCTATTCCGATTTCCATGTCTATGCCCTTGAGTGGGAGCTGAAAGAGCTCAGGGGATACGTGGATGACAAACACTATTTTACTTTTCAGAACGAGGGCATCGGGTATAAGGTCTGGCCATTTAACAAACGGTTTCACCTGCTGCTCAATGTGGCTGTCGGAGGCAACTGGGGAGGAGTGCAGGGTGTTGATGACTCCATTTTTCCGCGGTCAATGGTAGTTGATTACGTCAGGGTTTACCAGGTCAAATAACTTTACCGATGAAGCTATTACCAATACTCCTTACGCTGCTGGTCATCAGCTGCAACAGATCCCCGGAAAACGGCCCGGATAACGGGGAAGGCACCGGGGTCATGGTGGAGGCGTGGATCACGTCGCCCGGTAAAGGCGTTCTCTTCGAGAAGCACGACGGGAAGCTGGAATTTCTCACAGCGGCAAACAGTGACCCTACTATCGTTGTTGACACTTCAGAGAGATACCAGGAGATCGACGGCTTCGGCAACTGTCTTACAGGCGGCAGTGCCATCCTGCTGAATGCTATGTCGGCGGAGGCCCGCGGGGAGCTGCTGCGGGAGCTCTTCTCAACTGAAGAAAACGGCATCGGCATCAGCTATCTCAGGATAAGTATCGGCGCCTCTGACCTTAGCGACAGGGTCTTCTCATATAATGACCTGCCTGCGGGGGAGACCGATCCTCTGATGGAGAGGTTCAGCCTCGACCCTGAAAGGGAGGACCTGATACCTGTCCTGAAAGAGATACTGGCCATAAACCCTTCCATAAAGATCATGGGCTCACCGTGGTCGGCTCCGCTCTGGATGAAGAGCAACAGCGCCTCTGTGGGAGGGAGCCTGAAGCATGAGTGGTTCGATGCCTATGCCAGGTACTTTGTGAAATATATCCAGGCCATGGAGGCTGAGGGGATAGAGATAGATGCCATCACCATCCAGAATGAGCCTCTGCACGGCGGCAACAACCCAAGCATGGTGATGATGGCTGAGGATCAGGCTCTCTTCATCAGGGAGAATCTTGGTCCTGCCTTCACTGCCGCCGGCCTCACCACGAAGATCATCATCTATGATCACAATGCCGACAGGACCGACTATCCCCTGGCCGTGCTCAATGACCCCGGAGCCCGGCAGTATGTTGACGGCTCCGCCTTTCATCTTTACGGCGGCTCCATTGACGACCTCACTGCTGTTCACGAGGCATATCCTTCAAAGAAACTCTACTTCACCGAACAGTGGGTGGGAGGACCCGGGAACATGGCCGAAGACATTAAATGGCACTTAGAAAACCTGATCATCGGGGCGACGCGCAACTGGTGCAGGAACGTCCTAGAATGGAACCTGGCCTCCGACCCTTCATATGATCCCCATACTGACGGAGGGTGTGACAGGTGCCTGGGGACAGTGACCCTCGACGGCAACACGGTAAAAAGAAACCCGGCATATTATATCCTGGCCCATGCTTCCAGACACGTCAGGCCCGGCTCAGTACGTATATCTACCAACATGTTGGGAGATCTGCCGAATGTGGGATTCATGACCAATGACGGCCGGAAGGTGCTGATAGTGCTTAACACCACTCCTTCAGTGAGAAATTTCAACGTCAGGTTCAGGGGTATCGCCGTTCCTCTCTCTCTTGAGGGAGGTGCTGTCGGCACCTACGTGTGGTAGGTCACCGCTCCTTTACGATCTTTTCAGTGTAATACCTGTCACCGGTTGTAACTCTTATAATATAAGTGCCGGCTGCAAGGCTGCTGCCATTGACCTCACAGCTTTCACTGCCGCCCGGTTGAGAGATCACCAGCCTGCCGTTAATGTCATAAACATCGACTGAGGTTATTACTGACTCACTTCTGATATTAATAAGCTCCCTGAAGGGATTCGGGAAGATGGTAACGCTTACCGGCTCGTAAGGCACCTCGATGGAGGTGATGAGGTCATTGGATGCTGTCCAGCTCTCTGCCAGACTGTTGTCAAGGTCAGTCGATGCAAGTTTCAGATAGTATCCGTTGCCGTCGGCATCAGGCCAGGGACTCATATCTGAATATTCGACATGGTCGATCACGTTCCCGAAGGCATCTGCGAGGATCAGCGGCTCGCCGCTGTTTGAAAGGTGCTTGGTAAACTGCCCGAAGGGAGCAAAACCGTAAACTGACTGAAAGACAGAGGCATTGCTGGCCAGTATCACGCATAGTCCCGGTGCCAGGGTGGAGCTGGCAGGAAACCGGTAGACGAAGCCCGTTCCGGGAAAATAGACGCCGCTGAGGTTTACGGTCGTGGTACCGGTGTTTCTTATCTCAATGAATTCCATCTCCTCCTCGTCAGGGAACTGGGTAGTGGTTTGAGGATGATACATGATCTTGGTTATCACCAGGGGAGGCACGCTAACATCACTGCAGGCACTATAGGAGCCAATATTTGAAGTTATCCAGTCCGTACGGGCTGCCATAAAGGTTTTTATATCGGCAATGCGCTGTGTGTGGATCCCGCTCTTCCCCCACCGAAGGTACTCCCTCGCTACCGCCTCGGAGATGTGTGCTACCGTACTGTCGATGAAGGCATGAAGGGAAGCCTGGTTAAACGGCTGACCGGGCTGAATGACCTCATTCCATCGCCGTGACATATAACATCTGTACTGGGTGTTATGAAAGAGATCGCGCCAGAACCTTGAGCCGTTGTTGTAATAGTAATCCTCAAAGTACCACAGGTATGTCCTGCTTCTGTCAAGGCTCCACTGAAAGAGGTCGTTGCCGAAGCTGAGGTCGAGATCCCATATCGGTCCTGCCCGGAGCTTGCCGTTACGCTCCTTGTGGAAGTAGGTGCTGTACTGGTAGGCGTCAGGATTTGAGGCGAATTCATTGACTATCATGAAATCAATGAAGGAGGGGATATCGATTATCGCCGGATAGCCGTTGATGACGGAGATGTCATTGTTCTCTGCCGCTGCCTCAAGCCTGAAGAACTCTCCTTTGATATAGGCTGTCTGGGCCGTCGTTGCATCCTCGGGCTTGGGCAACTCGTGAATGTAATCAACTACGGAATTCTGGAATGAGTACATGATCCATGCCCGTGTGTCACCTCCGGTCAGCTTGTCCGCCTTGGTGATATATCCGCCCGAGAGATCCGGAAGTGTATTGTCAGTGCTCTTTATCTTTTTAACGTCTATCCGGTTGTCGTCGGCCTTCAGCTTCTCCTGCAGCATGTAAAGTCCCATATAGGTATTGTTGATGATCACTTCGCAATAGACGGTCCGCGATGCATAGTTGCCCAGCCTCTCAGAGAGACGGTGACACAGGTAGTCGCGGACGAGGGCGGTGTCGAACACCATTCCTCCCAGTATCCAGTCGTTCTCCTCGGGCATACCGAGAAGGCTGACATTGTTATTTGTGACATCATCAACCATGCGGGTGGTGAAGCCGTAATTCTTCTTGGGGGAGACCTGTGAGGAGGATCCTCTTATCTCAATGCCGATGCGGCCGTCATAATTGAGGAAGGCCGGGTTATCTTTGTCAGTCACATAGTTGCGTTGTCCAGGCCCGCGATAGATGATTTTCATCGAGGCCTTGACCTTGGGCTCGTCAGGTATCGATACC
>JAVEXM010000152.1:0-4894 GCA_034004025.1 Bacteroidales bacterium
GGGGCTTTCGTTCGATGAGGGAAAGGCGGTGCCGACACTTCCCGACCAGTACAGGGCAGATATAACAGTGATGGCCGGTACAATCCCGGGCGGCACCACTGTGGAGCCGTTCCTCTCTGCCAACACCTTTGAGCCGGCCTTTGCGTTAATGGGTGAATATGCCACAGAGAGCGAGGCAGTTACCGCTTTCCGGGTGCTGAAGGATGCCACCTCCCTCTCATCGGTCTTTTCATTCCTGGACCTCGCTGCCCCGCTGAAGAAAAACCAGGTCTGGGTGGTGAGAATTCGAGATCATACCTTTGCCAAGCTCAGGATCATTGATGTCGTCCTGAATACTGCCGTTAACCCTCCCCTTGCCTCCTGCAAGTTTGAGTGGGTCTGGCAGCCGGACGGGACGGCTACATTCCCGTAGGAGTGATGAGCTTAAAGTTGCCGGAGGAGATCTTCAGTATTACTGACAGTCAGTCGTTTGAGACAACGGCTCTGAAGATATTCCGTCTTCAGGCAAAAGAGTGTCCCGTCTACAGTGAGTACCTTCAACTGATTGGCACCGATGCCGACAGCATAAGTGACATCCTCTCCGTTCCCTTCATGCCTGTATCCTTTTTCAGGGATCACACAGTTTTTACCGGGGAGGGTTCGCCGGAGCGTATTTTTACCAGCAGCGGCACTGCCGGCATGCGCCTAAGCCATCACTCCGTCAGAAACATGGCACTTTATAACGAAAGCCTGGAGCGTACCTTCAGGCTCTTCTACGGAGATCCCTCGGAATATGCCATTATGGGACTGCTCCCCTCGTACCTGGAGCGCGAGGGGTCATCACTCATCTATATGGTGCAGAGGCTGATGACACTGTCGGGCAACAGCTGCGGGGGATTCTTCCTTGATGACCATGATGCCCTGATGAGGGCCATTGACCGTGCATGGCTGGCAGGACTGCGGGTGATACTCATCGGTGTCACCTTTGCGCTTCTTGACATGGCAGAGAGCCATCCCGCGGATCTGTCAGACGCCATCATCATGGAGACGGGCGGCATGAAGGGCAGGAGGAGGGAGATGATAAGGGATGAAGTGCATGAGATAATCAGGGAGGCCTTCGGAGTGACATTGGTACACTCGGAGTATGGCATGACGGAACTGCTCAGCCAGGCCTACTCTGCCGGTGGAGGTCTCTTCAGGACCCCGCCCTGGATGAAGGTGCTGATACGCGACAGCCACGACCCGATGTCACACTGCGTTGCTGCCGGTGCCTCAGGAGGCCTAAGCGTCATAGACCTCGCAAATATCTGGTCATGCTCATTCATAGCTACATCTGACCTGGGACGCATGCATGAGGGAGGACGCTTCGAGGTGCAGGGTCGTTTTGACGAGGCAGACCTGCGGGGGTGCAACCTGCTGGTATCGTAAATAAGACTCCGGCTGTCATAGCCCGAGAATGCCGTCGAGCCAGCTGAACAGCTTCTTACGTTCCTCCTCTTCGCACCTGTCGAGGCTCTGGGCACACATGTAAATGATGCGGGGATCACGTTCGCAGAGATAGATCTTGCTTTCAATGTAACCGGGACCGCGGTTTTCCGGCTTGAGATAGGCCACGGCAGGAGGGGCAATGTTCCGGTTACCGCTGAGCAGCTGCAGATGGTTCGACAATGAGATGAAGGTGAACTGCCTGTGGTCACGGAACCGGTATGAGAGGTTCTCCCTGAACAGGGGCTCGTTCTTTGTGAAAAAATCCGCCGCATCTTTCCTGTTTACCGGATGGGGTGTATGGCTGTTGGTGAAGTACCTGTATCTGAATCCCAGGAGTGCGGCAGCATTCCACTGTCCCAGGTGAAAGGAGGCCCTCGGTTTAAAATCGTGCCTGCCTGCAATATGCCTGTTGAAGCCCGTTCTGATGCGGTTCCAGAGAGCCCGGGGTCCGGCAGACGGCACCCACCTGCCCCTCAGCACCGGCAGACCTTCCCTGAACCACTCGTCCGGGGTGATGCTCCTGATCAGAAAGGTGTCATCATTGAAATAGACAAAATTATCTGCAAGACCCTTGATCCTCCAGATCATATGGGCAATTGTGATGCTGTTAAAGGTGGGGAGACACTCCTCGTACCCTCTGAAGATCTCCTGGTGATCTACTATTCTCACTGAACCGGAGCGCCCCGGAAAATACCTCGCAACATCATCATGAAGTCCCGGATCCTGTTCGTCGGTGACAATGAATATGTTGCGGACGAACGGGGCAAAGCGCAACACCGACAGTACGCAGTACCTGATCTCGTTGGAGGAGGCAAAACGTGTGGAGTGGGCACCGGAAGAGACCGGCAGATCACTCTTGCCGATATATCTGCTGCGCTTCTCCGCCAGCTTCGGGTCGCTCCCGTCAACCCAGGCTATGACCACGTCAATGGGAATATCAGCATCAGAAGGTTTACCGCCAGTCATTGTTCTGTTTCCTTATTGATACAGTACGGGTGTCTCTCACTGCTTATTCAGTAACCGAAAGGTACAATTATAAAACCTTTTCTGCTTAGTAAAAATTAATCCTTCAGGATTTCCTCTCCAGTATTGCATCCATCCATGCGAATATTTTCTCACGCGAAACCTGGCTGACCCTCTCAATGCTCTGAATGCAGATTGATTTGATCCGCGGGTCATTGGTGCAGCGTTTAATTCTTCTGTTCATCCGGCCTTCTGAATACCATGGATGGAAATATCCGATCCTGGTCTTCCTGATATTCCGGTTCCCGTTTAATATCTCAAGATGGTAAGTGACAGATGACAGGATGATCTGTTCGTGATCTCTAAAGCGATATGATATTGTCTTCTCAAGCAGCTCAGGGTTAGAGGCAAAGAAGTTGTCGATGGTTGTTTTGTGAAACGGATGAGGGGTGTGATCGTGAAAAAAATAGCGTCCCCGGAAACCCAGCAGAAACGCACTTTGCCACTGACGGATATAGAACGAAATCTTTGGCAGGTATTCCTTGTTTTTGCGTATATACCTGTTGATGAGCACTTTCAGTTTATGACCGGCAATAAGTCTGTAAGGGGGCAAACGCCAACAGCCCCTCAGGACGGGTCTGTTGCCGACGAACCAATCCTCCTCCCTTACTTCACGGATGAGGATCAGATCGTCATCAAAAAAGACAAATCTTTCCGATAACCCTGATATTCTGGATATCATCGGTATTATTGACGAACTGTTGAAAGTAGGCAGATACTGTTCGTAACCCCTGAAGATCTCCCTATGGTCAACTATTTTAATGCATTCCTCTTTTCCGGGGAACCGGGTGCGTACCACATCCCGCAGATCGGGATCCTGATCATCAGTTACCACGTAAATATTCCTGATGAAACGAGCAAAGGTCAAAATTGAGAGGACGCAGTATCTTATTTCGTTTGATGATGCGAAGCGTGTCGGGAGGGCTCCGGGGTGCGCAACGCTTTTTTTTTCATGTGCCAGGTAACGCTCCCTCTTTTCCGCAAGCTTCGGGTCACTGCCGTCGACCCACAGTATAACCGCGTCAATTGGTCCGCTTCCGGCAGGATTTCTGTTATCTGACATTGTTTTGTTGTAAATTTACGGCTTTATATATTTTTATACAATGTTAGCCAGAAAATAACAGACGGATGTCCGGGGGCACTCGAAAAAAGATAGCGGCAGTATCAATGGTCAGGAATGACCAGTTCTTTATTCAGAAATGGATCGACTATTACGGCAGGGAACTTGGTCATGAGAACCTCTATCTGTTCCTCGACGGGCAAGATCAGTCGTATCCCGAAGGCCATGAACAGATCAACGTCATCAGGATTCCCGGCCAGAGGCTGAGCAGGTCGAGGGGCGACAAGAACCGCATTGACCTGATCTCTAACTTCTCCGGTGCCCTTTTCCTGAGATATGACCTGGTCATTGCGCATGACATCGATGAGGCGCTGGTGGTTGATCCTGACCAGAAGCTTTCGCTGGCCGACTATCTTCAGCGGCCGGTGAGACATGCCTCCCTCTCTGCCCTCGGGCTGGATGTGGGACAGAACCTCGAGCTGGAGCAGCCCATTGACCCTTCGCGGCCGTTTCTAGAACAGAGGAGTTTCGCCCACGTTTCGGCGCGCTATACCAAGGCTGTGGTGGCTACCAGACCACTGAGGTGGGGTTCGGGTTTTCACAGGGTCAGACACAGGAACTTTCATATTGACCCCAATCTCTTCCTGTTTCATTTCGGGATGGTGGATTACGCAATCTCGCAAAAGAAGATGGAGGATCAATCGTTGCTCAACGCCGGCTGGCGCGGGCACCTCGACAGGAGGTATGAGCTGTTCGACCTGGTCACCAAGAAGAGTCCTGTTGACGGTGACACATTCTTCAGCCAGGCCCGAAGGAGGGAGAGCCTCTTCCGCCCGCTCTTTGCACTCAACAAACCGGGGATGCTTCCTGAGAAGCCTGTGATAAAAATTCCGGAGCGGTTCAGGAGCATAGTCTAAAGCACTGTACCCCAATCAGATAAATCTTAGCCGATAAGAAGCATGAAGATCAAAGACAGACTCACAGCGGCCAAGATGATGGGTGCCGGCACTGAAATGACCCGGGAATATGTTCACTGGATAGGCGCAGGAGATGGAGTCTGACAATCACATTTTTCGGGAGAATTTTCACCGGAGCGGCGAAGGAGATGGATACCCAGACTGACATAACACGGAGGAACATCCACCGGTGGATTTACTTTGCATCTCTATGCCTCATAGCGATCTTCCTTCCTTCATCACGGTACATGCTGACGGTGAGCGAGATCATCCTGGCGGTCAACTGGGTGGCTGAGGGAGGTTTCAGGAGCAGATTCAGCAGGCTGCGTTCTGACAGGGCAGCCATAGCCTTTATGTTGATATACATTCTGAGTGTTATCGGGGTAAT
>JAVEXM010000037.1:0-23511 GCA_034004025.1 Bacteroidales bacterium
ATTGTCTCCGTCTTTGCAGAGGTGGCAGGCAAAAAGGCAGAGGAGGTGACAGAGCTGTGTGACTGCTTCTGCATAGACGATAAATTCAAGCGCACGTCGCCATACCTGCAGGAGCATACCTTCAACAGGTATCACAGTGAGACCGATATGATGCGCTACATCAAGATGCTGGAGCGCAAGGACTTCTCGCTGGCCAACGGCATGATACCGCTTGGGTCATGCACCATGAAGCTCAACCCTGCGGCCTCCATGTTTGCAATGAGCTGGCCGGAGTTCGCGAACATACATCCCTTCGTCCCTGCCAGCCAGGCTGAGGGGTATCACAGACTGATTGAGGAGCTTGGTGAGGCGCTGAAGGAGATCACCGGCTTTGATGCGGTATCGTTCCAGCCCAACTCCGGCGCTGCGGGAGAATATACCGGGCTGATGGTCATCAGACAGTATCACATAAGCCGTAACGAGGGGCACCGCAATGTAGCGCTGATACCTTCATCGGCCCATGGCACCAACCCGGCCAGCGCCGCCATGGCAGGCATGAAGGTGGTGGTTGTAGAGTGCGACGAAGATGGCAACATCAGTGTCGAAGACCTGAAAAAGAAGGCTGTGGAGCACCGTGATAATCTGAGTGCCGCCATGATCACCTATCCATCAACGCACGGTGTGTTTGAAGAGGCCATCGTGGAGATGATCGGCATAATCCATGAGAACGGCGGACTGGTCTATATGGACGGAGCCAACATGAATGCACAGGTGGGGCTGACAAGCCCGGGCCACATAGGAGCCGACGTATGCCACCTGAACCTGCACAAGACCTTTGCCATCCCTCACGGCGGCGGGGGGCCGGGCATGGGACCCATCTTATGCAACCTCAAGCTGGCAGAGTTCCTTCCCTCGCATCCGGTGGTGAAGACCGGTGGCAGCCACGGAATAACCGCTGTTGCTGCAGCACCATACGGCAGCGCTCACATACTGACTATCAGCCATGCCTATGTGATGATGCTGGGCACTGAGGGACTTACGAAATCAACGGTATATGCCATCCTCAACGCCAACTACCTGGCAGCCGCGCTGAAAGACAGGTTCAGAGTACTTTACACCGGTGCCAACGACCGCTGTGCACATGAGATGATCCTTGACTGCCGGGGCTTTAAGGATGCCGGTGTGGATGAGTCGGATATAGCCAAGAGGCTGATGGATTACGGGTTTCATGCACCTACTCTTTCATTTCCGGTACATGGCACCCTGATGGTTGAACCGACAGAGTCGGAGTCGAAAGCAGAGCTCGACAGGTTCGTTGATGCCATGCGAAACATATGGGAGGAGATAGAGGAGATCAGGAAGGGGAAGGCAGACAGGGAGGATAATGTGCTGAAGAATGCGCCCCACACAGCTGCATCGGTCATCTCCGATGGCTGGAGCCACGGATATCAGCGTGAGAAGGCTGCCTATCCGCTGCCATGGATCGCCGAGAACAAATTCTGGCCTACGGTTGGCAGGGTTGACAACGGCTACGGAGACCGCAACCTCGTATGCTCATGCGCACCCATCGATTCGTACAGATTCGAAACGTTGAGCTTCGGTACGGAATAATTGACTATATTGTGACAGTGCCCTGACAGGGCATAACATCATCCTGACGGCGGTGCATGTCCGCCGCGTCATTACAATAATTCAAAAGAGAGATGGATGCCATTCACAAATATGAGATGGGAATCGTAGGCAACTGTTCATTCCTGGCCTACATCAACAAGAGCGCAGATGTAACCTGGATGTGCCTGCCCCGTTTTGACAGCAGCTTCCTCTTCGGGTCACTGCTTGACGGCAAAAAGGGAGGGGAGTTTTCCATCAAGCCCTCCGGAGATAACTTCTATACCTTTCAGGAATATATCCGCAATACCAACATCCTGACCACCGAGTTCACCACTGACGACGGCAAGTTCAGGGTTACGGACTTTGCTCCAAGGTTTTACCAGTACGACCGCTACTACCGGCCATTGATGCTGATACGCAAGATTGAGCCGATAGAGGGTAATCCGTTTATCAATGTCAGGTGCGAGCCGGCAGGAAGTTACGGCGCCTTCAGGCCCGAGATCGTTGCCGGAAGCAACCATATAAGGTATCTGAACCTGGAGTCGCAGGTCAGGCTGACAACCAATATCCCGCTTACATACATTGTCAATAACCAGTCATTCCTGCTGAATGACACCTGCTACCTGGCATTCACATACGGAGTGCCCCTGGAAGCCCCGCTGGAGGCTACTGCCGAGGATTTTCTGGAGAAGACCACCAAGTACTGGCTTCACTGGATCAAGACCACCTCAATACCAAATATCTTTCAGGATGAGATCATCAGGTCTGCACTGGTGTTGAAGCTTCATCAGTATGAGGACACAGGCGGCATTATAGCCTCGGGCACCACCAGCCTGCCTGAGGCCCCGGGAGCAGGCAGGAACTGGGATTACCGCTATTGCTGGATGAGGGACTCCTATTATACCCTCAATGCTTTCAATAACCTGGGCCACTTTGAAGAGCTGGAGCGCTACTTCCTCTATATCCAGAATATCATTCTTTCGGAGCAGAAGAAGATAAGGCCGATGTACACCATCGCCGGCACTGCGGTTCCCAAGGAGAAGGAACTGGATCTCGAGGGTTATCTCTCGAACAAACCCGTTCACCTGGGCAATGACGCCTATAACCAGGAACAGTATGACATCTACGGGCAGGTGCTTGCGAGCCTTTTGCCCCTCTATATTGACAGAAGGCTGAACTACCTCTCCTACAGCAAGTCCAGGGAAGTCATCCAGTGGCTTCTCAGTCGCATCGAGGAGACCATGGACAAGCCCGATGCCGGCATCTGGGAGTTCCGCAACAGGATGCAGGAGAACTGCTATACCTTCCTCTTTCACTGGGCCGGTGCCAGGGCGGCGGAGAAGATAGGAGCCAGTTTTGCAGACAACGATATGAAGAGGAGAGCCGAAAAGCTGGCTGTCAGGGCATCAGAAAAGATTGAGATGTGCTACCAGGCTGACCTGAAGGCCTATATGCAGGCTATCGGGAACAAGAATTATGATGCTGCCACAATACACCTGGTTACCATGAATTATCTCGATCCGTCAGGTGCGAGGGCACGCGACCACCTGGACACCCTGGCGGAACATCTGAAGACTGAGGAGGGACTGCTCTACAGGTATATCCATGAGGATGACTTCGGCAAGCCGGAGACAACCTTCCTGGTATGCGCCTTCTGGTACGCTGAGGCGCTGGCGTGTACAGGCAGGGTGGATGAGGCAATGAGAACCATTGAGAAGCTGCTTGAGTTTTCAAATCATCTGGGTCTCTTCAGTGAGGACGCAGGACGTGACGGCAGCCAGTGGGGTAACTTTCCTCAGACCTACAGCCACGTAGGACTGATGAATGCGATATACCGGATAGCGGCCAGGCTGGACAGGCCGGTCTTCCTTTAAGATTAAACATAATGACCGGCAAGTGGCCTACTGAGCCTGACATTCCGGCCCCCCTTTAAAACCAGAAAAAATGAGTAAAAACAGACCAGCAGATTTCAAAAGGATAGTGATAGTAGCCTACAGGCTGCCTTTCACTCTTAAGCACCGCAACGGAAACCTTACCGCTGTGCAGAACACCGGTGGACTGGTCTCCGCTGTGCTTTCCCTTACGCAGAGAATGAAGTCGGAAAGCGAGAATGAGACTATGGAGAAAACCGTCTGGGTTGGCAAGGGCGAATACGACAATAAACGTCTGAACTCACTCCCTGAGGTCCAGGAGACCTTTGAGCTCAGCTCGGTAAGGATACCCGAAAGTGTAAACGAGAAGTTCTACGGGGGTTTTTGCAATGACCTTATCTGGCCGCTGTTTCATTATTTTCCGTCGATGGCTGTCTTCGGACAGGGGTATTTCGAGAGCTATAAGAAAGCAAATGAGCTGTTCTATAAGGAGTTGCGAAAGATCATCCAGCCCGGCGACTTTGTATGGATACATGACTACCAGCTCTTCCTGTTGCCGGCAATGGTGCGTGAGGAGTTTCCAGAGGCGTCAGTGGCATTTTTTCTGCACATTCCGTTCCCGTCATACGAGGTCTTCCGTATCATGCCCGACGGATATCAGAAGGCTATACTGCAGGGACTGCTGGGTGCCGACCTTATAGGCTTTCACACCCATGACTATGCGCAGCATTTTCTGAAGTCGGTAAGAAGGTGCCTCGGCTATGACATTTCGCTCAACACGGTAACGGCTGAGGATGTCTATGCGAGGGCAGATGCCTTCCCCATCAGCATTGACTTCAACAAATTCCATGATGCGGTTTTGTTGCCGGAGACGGAGAAATATATTTCCCGGATACGGAAGCAGAAGAGAGACCGTCTGCTGATCTTCTCCGTTGACAGGCTTGACTACACAAAGGGTTTTCTCAACAGGCTCTCAGCCTTCGAGCTCTTCCTGGAGCGTTATCCCGGAATGAGGGGGAGGGTGATCTTCAACATGGTGATGGTGCCATCACGTGACACCATCGTCCGTTATCAGGAGATGAAAAAGGAGATAGAAGCCACCGTGGGACGCATAAACGGCAAGTACGGCACGTTGGATTGGAATCCTATCATCTACCAGTACAGGTCGTTGAAGTTCAATGAGCTGGTAGCCCTCTATTCACACAGTGACGTCGGCCTGCTGACCCCTCTGCGCGACGGGATGAATTTGGTGGCCAAGGAGTATGTAGCTGCCCAGCACAAGCGGGCAGGCATGCTTATACTGAGCGAGCTTGCCGGTGCTGCCGCTGAGATGGGAGAGTCGGTGCTGGTCAACCCGTCAGACATAGGTCAGATGGCTGACGCCATACATGAAGCGCTGACGATGAAGGATGAAGAGAAGCATAAGCGCCTCGAGGCGATGAAAAACAGGATCCGCGACTATGATGTCTTCTCATGGGCCGATGATATTCTCCGTACTACCGTCAAGGTGAAGAGTGACAGGGAGAGCTATCGTATAAGGCTCATAAACAAAGATATAGAAGACAGGATTATCACATCATTCTGCAAGGCTGCCTCGCCGGTGCTGTTCATCGATTATGACGGCACACTGGTGCCGATACGCGAGTTGCCCGAGCTGGCTGTTCCGGAAGATAAGCTGGTTGATCTGACAACCAGGCTGGCTGCAGTCACAGACCTGGTGATCATCAGCGGCAGGAACCGGGACTTCCTTGACAAGTGGTTCTCGGAGGTCAACGTGACACTGGTGGCGGAACACGGAGCCTTCATCAGGCATGCTGGCGGGGAGTGGGAGTCGTCACTCGGCCAGGATGCTTCATGGAAAGAGGGTATAATGCCAATCATGGGCAGGTTCACCAACCGGTGCAAGGGATCATTCGTGGAGGAGAAGAGGGCTTCACTCTCATGGCATTACCGGAACGCTGACGAGGATCTGTCGGCACTCAGGGCCATAGAGCTGAAGGGCGAGCTGGAGGAGATGATACTGAACATGCCGCTGCAGATCATTGACGGTCATAAGGTTGTGGAGGTTAAGATGGCCGGTTACAACAAAGGTACGGCAGCCATGAAGCTGACAGCATCGGGGAAGAATGACTTTATCCTTGCCATCGGTGACGACAAGACCGACGAGGAGCTCTTTGCGGCTCTTCCTGACAGTGCCGTGACTATCAAGGTGGGCAAGGGGCCCACAAAAGCTGCCTACAACTTCACGAAGCAGACCTCGGTGACCAGGTTCCTGGAAAGGATGATAGAGGCCAGGGAGAAGCAGGAGTGCAGTTGATCCGGAGGTACATTCAACAGGAACCGGCAGCTGGCGGCCGGCAGCAATATCAGAACAGATCCTCGATCACCATTGAATAGAGTTCGGTTTGCGAGATGCCGTAAACCGCAGCCTGTTTTGGCAGAATACTCTCCGGTGTCATACCCGGAATGGTATTTATCTCAAGGAACTGCGGCCCGTCGGGTGTGATTATGAAGTCGACCCTGACAATGCCCTTGCAACCCAGCAGGTCACAAATCTCTGAGGAGAGCTCCTGTATCCGTTTAGTCATCTCGTCAGTCAGCCGTGCCGGGGTTATCTCTTCGGAGAATCCGTCGGTATATTTTGCCTCATAGTCGAAGAACTCCTTTTTGGGCACCACCTCTGTAACGGGCATCACTATCTTTTTGTCTTTGGTCTTCACCACGCCGCAGGCCACCTCGGTGCCCGGCATGAATGTTTCCACCAGCACTTCGTGGCCTTCGGTAAGTGCTGTATCGACTGCAGCAGCAAATTCGACCACCTCTTTCACCTTTGTCACTCCGAAGCTTGAGCCGCTTGCATTGGGCTTGACGAAACAGGGCAGGCCGATCTCTGTTGCTATCCTTTCGGCGTCATATTGTTGTCCTTTTCTTATCAGCAGCCCGCCGGTCATGGGTATCCCGTATTCAAAAAGGTAGAGCTTGCATGCCTGCTTGTTGAATGTCAGCGCCGACACGAAGGAGCTGCAGCTGGAATAGGGTATCCCCGTCATCTCAAAGTAACCCTGCAGGAGACCGTCCTCGCCCGGGGTGCCGTGAATGGCAATGAAGGCGGCGTCAAACCTTACCCTGCCGTCATCGAGCACCAGGGAGAAGTCGTTCTTGTCAATGCTGAAAATGCGTCCTTTAGGGTCTTCCCAGTACCAGTCGATACCTCTTACGGTTACGATGTAGGTTTCATACCGCCCCTTCAGCACCGAGGCTACACTCTCAGCGCTTCTGACCGATACGGGGTATTCCGATGAATTTCCCCCGGCAATGATGGCAATAGTCTTCATTCCTCTGCAGTTTTGCCCCAAATTTACATTATTTAATATCGCTCAAAGACTCTGTCCGAAAAAAGATCATCGGCAAAGGATGCCACAGAGGGATTGCGGAGACCCCCCCGCGCCGTGAATGTTCTTCACTTTTCCTATGGTATCGGGGGCGGAGGTCTTGTTTTTTATCTGCCTTTACAAAATCAACAGTTTTTATGTAAGTTTGGGTCTGAAACAAAACAGACTGAGAAATGGAAAAGAAACCTTTAGGCAGGATAGGCATCATTGTCATAGTGCTTGTCGTTCTGCTGCTTATTGTATCATGGGGTGTCGGGATATACAACAAGATCATCCCGATGAATGAGAAGGTATCCACGGAGTGGAGTAATGTAGAGACGCAGTATCAGCGCCGTGCGGATCTTATCCCCAATTTTGTAAATACGGTCAAAGGTGCTGCCGAGTTTGAACAGGAGACACTGACCAGAGTCATTGAAGCCAGGGCGAAGGCCACCCAGATGACCATCGATCCTTCAAACATCACTCCCGAACAGCTGCAGCAGTTCCAGGCAGCACAGAGTGAAGTAAGCTCGGCACTGCAGCGGCTGATGGTGGTGGTGGAACGTTACCCCGACATCAAGGCTACCCAGAACTTCCGCGACCTGCAGGTTGAGCTTGAGGGTACGGAGAACAGGATAGCCGTTGCCAGGAACAACTTCAATGATGCAGCCAGGGAGTACAATACCTTTATCAAGCAGTTCCCGAACAATATTATCGCTTCTCTCTCCAAATTTGACGCAAGACCCTATTTTGAGGCACAGGAGGGGACGGAGGTAGCTCCCACGGTACAGTTCTGAGTTTTCGGCGATGAAGGCTTCAGCATTTTTTACTGCAGAGCAGCAGGAGAACATTGTAAGGGCGATCAAGGAGGCAGAACACGCTACCTCCGGTGAGATAAGGGTGCATGTGGAGACCTCCTGCAAGGCCAATGTCCTTGATGAGGCGGCCTGGCTCTTCAGGAAACTGGGGATGCACAAGACGGCTGACCGCAACGGAGTGCTGATCTATCTCGCCCTGAAGGAGCGAAGCTTTGCAATAATCGGTGACAGCGGCATTAACAGTGTGGTGCCCATAGGCTTCTGGGACAGCATCCGTGATCATATGCAGATGCGTTTCAGCGAGGATAAGTACGCCGAGGGACTCGCCGAAGGGATACTCATGGCCGGCGAGCAGCTGAAGGAGCATTTCCCCTACCTGCGGAATGACATCAATGAGCTCTCTGATACAATCTCTTTTGACATAACTGAACCGGGACTGTGATCATGAAAAGGTTAACTGTTATAGCAGCTATATTACTGTTCATGATTGCCTCACAGGCGGTGACCGGCCAGTCATTGCTTCCACGGCCCGACCCGCCGCGGCTCGTGAATGACTTTGCCGGGGTGCTCTCCGCCTCTGACGTGAGAGCGCTGGAGGATAAGCTCGTCGTTTTCAATGATACCACCTCGAACCAGATAGCCGTGGTGATCGTTGACGACCTCCAGGGATACGACCGGTCTGACTTTGCCTACAGGATAGCCAGGGAGTGGGGCGTTGGTCAGGGCGATTTCAACAACGGCGTACTGATCCTGGTGAAGACAAAGAATGAGCGGTCTGACGGCCAGATCTTCATCGCCACCGGCTACGGTCTCGAGGGCGCCATCCCTGACATAGCCTGCGCTGAGATCATCGACAGGGAGATACTGCCGCGATTCCGGGCCAACGACTATTACGGGGGTCTCGATGCCGGCACGGATGTGCTTATGTCACTTGCCGCCGGGGAGTACAGTTACGACAGTTATGCTGAGGGCGCCTCCTCGGGGGCTGTTCCGGGCATCGTCTTCTTCATTGTCCTTATTATCTTCATTGTGGCCGTCTCTTCCGGCAGCTCGAACAACAGGCATATCAGAAGGAGCGGCACCCAGAACCTCCCGCTGTGGCTCCTCCTGGGCATGCTGGGCGGCGGACGGTCGCACAGCGGCAACTGGGGAGGCTTCACCGGCGGTGGCGGCAGTGGTGGCTTCTCGGGTGGCGGCGGCGGTTTCGGCGGTTTTGGCGGCGGCAGCTTCGGCGGCGGCGGAGCAGGAGGCTCCTGGTAGGGCAGTCTTCAGTCTTCAGTCGGCAGTCTTCAGTCTTCAGTCATTCAATGAGTTAACGGCTATCAACTGTGGACTGCCGATTGTGGACTGCCGACTGATTCTGGCTGCCAACTGCCGACAGTGGACTGCCGACTGATTCTGGCTGCCAACTGCCGACTGTGGACTGCCGACTGATTTAGTCTCTGCCTGCAGTATATTTTCTCCATTTAGCCAGCACGGCGGTCATGTCGTCGGGCAGGGGCGATTCGAAGGAGAGCCGTTTGCCGGATACCGGGTGATCAAAGGAGAGGGTCTGGGCATGCAGTGCCTGGCGGGGCAGAAGAGCAAAGCAGTTTCGTACGTACTGCTGGTATTTTGTAAAGGTTGTACCCTTGAGTATTCTGTCACCCCCGTACTCACTGTCGTTAAAGAGTGGATGACCTTTCCATGCCATGTGGACCCTTATCTGGTGGGTGCGCCCTGTCTCGAGACGGCACTCAATGAGTGACACGTAGCCAAGCGGCTCGATGATTTTGTAGTGTGTGACGGCATGCTTGCCCACGCTGCCGTCGGGGAAGACCTGCATGATGCGACGGTCGCGGATATTACGGCCTACATTGCCGGTGACAGTCCCCTCTTCAGGGTCCGGCGTGCCCCATACCAGCGCCAGGTAGCGGCGTCCCGTGGTGCGGTTGAAGAACTGCCTGGCGAGTTTGTTATGGGCATATTCGTTCTTGGCAACGACGAGCAGTCCTGATGTGTTCTTGTCAATGCGGTGCACCAGCCCCGGCCGTTGCTCTCCGGTCTGAAAGAGAGGGAGGTCCCTGAAGTGGAACATGAGTGCATTCATGAGGGTGCCCGAGTAATTGCCGTAGGCCGGATGCACCACCATGCCTGCCTGCTTGTCGACCACTATCACATCATCATCTTCATAGACAATATTTATGGGGAGATCCTGCGGTATCAGCTCTATCTCCCGGGGCGGGTTGGGCAGCAGTATCTGGATGACATCCAGGGGCTTTACGCGGTAGTTGGGTTTGACGGGGTTCTCATTGACCAGGATATTGCCTGCCTGTGCTGCGGCCTGAACGCGTGTACGTGACACATTCTCAATGCGCGCGGAGAGGTACTTGTCGATGCGAAGCATCGACTGTCCCGGGTCAACCACATAACGGTAGTGCTCGAAGAGTTCCTGCTCCTGTTCCTGCTCCTGCTCCTGGTTGTCAGGCAGTTCCGGTTCGGTCATCTGCACTTTCTCATTGGAGTTTGATGACACGCAGCAGGGAGAGCGGCAGGCCTTCCCGGCTCTTTACCAGGAGGATATATGTTCCGGCAGCCAGCCGGCTGAGGTCATAACGGCCGCTGCTGTCGTCGAGCAACAGTACTCTGGCTCCGGTGGAAGAGATCACCTCGACTGTAAAATCGTCCGGGGCCCTGTCCGAGGGCACCAGGGTCACCTGCCCCGAGGTGGGATTGGGGAAGAGAGTGAAGAGGTCATTGATGAGGGTGCCGTGGTCTGATGATGTGGCGGATCCTGCTCCTCTCATCACCGGTCTCATCATCAGCGTCCCCGGAGCCTGGCTGGCCTGCCAGACGCCGCTGAGCATGAAGTACTGCCTCCCGTCGTTCGGCGTGTTGAGGTCGAGGCCCGCATTGAGGAATTTATCGGAGAGTTGACTCCAGCCTACCCAGAAGTAATCGGTCACCTGTACGGGCCGGTCGAACAGATAAGTTACAAATCCGTTTATCTCCCCGCCCGGCGTGGCGACGGATCCTTCGGCAGAGCCCAGCACCGCTCCCGGCTGACCGTTGTCGTCTGCCCACACCATGATGTCAAACGCCCTCTGGTTGGCGTTGTCATAGGCATCGTTGAAGCAGATGCTTATTCCTCTGACCGAGTCAGGGATGAATGATCTGAAGCGCAGTGCTACCCTGGCATTGTTTGCTCCCTGTCCGTTGATTCCGTAACCGGCCTCGGCAGTACCGTCGTCAATGGCAAAATAATCGGAGAACTGTTGCAGGTACCTGATTGTATCATTTTGCTTGCGGTCGAAGTCATCGGTGACCAGTGATGCTGTCACGAGGAATTGAGCTGTGTCGGCGGCGACGGCGGTGTTGTATGTATATAAAAGGGGCGCATCATAAAGGATGTCAGACAGTGGAGCTGCGTTGGAAGCCCCGGCATCAAAGTCGCGCACCACGGCTCCGGTTGAAAGGTCAGTGACAGAGATATACCTTGTCACGTTGCGCACGATGGTGTCATTATTGCGGTATCTGAGGCTGACAGCGGGGCTCATCAGCGAGAGGTAGGCCTGGCGGAAGTGTTTCCACGGCATAGCCTCGTACTCCTTGACCAATGAACGGAGGGGCAGGGTCATGGCCACGTCATGGATGACGGTGTCATGACGGGACCTGTTCCTGTCAAGATAAACGTGGTCGAGGTTCCACTGGTCAGCCGTGCCTGACCGGGAGGGTTCTGTGAGCACACCGGCAAGGGAGGCATAGCCGGTGAACATGAATCTGAATCCATTCTTCAGGAAGCGGCTGTCTGTCACCGGTATCATTGCCTGGCGGAATCCTGGCTCTGTGTCGCCTTCAGCCTGCCAGACGCTATACCATATCTCCTCATCCGGTGCCCAGAAGCTTAGCGTCAGGCTGTCATCGCTCTCAGGCATATCAGCCACGCCTCCGGCCTCGTAAAGGAAGCTGAGCCAGATGCTGTCGCCGGCCGGATATGCCAGGTCGATGGCGCGCGATGTCAGTCTGTCGGCTGTGAAAACAATGTTTGAGGCCTGATCATAAAGCAGGCCGTATTCATCGAGGCAGTCGAAGGTGGCGACGCCCAGGGAGGGCTGGCTGACAGAGAGGGTATTGTTTACAAATACCTGAAGATCAGACCATCTGTCGACGGAGGGATAGAGGCTGTCGCGGGAGAAGTCGTCAAAAAAGGGAAGTGAGAGAGGCTCCTCCGCTGCTGCTGCCTTCATCCGCGTCAAGCCCGTCATGCCTTCCAGCTGCGTGTTGCGGGTCAGACCGGTAAAGACCTCCTGTGCCGATGCACCGTTGGAGGTCAGCAGGAGAGGGAGGAGGTATATCAGCCATCTGTGCCTCATCATAGGGATTCTGTTCCGTTCTCTGGTAAAGTCATCATTTCGCCTGTATCTGCAGCTACTATCGAGGTGGTGTCTGCTATGATCTTCAGGCTGTCGGTCGTCAGCCAGATATAGACTGCCGAGCCCAGCTGTACTGTTGCATCATTGTGATATACCGGGTTCTGCTTATAGACGAATGCATTCACCGAGTCCTCACCGGTGGTGACGGTGACATCAAAGACATATGCCCCCAGGTTGAGTGATGAGCTCAGTATCTCGCTTCTGGCCTGGTCGAGGGTGTAACCGGTAAGCCGGGGTATTGATGTGCGCTGGCTGCTGAGTCCCCTGCCGAGGATGAGGTCAATGACCATCCCCTTCTGTACGGAGTCGCCCGGGGCGATCTCACGGCCATGGAGGGTCTGCTTCAGGACGAAATCGACTGTCAGGTCAGGCACATAGGTCAGCTGTCCAACCTGCAATCCTGCTGTTTCAATCACCGACACTGCCTGCCTTCTCGGCAGTCCCACGAGGTCAGGTACGGCAACCATTTCGGGATTGAACGCATTGATGGTTACATTGATGGTTCGTCCTTTCTTTACTCGATGGCCGGGGAGAGGCATCTGTTCCGCCACGCAGCCGCGGGGTACGAAGGCGGTGTAAACCGAGTCGATGACCTGGAAGCGCATCCTGTTTTTCTCTGCCACGCGTCTTGCCTCATCGATTGTCAGTCCCCTGATCTCGGGTGTCGGTCTCGACTGGCCGTGATGGGTGTAAATATTAAGGAAGATGATGAGTAAGAGTACAATGGCTACGCCGATGACCAGCGCCAGGCCTGCATTCTTCCAGAAGACCCGGCTTTTCAGAAATTCCTTGAAGCTCATCGTGTGATGAAGTATTAAATTATTAACGCAGGGTCAAAGATAAAATTATATTATGAGATCGGAGGCCAATTACCACTCCCTTACGGGCCGGTAGAGTGTATCTCTCTCCACCGGTCTGAATCCGGCGGATCGGATCATTGCCACCAGCTCGGTAGTTGAGAGTGTGGTGTTGCTCTCTCCGGCGCCGGCCATGGAGTATATTCTTGTTGTGTCATCGATGGTGCCGTCGAGGTCATCGGCGCCGAAGGCAAGGCTCATCATGGCTGCATCCTTGCCGATGGCAGGCCAGTAGGCCTTGATATGGATAAAGTTGTCGAGAAAGATGCGCGACAGGGCATAGTTGCGCATGTCTTCGGTGACAGGCACCTCGCCAAGTTCATGCATGCGGTTGTTCTCTTTCCGGAACTTCAGGGGTATGAATGCATTGAAGCCCCCGGTGCGGTCCTGCAGCTCTCTGAGCCTCACCATATGGTCAATGCGCTGCGCCGGGCTCTCGGCATGGCCGTAGAGCATCGTGGCGTTGGAGGTGATGCCAAGGTTATGGGCAGCTTCGTGTATGGCCAGCCAGGTCTCCGCGTCAGCCTTCTCGCGGCATATCTTCCTTCGCAGCGAGGCGTCGAATATCTCTGCACCCCCGCCCGGTATGGAGTCGAGGCCGCAGTCACGCAGGTACTTCAGTCCTTCAGCATAGCTCAGGCCTGCCTTCCTGACCATATATTCCAGCTCTACGGCCGAGAATGCCTTTATGCTTATGTCGGGCCGGAGATCGCGAATTGATGAGAGGATCTTTCCGTAATAGTATATGTCACGCGAGGGATGAACACCACCGGTGATGTGTACCTCTGTCACCGGAATCCCCTCAAATCGCCTGACGATGTCAAGGATATCACTCTCCGAGAGCTCCCAGCTGTCAGGGTCTCCTTCCGGCTTGTGATAGGAACAGAAGCGGCAGTTATAGATGCAGACGTTTGTAGGCTCAATATGAAAGTTGCGGTTGAAGAAGACAGCATCACCGCTTTTGGACCTCTTGACGGTGGTGGCAAGAAGGGCCAGCAGGGAGAGGTCAGCACGGTTGTAGAGCGTGAGCGCCTCTTCTGGGGTCACTCTTCTGCCGTCGAGGACGGCCATGGCAATATCCCTCAGCCCGGGGTCGGTTTTTCTCAGAAGAATCTCATTCATTGCACCCATGTTGACAAATTTAATCGCACTATGCCGGAATAGAAAAGAAAAACCGCCCTAATTGTTCATTAAGACGGTCATTTTTTTATTGTCAGTCAGCCTTTCAGTTCTTCTTTCCCGGTTCATCGGAGACGGTAAGCTTCCTCCTGCCCTTGGCCCTGCGAGCAGCAAGCACACGCCTGCCGTTGGGTGTTGACATTCTCTCCCTGAATCCGTGAGTGTTGCTCCTCCTCCTTCTTGACGGCTGAAATGTCCTTTTCATCTGTTGATTGAATTATGTTGTTTACTTTCCCTTTTTTAAGACTGCAAAGGTAGTCATTTATTTAAAATAAATAAGAGGCAGGGGATTTTTTTTATCTTATCGGGGAAGGTAGACGATTTTTTTCGTCTCAAAATATGGTTCGTCAAACCAGCGGCTTACCGGAAAGACCCTGCTTTCTGCTTCAAAGGGTTCGAGCTCACCGGTGAGATCGCCTCCCTTGAGAACGATCCATCCGTTTTTCAGGCTGTTGAATGAGCGGGGTGAGATAAGATGACGGGTGAGTTTCACGAACCGGCTCATCTCAGTCACGGCCCTGCCGACAACAAAGTCATAGCTGCCGGTGATATCTTCAGACCTCGCGACGATGGCGGTGACGTTCCCGACCGAGGCTGCTTCTGCTATCTCCCGGGCCACTTTTATCTTTTTGGCGATGGAGTCGACCAGGGTGAACTTCACCCCGGGGAAGAGAATGGCCAGGGGTATCCCCGGGAGTCCTCCCCCGGTGCCGATATCCGCGACGGAGGTGCCGGGAAGAAAGGAGATCAGGCGTGCGATGGCCAGGCTGTGCAGCAGGTGGTTGGTCGTAAAGTTCTCTATATCCTTCCTGGAGATGACGTTTATCTTTTCATTCCATTCCCTGTACAGACCGGGCAGCAATGAAAACTGACGGCGCTGCTCTGTGGTGAGCGACGGGAAGTATTTTTCAGCGACGGTGGTCAAATCCCGCTCTTTTTATTCTGTACGGTGTTGTGAATAAGCACTTTAGCTCTGAAGAGGCGGGCCTTTACCGTTCCAATCGGAAGGCTGAGTTCCGAGGCTATCTCCTCATAGGAATATTCTTCGAAGTAACGCAGTTCTATCAGGCGGCGATAACGTGGCTTCAGAGCCTTGACTATTCTGTTGAGTGACGCTGCCGTCTCCCTGTCAATCATCAGCTCGTCAGGTCCCCTGCTGTCGGAGGCAACGGTAGCCTCCACCTCGGACTCTTCTCCCTCATCGTGGTCAAAGGGCCTGGGACTCTGGCTCTTGCGCCTCATGAAGTCGATACAGTTGTTGGTGGCTATACGGAAGAGCCATGTGCTGAAGGCATGGGAAGGGACATATTTTGCCAGGTTATGGAAGGCTTTCCCGAAGGCCTCGATTGTAAGATCCTCCGCGTCAGAGGGGTTGTTGACCATCCTGAGCATGACGTAATAGACCGAATCGCGGTACCTGTTGAGCAGCTCGGTGTAGGCCCTGCTCTCACCGTTGAGTGCCCGGTGAATGACCCTCAGGTCATACTGTGCTTTTTCCGATAAGCCGGTTTCTACTTCCATGTCTTCATCCTCCTGCCTCTTCCGATTGCTGAAAGGTATAGGACTCCGTTGATCAACGGCGCCAAGATATCAAAAAAGAGCGAATTAAACCATAAGCCTGGTTCGTTGAATGTTACTGACGCTCTCTTGAGGATGACGGAGCGCATTACCAGGCGGGCAAGTGCTACCGTCAGAACCACTGGCCAGAAGGCGGTCATCAGCGCCAGCGTGACGAGCAGGCCGTACCAGGCAACCCTGGAGAAGGGTTCCAGGAACAGTCTCACCTTATCATTTTTTTTGTAGTATGCGGCTGCAAGAAAGTGTCTTCTCTTCTGTTTTACCCACGAGGCGATGCTCTTCTCTGCAACAGAGATTGTGAACGAATCCCGGGAGAGCATCGGGATGACGTTGTCAGGGGTGGCGTTCCGGTTCACGAAGAGATCATCATCGCCTGACATGATGTGGTTATGCGGACCGAAGCCCCCTTTTTCAAAGAAGAAGCTGCGGCGGTAAGCCAGGTTTCGCCCTACGCCCATGTAGGGCACTCCGGCCATGGCCATGCCGAAGTACTGCATGGCAGTAAACATGGTTTCGTAACGTATGTAGCGGTTGAGGATCCCGCCGTCGGGCTCATAGGCTCCGTAGCCTATTATAATATCTGCATCACCGGCCGCTGCCGCTGCCACTTCGCGCAGCCAGAAGGGTGAGGCCGGGCGGCAGTCGGCGTCAGTGAAGACCAGCAGGTCATTCTTTGCAGCCTTGATGCCTATCAGCATAGCCAGCTTCTTGGTGTGGGTGAAGCCGGGGTCCTTCTGTATGATGCTCACCCTGAGATGCGGGTATTGCTTCAGCATCTCCCCGAGAACATCAAAGGTGCTGTCTTCAGAGCAGTCGTTGACAACCACCACCTCATACAGCGGGTAGTCCTGCTCCAGCACTGAAGGCAGGAACAGCTTCAGGTTATCGGCTTCATTGCGGGCACAGATAACCACGGAGAGCGGCGGCAGCTCGTGCTGCGCCTCCTCCCTGCCATTCGGACCACGGGCGGCCGCACGGTAATAGCGAAGCCAGTACCATCCCTGGATTAATGCCGCCGACAGTAACAGTGCCAGCAGGATTATGTGAAGTGGTTCAGTGGATAAGATCATTCAACGGTCGCTCTGTGCGAAGCAATATTATAAAAAGTTGGAGAATGGTTGCAAGAATCTTTTCAACAATCGGTCTGTCGTTTTCCCAATTTGATAACTGTATGTTCAAAATCAGCGGGATTAACCTTACTTTTGTGACCGTCACACAGCGGATGATGTTCAGAATTGATCAGAAAGACAGCTCCACCTCAGCCAGGGCAGGCGTTCTGCATACGGCTCACGGCGAGATACCCACCCCGGTGTTCATGCCTGTCGGCACCGCTGCCACCGTCAAGGGTGTGCTGCACCGCGATCTGCGTACGGAGATCAATGCCCCGGTGATACTTGCCAACACCTACCATCTCTACCTGCGTCCCGGCACAGACATCATCAGCAGGGCAGGAGGAGTACATCCCTTCATGTCGTGGGACAGGGCGGTGCTCACCGACAGCGGGGGATACCAGGTCTTTTCGCTGGCTGCCAACAGGAAGCTGACAGAGGAGGGGGCCATCTTCAGGTCGCACATCGACGGCTCGAAACACCTCTTCACTCCTGAGAGGGTCATTGAGATACAGAGATCGCTGGGTTCGGACATCATGATGGCGTTTGACGAGTGCGCTCCCTGGCCCTGTGACCACGGTTATGCCCTCAGATCGATGGAGCTCACGCACCGCTGGCTCGACAGGTGTGTGGATCATTACAGGAAGACGGAACCGCTCTACGGTTATGAGCAGATGCTCTTCCCCATAGTTCAGGGAGCTGTATACAGCGACCTGCGGCGTGCCTCCGCGGAGAAGGCCGCATCGGTGGAGATGGCAGGCAACGCCATCGGGGGTCTCTCGGTGGGTGAGCCGGCAGAGGTGATGTATGAGATGACGGAGGTGGTTAACAGCATACTGCCGGAAGACAAACCCCGTTACCTCATGGGAGTGGGCACGCCGGCAAACATCCTCGAGAGCATAGCACGGGGAGTGGATATGTTTGACTGCGTGATGCCCTCACGCAACGGAAGGAACGGGATGCTGTTTACACGTGACGGCATAATAAATATCAGGAACAGACGCTGGGCTGAAGACCTCTCTCCGGTGGACGCCGGGTCAGACTCGGAGATAAGCCGCACCTATTCAAAAGCTTACCTTCGCCACCTGGTGATATCGGGAGAGATGCTCGGAGCACAGATAGCGACAATACATAACCTGGCATTCTACCTCAGTCTCGTAAGGGAGGCGAGGAAGAAGATACTCGAAGGAACATTCGGACCATGGAAGGAAGAGACGGTAAAAAGAATATCAGAGAGAGTCTGAGGAAGCTTGCCCCGACTATACTGGACCGCTACATCATCAGGCAGTTCCTCGGCACGTTCCTCTTCTCCCTCGTGCTCATACTGAGCATAGCGGTCATCTTCGACTTCTCGGAGAAGATTGACGACTTCATCCAGAAGCAGGCTCCGCTGAAGGCTATCATCTTTGATTACTATCTCAATTTCATACCCTATTTTGCCACCCTCTTTGCCCCGATGTTCGTTTTTATCTCGGTGATCTTTTTTACCTCGAGGATGGCTGTCAACACCGAGATCATCGCCATGCTCAACAGCGGCATGAGTTTTCCGAGGCTGCTTGTCCCATACTTTGTCTCTGCTGCCTTCATAGCAGCCGGTGCATTTTTGATGCTGAACTATGTGCTTCCCCATTCGAACATTGCCAGGCTTGATTTTGAGGAGAAGTACTACCGGAGGTCCGACTTCAGGCAGATCAACGTCTCATCGGTGCACCGTCAGGTTTATCCCAACGTATACATCTACATGGAGTCTTACAACAAGATATCGCAGAGCGGGCGCAATTTCAGCATGGAGAAATTTGACGAGCAGGGGAGGCTGGAGTCAAAGCTGACAGCAAACATGATCAGGTGGGATACGACCACAAACAAGTGGGGGGCATGGTGGTACTATATCAGGGAGAATGACAGTCTGGGGGAGAGGATCACTTCCGGGCGGCGTATCGACACCGTGCTTAATGTGGGTCCTGATGATTTCACACGCGCCCCCGAGTTCGTCTATACCATGACCCACGGCGAGCTCCTCGATTACATTGATGTGCTGCGGTCGCAGGGCTCGGATGAGATAAAGCTCTATCTCAATGAGAAGCACAGGCGCAATGCCTCGCCCTTCGCCTTTTTTGTGCTGACCCTCATCGGCGTCTCGCTCTCCTCGCGCAAGATAAAGGGAGGCATCGGCATGCAGATAGGGCTGGGACTGGCACTCACATTCTCATATATTCTGTTCATGCAGTTTGCATCGCAGTTTTCACTTAAGGGCGACCTCAACCCGGCGCTGGCAATGTGGATACCAAATATAATATACTCTTTCATTGCCGTGGGGACCTACCTCAACGCCCCGAAGTGACCCCGGGGCAGGATGAGGGAAATTTGTTTATATTGCCGTGTTTTTTTTCAACGGTAAACAGGGGGTAAAAATCTAAACATTAATAGTTATGGCACTGGAAAAGAAGATACGTGAGCTAAAGGAGAAGCGTGAGAAGATGCTTCTCGGCGGCGGTGAGGAGGCTATCGGAAAACAGAAGGCGATGGGCAAGAATACGGCCCGAGAGCGCATCCTGGCCATTCTTGACGACGGTTCGTTCAGTGAGTACGATATGTTTGTCGAGCATGATGCGCGCGACTTCGGAATGGACAAGAAACATCTGCCCAGCGACGGCGTGGTGATAGGTACCGGCACTGTCAGCGGCAATCCGGTGGCCATCTTCGCGCAGGATTTCACCGTTGCGGGCGGGTCACTGGGGCTGATGCATTCGCGCAAGATCACCAAGATCATGGACCATGCACTGAAGATGAGGATACCGCTTATCGGTATCAACGATTCCGGAGGAGCGCGCATACAGGAGGGAGTCAACTCCCTGGCCGGTTACGGGGAGATCTTCTTCAGGAACACTATCTCCAGCGGGGTGATACCGCAGATATCGGTGATACTCGGTCCCTGTGCCGGGGGGGCGGTATACTCTCCTGCTCTGACCGACTTCGTCTTTGTGGTGGACAGTATCTCCAAGATGTTCATCACCGGTCCCGAGGTGATAAAGACCGTACTCGGGGAGGAGATATCGATGGAGGCACTGGGAGGTGCCCGTGTGCACTGTGAGACCTCCGGCAACGCTCATTTCTTCTCAGCCTCTGAGGATGAGTGCTTCAGCCAGATAAAGAAGCTGCTCTCATTCCTGCCGCGCAACAATGAGGTGAGGGCGGAGGTAGTTGAAACGGTGCTGCCCGACAGCAGCTATGACATTGACAGCATCGTGCCGGGTGATCCCACCCTGCCGTATGATGTCAGGGAGGTGATCAGGGCCGTTGTTGACGGCTCGGATTTCTTTGAGATACAGGAGATGTATGCCCGCAATATGGTTATAGGCTTCGGGCGCCTGGGGGGCAGGACGGTTGGGTTTGTTGCCAACCAGCCACTGGAGATGGCGGGAGTGCTGGACGTCGACTCCTCTGACAAGGCTGCAAGGTTCATCCGTTACTGTGATGCCTTCAGCATACCTATCATCACCTTCGTTGACCTGCCGGGGTATCTTCCGGGCATAGACCAGGAGCATGCGGGGGTGATACGCCACGGTGCCAAGGTGCTCTATTCCTATAGTGAGGCCACGGTGCCCAAGCTGACGGTGATATTGCGGAAGGCTTACGGCGGAGGTTACATAGCCATGGGCTCACGTCACCTGCGCGCCGATTTTGTCTTTGCCTGGCCTACGGCCGAGATAGCCGTCATGGGTCCGGAGGGAGCTGCCAACATCATCTTCCGCAAGGAGATAACCTCCGCCTCCGATCCTGATGAGGTACGCCGCCAGAAGGTAGAGGAGTACAAGGAGAAATTTGCCAATCCCTATGTGGCAGCATCGCGCGGTTATGTTGACTCTGTCATTGAACCGTCGGAGACGCGCAGGCTGCTGCTGCACGGTCTTGAGGTATCATCCGGCAAGCATGTTCAGATGCCGTTCAAAAAGCATGGCATTCCACCCTTCTGATTATCTCATGACAAGCGACGATATGGAAAAGAGATCGAACGACAGGCTTAAGATAGACCACACCTGGTACACCACCAGGATCAGCCAGCGTCATGCTGCGCGAAAACCCTACGCGCCTGCCGATCCGGGCCTGATCAGCAGTTTCATCCCGGGAACGGTGGTAGAGGTTATGGTCAGTGTGGGCGATATGGTGAATGAGGGTGACGATATTCTGATCCTCGATGCCATGAAGATGAAGAACAGGCTTAAGAGCCATATAGCCGGGAAAGTGACTGCCGTCAACGTGAAACCGGGAGACAGAGTCTCGAAGGGAGCGGTGCTGGCAGTGATAGAGTGTTGCTGAGGTGGCTTATTGCACCTCTCCGGCTCTCACCAGAAGGTGTCAATAACCCCGGGGAGCAATTCCTTCAACTTATTGCATCTCTCCGGCCGTTGTCAGGAGATACTGTGAGACCTCGGGCGGCAGCTCCGGCGGCTTGCTGAAGATACCGTATACTGACGATCCGCTGCCTGACATCGATGCATAGAGGGCACCTGCCTCGTAGAGCGCATCCTTCAGCCGGCCAATCTTCGGGTAACGTTTTATAATTCCCGGTTCAAAATCATTTGAGACCTTCTCTCTCCATTCAGTCAGCGGCAGGCTTAAAAGCTGCCTGAGAGACTGTCCTTCCGGGTCAGGGCGACAGCCGGCGTAGGCCTCGGCAGTGCTGATATTCAGGTCAGGGTAGAGCAGTGCGATGTGCCAGGCGCTCAGATCGAGCGGAAACTCAGACAGTATGTTACCCACTCCTTCGGCAAACGACGGGGTGTTGTCGATAAAGAAGGGAGCGTCACTGCCAAGCCTGCCGGCGAAGGAGCGCAGCTCTTCGGCGTTGAGCCCGAAACTGAAATACCTGTTCAGCGCCTTCAGCATGCCCGCAGCATCGGATGACCCGCCACCCAGTCCGGCACCCACAGGGATGCTCTTGTGCAGATGAATGCGCAGAAAGGGGAAATCGAATGAACGGCGCATCAGTTTTACAGCCTTCATGACAAGATTGTCTTCCGGATCACCCTCCTCCATCACTCCGGAGACAGTCAGTGTGTCACTCCTCCTGCTGTCCTTCCTCACAACGAACTCCAGCGCGTCTGCCAGCGCAACGGGGTAAAAGAAGGTCTCGATATTATGATACCCGTCGGGCCGCTTTTCAACGATCCTTAATCCTATGTTTATCTTGGCTCCGGGAAATACAACCATAACCGCACCTCTCTTATGAGATCAAAAATATACCAACCTTTTCAAATATCCTCATCTTTCACCATTTTATCCGTTTTCAACATCTTTTTAACAACTGCTGTTTGAAACAAAAAAGAGAATAGTTGAAATCCCGACAGTTGTTATTGTTAAATTTGACCACGGCGGGAGTATCCGGATGTATTTTCTAACTAACTGATTAACAATTTAATATTTAATGTCACAGGTAACTTCAAGAGGAAGGCAGGATAAAAGGTCTTCGGTAGTTGTCATACCTGAGGGTGGCAGGGTACCCCCTCAGTCGCCCGAGATGGAAGAGGCTGTTCTTGGTGCTGCGATGCTGGAGATAGAGGCAGCCAGGATGGTTGTTGACATGCTAAGGCCTGAGGTCTTCTATTCTGCAGCGCATCAGAAGATCTTTGCCGCCATTCTGGAGCTCAACAAGCGCGACCAGCCGATAGACCTGCTGACCGTCACCCAGGAGCTGAAGAGGGTCAATGATCTTGAAGAGGCCGGTGGCGCAGTCTATCTCACCGAGCTGACATCGAGGATCGTCTCTGCCGCCAACATAGAGTATCATGCCCGCATTGTGCTGCAGAAGTATATCCAGCGTGAGCTTATACGGGCAGCCACTCTCATCCAGAATATGGTTTATGAGGACACGCTTGATGTCACCGAGTTGCTGGACAAGAGTGAGGATGAGCTGTTCCGTATTGCCGAGGGAAATATCAAGCATGAGGTTGCCCCCATCCATGAGGTCATCAAGCAGGCCCTGACGGAGATTGAGGAGCTGGGCAAGAAGGAGGATGCCCTTGTGGGTGTACCGTCGGGCTTCACCAAGCTTGACAGGCTCACCTCCGGATGGCAGAAGTCAGAGCTGGTGATCATAGCCGCCAGACCTTCGATGGGCAAGACTGCCTTTGCCCTTACCATGGCGCGCAACATGGCCATCAATCACGGCAGGAAGGTGGCGATCTTCTCGCTCGAGATGGCAGCCATACAACTGGTTAACAGGCTGATAGTCTCCGAGACAGAGATCCCCGGCGAGAAGATACGTAACGGCAAGCTCTCAGCAGAAGAGTGGTCGCTGCTCGAGTCGCGTATAAAATCGCTCACCGAGGCCCCGATATATATTGATGACACCCCGGCCATCTCGGTCTTTGAGCTGAGGGCCAAGTGCCGCAGGCTCAAGGCACAGGGCAAGCTTGACCTGGTGGTTGTCGACTACCTTCAGCTGATGACCGGTCCGCCCGATGCGGGCAGCCGCGAGCAGGAGGTAAGCTCCATTTCACGTTCGCTGAAGAGCATCGCCAAGGAACTGGCGGTGCCGGTGCTCGCTCTCTCTCAGCTCAACAGGTCGGTGGAGACGCGCGGTGGCAACAAGAAGCCCATGCTCTCCGACCTTCGTGAGTCGGGTGCCATAGAGCAGGATGCCGACATGGTTGTCTTTATCCACAGGCCGGAGAAGATGGGGGTGTCGCAGTTCGAGGATGGTCAGTCGACCAAGGGTCATGCTGA
>JAVEXM010000153.1:0-4832 GCA_034004025.1 Bacteroidales bacterium
TGACGTTCGACAACTACCTCGCAGCCAAGAAAAAGTTCTTCGACGGGCTACCGAAGGAGTCCTTTGCCCTGGTCAACACCGACGACAAAAACGGGTTGGTGATGCTCCAGAACTGCAAGGCGAAGAAGCACACCTTCTCGATGCACGGCATGGCCGATTTCCGGTGCAACATCATCGAACAGGGGTTTGAGGGGATGCAGCTGAAGATCAACGGCACGGAGGTGTGGACGCAGTTCATAGGCGATTACAACGCCTCGAACCTTCTTGCCGTGTACGGCGCGGCCGTGCTCCTCGGCGCCGGAACAGAAGAGGTGCTCAGGATCCTCAGCACCTTGCATCCCGTTGACGGCCGCACGGAGGTGATACGTTCCGCTGATGGCATCACGGGCATCGTCGACTATGCCCACACACCCGATGCGGTGGAGAATGTGATCGAAGCCATCAACAGGCTGCGGCAGGGACAGGGCAGGCTGATAGTGGTTGTGGGTGCCGGCGGCGACCGCGATCGCACCAAGAGGCCGGTGATGGCACGCATAGCTGCGGCAGGTGCCGACAGGCTGATACTTACGTCGGACAATCCCCGCAGTGAGGATCCCGACACCATCATAGACGACATGCAGGCAGGGCTGACACCTGACGCGATGCCGAAGATGATACGCATCACCGGCCGCGCCGATGCCATCAGGGCTGCCGTGATGCTGGCCGCGCCGGGCGATATCATCCTGGTGGCAGGCAAGGGTCATGAGACATACCAGGAGATCAGGGGAGTGAGACATCACTTCGATGACCGGGAAGAATTACGCAAAGCATTCAAAATGAGTTGACATGTTCTATTACCTCTTCAGATATCTCGACCAACTTGACATCCCCGGCGCAGGGGCGTTCAACTACCTCTCGACAAGGTCTGCTGCTGCCGTCATCACCTCCCTCATCATCGCGATGCTCATTGGCAAGCGGATCATCAAGGTCCTGCAGCGCAGGCAGATAGGCGAGACCATCCGCGACCTCGACCTCGAGGGACAGTATCAGAAGCAGGGGACACCCTCGATGGGCGGGCTGATCATCATCGCATCCATCCTGGTACCGGTGCTGCTGTTCGCCAGGCTCGACAACGTCTATATCATCCTGATGATCATCACGACGGTATGGGTAGGGTTCATCGGCTTCCTGGACGATTACATCAAGATATTCAGGAAGAACAAGGAGGGGCTGGCAGGACGGTTCAAGATAGCAGGGCAGGTGGTGCTGGGACTGATAGTGGCGCTGACGCTATATATCAGCGATGATGTGGTGGTACGGGTCAATGTGACCCCGCCTGCCGGAGTCACTGTAGTCACTGCAGAGAACAGTTCGTTCGATGCCGCGATTGCAGACGTCAGCGCAACGTTGGATCCGCAGGGGCTGGCTGAAGTCGGGGAGACGCCGTCAGTCATCCAGGAGGAGTCCTCCACCGTTCAGGAGCAGTCGACCGTGGCAAATGTCAAATCGACCAAGACCACCATCCCCTTTGTGAAGGACAATGAGTTCGACTATTCATGGCTGGTGCCCTTTGCAAAGGGTAAGACGAAGACGCTGCTCGGCTGGCTGGTCTTCATGGCGATGGTGATATTCGTCGTGGTGGCGGTGTCGAACGGCGTCAACCTCACCGATGGGCTTGACGGGCTGGCGACGGGGACGAGTGCCGTCTCCGGGGTGACGCTGGGGATACTGGCATATGTCTCCGGTAACATCATCTATGCCGACTACCTGAATATCATGTACATACCGTATATCGGCGAGCTGGTGGTCTTCGCCGCCGCCTTCGCCGGGGCCACGGTCGGGTTCCTCTGGTACAACTCCTACCCGGCGCAGGTATTTATGGGCGACACCGGCAGCCTCACCCTCGGGGGCATCATCGCCGTCTTCGCCATCGTCATACGGAAGGAGCTGCTGATACCCATCCTGTGCGGTGTCTTCTTCGTGGAGAGCCTCTCGGTGATGCTGCAGGTGAGCTGGTTCAAAAGGACGAGGCGGAAGTACGGCGAGGGGAGGCGCATCTTCCTCATGGCGCCACTGCACCACCATTACCAGAGGAAAGGATATGCAGAACCGAAGATAGTCACACGCTTCTGGATCGTCGCAATCATTCTGGCGGTTATAAGCGTAGTAACATTGAAAATCAGATAGCTACAAGAGCAAATGATAAGATATAACCATCATAAACATATCAGTTCAGATAAAGGAGAAAAGGGATTACACGGAATAACAGGCAGAGACAGTAAGTGCAGGAGTGGCAGGAGCAGGGACAACAGTGATAGGTGAAATGAATTGATGAGGTAAGTAACAGAGAGAAGAGCAGGAAACAGACAGGAGGCAGAGAAAGAGAATGAAGAAGAGGATAGTAATACTGGGAGCGGGAGAGAGCGGCGTGGGATCGGCGGTGCTGGCACAGAAGCAGGGCTTTGAGGTGTTCGTCACCGACAGTGGAACTGTGAAGGAGAAGTACCGCGTACAGCTTGTTGCGCACAACATACCCTTTGAGGAGGGGAAGCATACTGAGGAGCTGATCATGAACGCCGATGAGGTTATTAAAAGTCCCGGCCTGCGCGAGGATAATCCCCTGGTGGTGTCGCTTCGCGAAAAGGGGATCCCCGTTGTTTCGGAGATAGAGTTCGCCGGCCGCTACACCGATGCTGTCAAGATATGCGTGACGGGCAGCAACGGCAAGACCACCACCACCAACATGATATACCACATGATGAAGAAGGCGGGCCTCAACGTGGCCATGACCGGCAATGTGGGCAACAGCTTCGCGATGGCGGTGTCGGAGGGGGGATATGAATATTACGTCATCGAGCTGAGCAGCTTCCAGCTCGACGGCATGTACGACTTCAAGGCCGAGATAGCCATCCTGATGAACATCACACCCGACCACCTTGACAGGTACGGTCACGAGATGCAGAACTATGTCGACTCCAAGATGCGTGTGATACGCAACCAGACCCCCGGCGACCATTTCATCTGGTGCGCCGACGATCCGGTGACTGCCGCGGAGGTCGCCAAAAGGATCATCGCCGCCAGTTCACTGCCCTTCTCCCTCGAAAAGTGCGAGGGGATGGCCGCCTGTATTGAAAATGACAACCTGATACTTGACATAACCGAAAAAACCAGCCTTATGACCATTCACGACCTGGCGTTGAAAGGACGCCACAACACTTACAACTCGATGGCTGCAGCCATTGCCGGCAAGGTTCTCAATATCCGCAAGGAGACGATACGCGAGAGCCTGACTGACTTCCAGGGTGTGGAGCACAGGCTCGAGTCCGTCATCATGGTGGCAGGGATAAACTTCATCAACGACTCCAAGGCTACCAACGTCAACTCCACCTGGTATGCCCTGGAGTGCCAGAAGACCGACGTGATATGGATAGCGGGGGGCATCGACAAGGGGAACGACTACTCCGAGCTGAACAGCGTGGTTAAGGAGAAGGTGAAGGCGATAGTATGCCTCGGCAAGGATAACTCGAAGATCATCGATGCATTTACGGACATGGTGCCCACCATCGTCGAGACCACCTCGATGGAGGAGGCAGTGCGTTCAGCCTATTACCTGGCGCACAAGGGCGACACGGTGCTGCTCTCGCCGGCATGTGCCAGCTTCGACCTGTTCCGGAATTATGAGGACCGCGGCGAGCAGTTCAAGATGGCGGTAAGAAACCTTTAAAGGTCAGGAAGAAGCGGAGGGTGATGGTGAAGATGATGGCAGAGAGGAAAGACAGAAGAATTGATACTGCAGAAATGAGAGCTGGAGAAAAGAGAATGCCCGGGAGAATTCAAATAAGTGTTCGGAAGGCATAAGCAATTAAAGATCAATAAGTAATAGCAAACGATGGCGAATGTGACGGTAAAACGGTTTTTCAGGGGTGACAGGTACCTGTGGGGTCTGATAGGGATCTTCATGGTTATCTCGCTGCTCTCCGTCTACAGCTCGTCGGTGAGTCTGGCCTACGCCTCGCATCACGGCAACACCTTCTATTTCCTGAAGACGCAGTTCATCATGCTGATGCTCGGGCTGCTGATCATCGTTGTCACCCACTGGATACCTTATATAAAATATATGCAGTTTGCCGCCATCGGGCTGGGAGTGTCGGTAGTACTGCTCGGCGTCACCCTCGTCGCCGGCGTGAGCATCAACGAGGCCACCCGCTGGCTGGCGATACCGGGTACTGGCATAAGGCTGCAGACCTCTGACCTGGCCAAGGTGGCGCTGGTGATCTTCCTGGCCCGCGGGCTGACGGTCTACCAGCATGAGCTTAAGAACTTCAGGGTGGTGACCATGAGGCTGGTGCTTCCCGTGGTGCTGGTATGTGCGCTGATCATGCCCGAGAACCTCTCCACCGCTGTCATGATCTTCATGATCAGCATGATAATACTCTTCATCGGCCGGGTGCCTGTGAGGTTCCTGCTGGCATATGCCGGCATGGGGCTGGTGGCCGTGATCCTCTTTGCCTCGCTGCTGCTTGTCTTCAAGAAGGACAACAACAGGGTACAGGTATGGAAGAACCGCATCGAGGCTTTCGTCAGCGGCGAGAGCACTCCCGATGCCGACTACCAGGCCAACCAGGCCAAGATAGCCATCTCGACGGGCAAGCTGTTCGGCAAGCTGCCGGGCAAGAGCACGCAGCGCAACATGCTTCCGCAGTCGAACTCCGACTTCATCTTCGCGATAATAGTGGAGGAGTACGGTCTCTTCGGGGCCCTGATAGTGGTGCTAAGTTACCTGGCTTTGATGTTCCGGGGGATACAGATAGCGCGAAAATGCGATTATGCCTTCCCGGCCCTGATGGTGCTGG
>JAVEXM010000154.1:0-4817 GCA_034004025.1 Bacteroidales bacterium
AAGAAGATCTACAGCGGTGAGAACTGGAACAGCACACGGCGGTCACCCCTCACCGAACAGGGTGTTGAGGTGAAGGAAGGCGATTACCTGATTGCCATTGACGGTAACCAGGTAACAACTGATAACAATCTGTACAGCTATCTTGAGAACAAAGCCGGTAAACCTGTCGAGGTCACGGTCAACATTAAACCATCTCAGGACAATTCCCGTACATACCTTGTCAAACCGCTGTCGAGTGAACTGGAGCTTCTCTACCTGGACTGGGTAAAGGAGAGAAGAGCCATGGTTGACAGTCTGTCAGGAGGGAGGATAGGATACATACACGTCCCGAATACGGAAATTGCCGGCAACAGGGAGCTTTTTCACGGCATGTATACCTACTTCAACAAGGAGGCACTTATCATTGATGACCGCTATAACGGCGGAGGTTTCATTCCTGACCGGATGGCTGACCTGCTCGACCGTCAGACGCTTGCCTGGTGGAGCAGGAGCGGACTGGAGCCTTCCAAATCGCCTGCCATAGCGCATGACGGACCAAAGGTGATGCTGATAAACGGGTTCTCTTCCTCAGGCGGCGATGCTTTTCCCTATTTCTTCAAAAAAATGGAATTGGGAAAGCTGATAGGTACCAGAACCTGGGGAGGGCTCGTAGGGATATCAGGCAATGCGGAGTTCGTTGACGGAGGTTTTATTGATGTTCCACAGTTCGGAGTCTTCGACCGGGATGAAGGATGGATAATAGAGGGTATTGGTGTCTATCCGGATATGGAAGTCGTTGACCGGCCGGAAGAGCTGGCCTCAGGTAATGATCCCTGTATTGAAAAGGCGGTGGAGGTGCTCCTCCGGCAGTTGGAGGAGAATCCGGTAAAGAAGGTGACGGTGCCTTCTCCTCCGGACCGTTCGAAATGGCACGAGGAGCTGTAGTATAAAACAATCACGGCGCCCCGTAACGGGCGCCGTGATTGTTATCTGTTCAATGAAATGAGGCAGGAAGGTCTGCTATTCACATTTCAGGTTGGTGCGCTGAGCCTTGGCGGCATCGGCGAAGGCACCGTAGAGGGCATTCTTGAATGAGGCGCAGGCTGCCGAGGTGTTGCCCTGTCCAAGCTGTGCCACGGCCAGCTGATAGTAAAACATGGCCTTGGCCTCAGCGTCGCCGGTCTCAAGATCGAGGCCTTTCTGAGCATAGGCGGCTCCCTCGGTGAAGTTGTTCTGCTTGTTGTACACATCAGCGAAGAAATAGAACATGGTCTTGTCATCGCCGTACTTTGCTGCCCTGTTCAGGAGCGCCAGTGCCTCGTCGAGCTGGTTGGCACTGTTTGCCTTTGAGCCGGCTGCGCGGAAGTACTCAAGTGCCGAACCTTTGGCCTGGGTAACCTTATCAGCATCTTTCTCTGGGTCGAGCTTGGAAAGAAACAGATCGATAGTCTCTTCGAAAGCATCAGCATTATCCTGATTTCTGAAGATCAGTGCCTTGTTATAGATTGATGCGATATGATCCGGATTGAGGGTAAGGACACTGTCAAAAGCCAGGAGGGCGTTGTCATAATCATTGGCAGAGAAGAAATCGCTTGCCATCCTGTAGTATCCGTTAACCAGGATTTTTTCCGAGTTGGTCTTATATGTTGCGTTGCCGTATTTTTCAGACATGGCGCCGGCCAGCTGAGCGGCCTTTATGATTTCTGCCGACGGTTTCTTCTCATTATAGGCTGTTGCAGCCAGTTTATAATATAATCCGGGAAGGACTTTTACTGCTTTATCCTTCAGGTCATCAGCCGTCTCACCCACCTGGTCGGAGAGAGTTACGACCTTTTCAAATGCAGCGATAGCTGCCGGAACATCGGTTTGGATAGCCTTCGCACCTTCATTGTAAACAGTTATTATTTCATTCCTGTCCTGTGCATTGAGAGTTGCACCGAAAACCGTAGAGAGTACAAGCATCCCTGCAGCTATTTTCTTGATTTTCATCATTTTTTCTGTTTTCTTAATTGGGTTATTTCCTGTTTTATTCAATTTTCAGGCCATAAATATAAAAATAATGATCAATTTATCTAACTGTCAATAATATTCACATCAAAAAATGATGTCATGAATTTGCTGGCATGATGGCTGGGTCCTGCCTGGGATCTTCCGGTCAGGATGTGCCGTGTCTTAATTTCCGGATGGTTCGGTATCTTAAAATAGATTAATTTTATGACTCTCATCGAACTCAATAACTGACAAAAATGTCACAGACCAGAACTGACACTGAGTATTGCGGGTATGTACTAAGGGTAGCATGGGCGGCTCACAGGGGTGCCTCGGCAGATACCGGAGCCGAGGCGGAAGAGCTTATGCGACGGTTGCTCCCTGACGCAAAATATGTAATGACTGAAAGCCATCCTGACATTATACTTTTTATGAGTGGCGGGTCTGAGAGAAGGGCCATTGAGCTGGCTGATCCCTCCAGACCGGTGCTGCTGCTCAGCATCCCTGGAAACAACGCCTATGCTGCAGCCACCGAGGTGATGGCGTGGATGGTGAATAACAAAAGAATTGCGATGCTCTCCGATGCCGGTGATGCTATAGAATCGGGACTTACAGACAGATGGAGGATAGCTGCCGGCGCCTGGGAAAGACTGGATGGAACCAGGGCGGGCCTGATCGGTACGGTCTCAGAGTGGCTGGTGGCATCGGACGTCACTGCCCAAACACTCCGCGAAAGGTTTGGGGTAGAACTGATCGGGATTCCATGGGAGACACTGCCGGATTACAGCAGGGAGGATCCTGACCTCGCTCTTTTAAGTCGCTTTGGTGATCAGAAAGCGGACGGACTTGAAGATGCTGCCAGGGTTCTTCCCGTCTTGCGCAGAGCCCTCAATGAGAGAGATCTTACCGCCATTGCCGTCGAGTGCTTCAGCCTGGTACAGGAGCGTAAGGTGACTGCCTGTCTTGCACTGGCTCAGCTAAACAGTGAAGGGATCATAGCCACATGTGAGGGAGACATAGCCTCGATGGCCGGTATGATGGCCGGCAAGGCCCTAACGGGAATTGTGCCATGGATGGCTAACACCACCAGGATAACTCATGATAATCTGATCCTTTCGCACTGTACAATTGGATTCGATATGGCAGACAGTATCAGTTTGCGCACGCATTATGAGACTGGCCGTTCACTTGCTGTAGACGGAAATATTCCTGCAGGCCGTGTGACCATTTTCAGACTCTCAGATAAACTTGACAGGGCCTTTATTGCCGAAGGCGAAATTGTCAGTCGTCCTCATCTGGCCGATGCATGCAGGACCCAGGTTGAAATTAAATTGTCTGACAGTCATTTACGAACTCTTCGTGAAAGTCCCCTTGGCAATCATATCCTGATGATACCGGGAAGGCATGAAGAGGCGCTCAAGATGCTATGCCGATTTAAAAACATCAACTATCATTTCGATCACCAATAGCCATGGTGACCTCGTCAGAGAGAAACCACATCACTTGTTAATTCTGAAACCAAGAGATGGTTTGGTATCATTGTTATTATATTCAAACTCCCTGACATCGTCAAAAGTGATTACAGAGGTCATCTCAGGTGTCCTGTCAGCTTTATTAAGGCTGGCCATTCGAAGCTCCTGCTTACGTATCACCCTGTCGGCTATCCTCCTCATGGACCTTGCATTGCCGAAGAATTGGTTCCTGTTCCTGTAGAGGCAGCCGATAAAGATCTTCAGGTGATTCTCCGCCTCACTGTCGGCTGTCAGATACCTCTTTCGAAACATTCCGGCGAGAATTTTCCACAGATCTGCCTCGCTAAAATCATTGAACACGAACTTATTGTCGAAGCGTGAATCCAGTCCGGGGTTTGACTTCAGAAAGCGCTCCATGTTTTGGGTGTACCCTGCAACAATAAGGCTAAAGTTGCCGCGCTGGTCTTCCATCTCCTTGATTATAGCGGCCACAGCCTGTTTGCCGAATTCATTGTGCAGTCCGTCAGTTAATGAGTAGGCCTCGTCTATGAAGAGCACTCCTCCCATGGCTTTTCTGACAAGATCTTTTGTCTTCAGCGCTGTCTGGCCGATGTAACCTGCTACGAGTGAGCTGCCGTCAGCATCGATGAAATGACCTCTCTCGAGTAATCCCAGTGCCTTGTATATCCTGCCCATTATGCGGGCCACAGTGGTTTTGCCGGTTCCGGGATTGCCCGTAAAGACACTGTGCATTGAGAATGCCTTAATCAGATCACGATTAAGATCCTTATAATACCAGGCGAGCCGCACCAGTTCATCAACATCCTGCTTGATATTATCAAGTCCTGTCAGTTCATTCAGTTCATCCAGGGCTGTCTTCAGCAGTTCATTATCTATTTCAAATCCAGTGTATTTAGCAGCCGAGATCGCGTTTATATCTTCAATATCTACAGCCTCAACTACCGAAAGCAGTTTCCTGTCCAGCTGGTCATATTCATAGTTTTTTACAATTCTAATGCCCAGGTTCATCTTAGCCTCATCAATCAGGGCATTTGCCATTCGGCCATTGCCGAAGGTGCGATCGCGCTTCCGGTATGCTTCCGTAATGAGCTTCCTCAGTTTCTCTGAAGCCTCACTGCTTAATTCTACCCCGGCTTTCTCTGCTTTGTACAGGGAAATATTCATGAGTTCCTCAGGGGTGTAGTCATCAAAATGAAAAAAATGTCTGATTCTGGATCTCAAACCAGGGTTTGAGTCGAGCAGTTTCCCCATTTCATCTGGATAACCGGCTAACATTATCGCGATATCTCCCTTGCCGTCACTCATTTCAGATATGAGTTCAGCCACGGCCTCCGGGCCGAAATCACCTGAAGCACC
>JAVEXM010000038.1:0-23319 GCA_034004025.1 Bacteroidales bacterium
AATTATCTCAATGCTCATGGCAATCAGTGTTATTCAGCTCCTCCAGAATACAATTATACCATTTTATCATTCATAGCGCAAAGCCTCTATAGGATCGACCGATGATGCCTTGACAGCCGGGAAATAGCCCGACGCCACACCGACAATAAAGCAGGCCAGCACCCCTCCTATCACCCATACCCACGGGACAGTGAAGCTCGAACCCATTCCCAGCGACACAAGATTGCCGATCAAAATACCTGCCAGAATGCCCAGGAGACCTCCCAACTGCCCGATGATCACGGATTCATAGAGGAACTGCTGCCTGATTACCGAACTCCTTGCTCCAAGGGCCTTGCGCACTCCTATCTCACGGGTCCGCTCAGTAACCGATACCAGCATTATGTTCATCAAACCCACCGCAGCCCCGAACAGTGTGATGAGGCCTATTATCGTAGCTGCAAGCGTGACATACTTCAAGTTCTCCATCAATATTTGGATGATGGAATCACTCTTCTGAATGTTGAAATCCGACTCGTCGCGGGGATCAAGATTCCTTATAATGCGGAAGATGCCTTCGGCCTCGCTGGCCATCATGTCGAGGCTCACCGACTTATATGGCATCACGCCGATGTTGTACGTTATGTTGGGGCGAGAAAAATACTGCCTGGCGGTGGTGGCAGGTATGACAGTGGTCTGGTCGCTGCCCATAAAGCTGCTGCCTTTCGACTTCATCACGCCTATCACCGTCAGTTTCAGTCCCGGCAGGCTAATATCCTTGCCCAGCGGATCGACCCCCGGAAAAAGAAATTTGACTATGTCCTGCCCGATGATCACCACGTGCCTGTTGCTGTTGAGATCATCCTGTGAGAAGTTGCGGCCGGATTCCAGCTCATGGCCCGCAAAAGTGAGATAGTTCTCATCCGAGCCAAGGATCGAGATGTTCGGATTGGTCTTATTGTTCTTGTACCTGAACTCGGCCAGCCCGGAAGCATTGAATGACACCGAGACCCAGGCAGGCTCCCTGAACTTCTCCTTGAACTCCATGGCCTCACGGAATGTGATCTGAGAGTGGTTCCGCTGGCGTATGTGCTGATTTCCGATCTGCACCATCATGGAACGTGATGTTATCGAGAATGAGTTGGCCCCCATCATCGTAAACTGTTCTGTAAGTGTGCTTTTCAGTCCGTCGATAGCCGTCAGGATTCCTACCAGGGCCATTATTCCAAAAGCAATGATGGCCATCGTAAGTACCGCCCTTACCCTGTTCGACCGTATTGCCTTGAATGCAACCCTGATGTTCTCGTAAAATAAGGTGATCCTGTTCACGCTCTTCCTCCGGAATTTAATAAGGAACTAAGATACAGCTTTTATTAATTTCTGCTTACGGGAGGGCCAAAATGATGATTTGAGAATTATATTTAAGGATTTAGTTGTATATTTAATTTCTTAGTTATATATTTGCAGTATAAAACAGACAATTATGGAGATAAGGGAACTGACAAAGGCTGAAGAGGAGGTAATGCAGATTTTATGGCGGATAAAGAAAGGTTTCATCAAGGATCTGCTTGAGAAGTTTGAAGAGCCAAGGCCCGCCTATTCAACCGTAAGCACTATTGTCAGGATTCTGATTGAGAAGGGATTCATTGATTACAAAGCTTACGGAAGGACACACCAGTACTTTCCGGTCATATCAAGGGATGATTACCGGAAGAGCAGGTTAAACAGTCTGGTCAGGAACTATTTCTCAAACTCATACCAGAAGATGGTAAGTTTTTTTGCCCGTGAAGACTCTCTGACCATCAAGGATATGGAAGAGATCATGGAGATGATGAAGAGAGAAGAGGATAACAATAACAAGGAAAGATGAGCACACTTATTGTATACGCGGTTGAAAGCAGCATCTGTCTGGCAGTGCTCTGGGTGTTCTACCTGCTGCTTCTGCGGAATGACACCCTTCACGCAAGGAACCGATGGTTCCTCGTTGCCTCCATGATTTTTTCGGCTGTGGTACCGCTGCTGGAAATAAATATAGCTTTTGCCGGTCAGGTTGGAAATCCGGGAGGGGTGGCTTCACTGCTCCTGCCTGAAACGGTGGTGACTCCTTCTTCCACCGCAGGAAACGGGTTCTCCAGGCCTGGACTGTTACCCGGGATTTATCTCGCCGGGCTCGCCCTTTCAGCCACGGTGATGATCGCATTCTCCGCCTGGCTGGTGAAACTGTTCTTTTCGGGTAAGCAGGAGGGCAGGATTATCAGGGTACCCTCCGGTGATCTCCTCTGTTTCTCAGCCTTCGGACATATCTTTATCAGCAGTTCCGTGCCGGCCGACAGGGCTCAGAGGATGATAAGACATGAGATGAAGCATATCTCTCTCGGCCATCACCGCGACCTGATGCTTGCCGGCATCATCACCGCACTGCAGTGGTTCAATCCTGCCGCATACCTCGTCACCCGCACCCTGAAGGCCCTGCATGAATATGAGGCTGACAGCAGATGCATAACCGAAGGAGAGGATCTGCATTCCTATCAGGAACTGCTCCTTTCATCCGTATTCAGAACACCGGTTACTCTGTTTTCAAATAGCTTTTCTAAATACTCACTCCTAAAAAAACGTATTACCATGATGACAAAGAAAAGAACGGGAGGTCTCTCCTCCCTCAAGATGGCAGTGGCACTGCCGCTTGCAATTATGCTGCTGTTCGTCTTCTCATGCAAGGACCGCAGCACATCAAAAACTGAGGCTGCCCCTGAAGTCACAGAGATGGAGACTCCGGCAGAGATTTTCACTGTTGTGGAAGAGATGCCTGTTTTTCAGGATGATACTACCCACCATGCATTCATGAACTGGGTCGGTGCCAACCTCAGATACCCCGAGGAAGCCGCAAAGCAGGGAATCCAGGGAAAGGTAATTGTACAGTTCGTAGTAGATGAGCAGGGCAATGTAACCGAACCGAAAGTTATCCAGGGGGCTGATCCGCTCCTTGATCAGGCAGCCCTTGACCTGATTGCCGGAAGCCCACAGTGGACGCCGGGCCGTCAGCGGGACGTTCCGGTGAAGGTTTCAATGACCATACCGATTAGTTTCGCGCTTAAATGAGAAAATTCCATTTTTATTCAGGGAGGTCTGCCGGCCTCCCTTTTTTTATTGCCACAGGCAGATAACATATTTACCGTTCCCGGCGAATGGAAGTCGGATGGGATATAATATTTACAACCTTGCATAGGCTCTTGCTCATGCAATTTTCATTTTTATACCTTTGCCCGTGTGAACACGGGTGATTTTTCAATCAGGAAGAGAACTGACGCCTTCGCTGCCCTTGGCAGCGTGATGCGTGAAGCGGCTTCCGGCTCTGCTGCCGGACATGCGGCTTTGTTTGCGGAACTGATCGATTCAGTTCATCTCTCCAATCCCTGGTTCACCCCTGACTTCGTGAGACTAGCCCTCTCCTCGCTCGGCAACGCCCTGACACCGGAGAAGCTTGACCGCTGGCTCTCTGCCTATCCTGAGCTCAATGAAGAACGTGAACCTGTCACCGTGGGCGTGGTTATGGCCGGCAACATACCGATGACAGGCTTCCATGACCTGCTCTGCGTGCTCATCACCGGCAACAGGCTGCAGGCCAGGCTGAGCAGCAAGGATGATCTGCTCATCAAGGCTGTGGCGCAGACACTGACCGGTATTGAGCCAGCCTTTGCTCCTTTTATTGAGCTGACTGACGGCGTGCTGAAAGGATTTGACATGGTAATAGCCACCGGCAGCAACAACACCTCCAGGTATTTCGAGTACTATTTCCGGAAAAAACCATCCATCATCCGCCGCAACCGCAACAGCATGGCAATACTTGACGGAAAGGAGACAGATGCTGAACTGGAGCTGCTGGGAGATGACATCTTCGCCTACTTCGGGCTGGGGTGCCGCAACGTCTCAAAGCTCTTCCTGCCGCAAGGGTATGATGTGGCTGCCCTTCCCGGTCACTGGGGCAGGTACGCCTCACTCCTCTCCCACTACAAGTATGCCGTGAACCTTGACCACAACAGGGCGGTGATGACAGTCAACAGGGAGCCTTTTGGAGACGGCGGATTCATACTGCTGAGGGAGTCAGCCTCACTGACTCCTCCGCTGGCGGTGCTTCACTATGAATATTATGATGATCGCGAGAGGCCGTTGAGAGAGGCAGAATCGCTCCGGGATGTCCTCCAGTGTGTCGCAGGACACGGTCATCTTCCGCTTGGGACAACGCAACAGCCCGAATTATGGGATTATGCAGATAATATAGATACTCTCCGTTTCGTTCTAAAAATAAATAGCATTCTGTGAATGTATATTAAAAAATATTAAATTGCACAGTTTGAAAAAGTGAGTGATATGGTTTACAGGTTCGTGGTGTTATCTGATGAAGATGAAGCATTTATAAGGGAGTTCGAGTTTCTCGACAGCCAAAATCTGCTTGATTTTCACAATGCCCTCCAGGAAGAGCTCGAGTTTGACAGATCTCAGATAGCCTCCTTTTACATGGCTACCGACAACTGGGAGAAGGAGGAGGAATTTACTCTCTTTGACATGGGCGCGGGCTCTTCAACAATGGAGAACGCCGTTCTTGAGGATATCATCTTCCGTAAAAACCAGAAGCTCCTCTATGTATTTGACTTTTTCAATGACAGGGCTCTCTTCATAGAGTATGTGGGTGAGGTAAAGGAGGAGGATGACAGGGAGTACCCGATATGTACAACTTCCAAGGGGCTGCCCCCGAAACAGGTCACCTTCGGCGGAGTCTCCCGCAAGAAGTACAACAACCTGGTTGTGACTGATGATGATGACGACGATGACGAGGAGGTTGTTGATGACGAGATCTTCTTCAATGCTGACGATGATGAGGACCTGTCGGAGTTTGACAGTATCGAAAGCATGGATGAGGATGACATTTAGCCCCTCTCCCCTGCAGATCAGATGAAGAACAGGCTTATTGTCCTGCCCGGTCCTACCGGGGCAGGAAAGACTGAGTTTGCCATTGAGCTGGCCAGCCGTCTGGGCTGCAGCATCATCTCCTGTGATTCGAGGCAGTTTTACCGTGAGATGAAGATCGGCACCGCCGCCCCGGATGAGCAGCAGCTAGCAAGGGTCCGACACCACTTTGTCTCTTTTCTCTCAATAACAGACTATTACAGTATAAGCCTCTTTGAGCGGGACGTGCTGGCCCTGCTACCCTCTCTCTTTGCTGAGAACCCGGTGGCAGTCATGACCGGAGGCTCGATGCTCTACATGGATGCCGTCTGCCGCGGAATGGATGACATTCCTGATACCGATCCGGATGTGAGGAGCAAGTATGCCGGCATCTATGAGAGGGAGGGCATAGCTGCCCTCCGCATGGCAGTGAAGATGGTTGACCCGGAATACTACGCCCGGGCTGACCTGCATAACCCCCGCAGACTGCTGCGTGCCCTGGAGATCACTGAGAGCACGGGAAGACCCTACTCATCCTTTTTGACAGCCACCGTCAGGGAACGTGATTTCTCGATTCTGAAGGCAGGGCTGACACGTGAGAGGAGTGAGCTGCACAGTATCATTGACAGTCGGGTGAACCGCATGATGGAACAGGGACTGGAGCAGGAGGCAGCATCGCTGATCGGATACCGTCATCTCAATGCGCTCAGGACCGTAGGTTACCGTGAGATGTTCAGCTACCTCGACGGCACCATCACACGCGAAGAGGCCGTCTCCCTGATAAAGAGAAACACGCGGCGCTATGCGCGCAGGCAGATGACATGGTGGAACAGGGACAGGGAGATAACCTGGTTTGATGCCTCGCAGAAAGAGCTTATGTTCTCATGGATTGAGAACCGTCTGAAAGAGCAGTGATTCTGCCATCCGGAGGAAAACCATTCCTGTGAATCTCCCGGATTGACTGTTCTACCGGGATAGCAGCCGGATCAGACCGGCGTCTGAATCCTTTTTCAGACAGGCTCCCTGAGCCTGCGGATCACCTCCACCGGATCGGCTGAGGAGAAGACGGTGCTTCCCGCAACCAGCACATCGACGCCGGCATGCACAAGGACAGGGGCATTCTGCAGGTCTATACCGCCGTCGACCTCGATCATAACATCATACCCGCCCTCATCAATCATGCTTCGCAGCTCTCCTATCTTGTTTATGCTTCCGGGAATGAAGGTCTGACCGCCATAACCGGGGTTGACAGTCATCAGCAGCACCATATCGATACAGGGAAGAATATCCTTCAGGAGCATCACCGGGGAGTGGGGATTGAGAGTGACGCCTGCTTTCATGCCCAGTTTCCTTATCTCCGTCACCGTACGGTGAAGGTTGTGGCAGGTCTCATAATGCACCGTGAGGTTCGTTGCTCCGGCATCCCTGAAGCGCTCGAGATACCTGTCAGGGTCAACAATCATCAGGTGAACGTCGAGCGGCTTGACGGAGAGGTCGCGCACAGCCTCCACAACCGGGAAACCAAATGAAATGTTGGGCACAAAAACGCCGTCCATGATATCAAGATGCAGCCAGTCGGCAACACTCTCGTTTATCATCTCAACCTCAGTGGCAAGGTTTGCAAAGTCAGCGGCAAGAAGAGAAGGGGCTACAAGGTGGCTCATATGCAGGAAAATATTTTCATCTTCACCCCAGGTACGACTTTAGAATGCGGCAGCGGGTGGTAAACTGTATGCGTTTTATGGCCTTCTCCTTGATCTGTCTCACCCTTTCGCGGGTGAGTTTCATCTCCTCTCCTATCTCCTCAAGGGTGTAGGGATGTTTCATCCCGATACCGAAATAGAGCTTCAGCACCCTTGTCTCGCGCGGGGAGAGGGTGCTCAACGCCTTTTCTATCTCATAGGAGAGCGATTCGTTTATCAGGTTGCGGTCAGGACTGGGTGTATCGTCGTTCTGCATTACGTCGTACATGTTGTTGTCCTCCTCGGAGCTTATGGGGGCATCCATGCTGAGTGTACGACCGTTTGTGCGTATGGCCTCCTTGACATCCTCAGGGGCTATCTCCAGAAGGTCTGCTATCTCCTGTGCCGACGGCTCCCTCTCGTACTCCTGTTCAAGTTTCGAATAGGCCCTGTTGATCCTGTTTATCGAGCCGATCTTGTTGACCGGCAGCCTGACTATCCGGGCCTGCTCGGCAAGCGACTGCAGTATAGCCTGCCTGATCCACCAAACGGCGTAGGAGATGAACTTGAAACCCCGTGTCTCGTCGAAGCGTTGCGCAGCCTTGATCAGCCCCAGGTTTCCCTCATTGATAAGGTCAGGAAGCGTCATACCCTGGTTCTGATACTGTTTTGCAACCGACACCACAAATCTGAGATTGGCCTTTACCAGCCTGGCAAGGGCATCATGGTCACCCGACTTTATACGCCTTGCATGGGCAACCTCCTCATCAGGAGTAATGAGATCAACCTTTCCTATCTCCTGCAGGTACTTGTCAAGAGACGGAGTGTCACGATTGGTGACCTGCTTGGTGATCTTCAACTGACGCATATACAATACGTTAAGATGACAATACTCCTAATTAAGCCAAAAGTGCCGAATTTTACTAAAAATTTCTCAATAAAACAACAGTTGTGCAGTTTTTTTACTTTTCCTCTCCCATTGAACAGGGCAAATCATCTGATAGCTATTTTATTACCCTGCCGATTATTTTGAACTGATAATTTGGATAGTAATTATTTTATATGTACTATTGCACCGGATTACCGGTGATGAGCCGGTCTCAGAGTCGGCGGGATTTTATCATTCCCCACTTCACCAAAAGAAATCAATCTTACTTAATTTCTCTACACATTTCAAAAACATGCATGATATTCTTGAACTGAGCGAGATGCTGGTTCCCGAATTGCGGGAAATAGCCAAGCAGCTCAAAATTAAGAGGGCAGAGCTCCTCAAAAAACAAGATCTTATCTACAAGATTCTTGATCAGCAGGCCATAGATGCCGCTGATGCCCGCAAGTCGGGCAAGCCTGCAGAACAGTCCTCAGACAAGCCCAGACAACGTCCGGAACAGCAGAAGAAGCAGAGGCCCGACCGGCAGAAACAGCAACAACCGGCCGGCAAGAAGCCCCAGGATCAGGTTCAGCAGAAGCCCCGTGATCAGCAGCAGAAATCCCAGGGTCAGCAAAAACAGCCCCGCGATCAACAGCAAAAACCCCAGGGTCAGCAGCAATCCCGCGATCAGCAGCAGAAACCCCAGGGACAGCAGCAACAGCCCCGCGATCAGCAGCAGAAACCCCAGGGTCAGCAGCAGCAGCCCCGCGATCAGCAACAGAAGTCTCAGGATCAGCAACAGCCCCGTGACCAGCAGCAGCAAAGCCGGCAACAGCCTCAGGATCAGAGATCGGACCAGAGACCGGACCAGAGGCAGCAGTGGCAGCAAAATCGCAACAAGAGGCCCCGGACATACAAGAACGAACAGCAGGAACAGCGCAGGGGTGACGGTGATCGTCCGCAGTCCTCCTCCTCACAGGCACGCGACAAGGATGAGATACAGGCAGAGAGGATGCTTTTTGAAACCGATGCAGCACCGGAGAATGACAATGACCTCCTGAGGCTCACCGAGTCCGAGACGGATACAAACGGCATCCGTGAGGCCGCAGCACCTGACAACACAGTGATCATTCCGCCGCCCACACCTGAACCCTCCGGAGGCCATCATGATGCGCCTGCACCGGTGAGGGAAGAGAAGAAGGAGCGGATGTACGACTTTGAAGGAATAGTCGCCAACACCGGAGTACTGGAGATCATGCCTGACGGTTATGGTTTTCTGCGCTCACCTGACTACAACTACCTGAGCTCGCCTGATGACATATATGTATCACAGTCGCAGATCAAACTCTTCGGACTGAAGACCGGAGATACAATCAGGGGTTCGATCCGTCCTCCGCGCGAGGGCGAGAAGTATTTCCCGCTGATAAAGGTGGAAGAGATCAACGGCCGGACACCCGATTTCATTCGTGACCGTGTGCCGTTCGACTATCTCACACCGCTCTTTCCTAATGAAAAATTTACACTCTGCAGACCCGGTGAGGGCAACCTGTCAGCGCGAATAGTTGACATGTTCTGTCCTATCGGCAAAGGCCAGCGTGGCCTCATTGTGGCCCAGCCCAAGACCGGTAAGACGATCCTTCTTCAGGACATAGCCAATGCTATTGCCAAATTCCATCCGGAGGTATACCTGATGATACTGCTCATCGACGAACGGCCTGAAGAGGTTACGGAGATGGCCCGCAATGTAAACGCAGAGGTCATTGCGTCAACCTTCGACGAGCCTGCCGAAAGGCATGTTCGTATTGCCACCATAGTGCAGGAGAAAGCCAAGAGGCTTGTAGAGTGCGGTCATGATGTCGTCATTCTGCTTGACTCCATCACCCGTCTTGCCAGGGCCTTCAACACAATAGCCCCGGCATCGGGCAAGGTGCTCTCAGGCGGTGTTGATTCCAACGCCCTCCATAAGCCCAAGAGGTTCTTCGGTGCGGCACGCAACATAGAGAACGGCGGCTCACTGACGATAATAGCCACTGCACTTACCGACACGGGATCGAAGATGGACGATGTAATCTTTGAAGAGTTCAAGGGTACCGGCAACATGGAGCTGCAGCTCGACCGCAAGCTATCCAACAGGAGGATTTTCCCGTCGATAGACATTCCTGCTTCGAGCACCAGGCGCGAAGACCTGCTCATTGAAAAAAACATGCTCAGCAAGATCTGGATACTTCGCAACTACCTTACCGATATGAACTCAGTGGAGGCCATGGAATTCCTGCGTGACAGGATAACGCAGACCCGCTCCAATGAGGAGTTCCTGATTTCCATGAACAGTGAATAAATGTCACGGAAAATCGGTAACTTTGCGATTTATTTTTTTCAGCTTAAGACAATAAAAAATTTATACTAAGAAATGGCAACAAAGAAATTCATTACTTGTGACGGCAACCAGGCAGCATCGCACATAGCTTACATGTTCAGCGAGGTGGCCTGCATCTATCCTATCACTCCCTCATCAACAATGGCAGAATATGTTGATGAGTGGGCTGCTCACGGGCTCAAAAACATGTTCGGTGAGGAGGTTAAGGTAGTTGAGATGCAGAGCGAAGCCGGTGCCGCCGGAGCTGTTCACGGCTCTCTCCAGTCAGGTGCCCTGACCTCAACATTCACAGCATCACAGGGTCTCCTTCTGATGATACCCAACATGTACAAGATATCGGGAGAACTGCTCCCGGGTGTCTTTCACGTCAGCGCCCGCACCCTTGCTGCTCACGCCCTCTCAATATTTGGCGACCACAGTGACATCTACGCCACGCGCCAGACCGGCTTCGCATTGCTTGCCAGCGGAAGCGTACAGGAGATAATGGACCTTGCAGGTGTGGCACACCTCTCCGCAATAAAGTCGAGAGTGCCCTTCCTTCATTTCTTTGACGGCTTCCGCTCATCATCGGAGATACAGAAGATCGAAGCCGTTGATATCGAAGATATGAAGAAACTGGTTGATATGGAAGCCATAAGACGTTTCCGCAACCAGGCTCTCAACCCGGAACATCCGGTGACACGAGGCACAGCACAGAACCCTGACATCTTCTTCCAAGCCAGGGAAGCCTCAAACCCGTTCTATGAAAATCTTGACGATATTGTCAATGAATACATGGAGCAGATATCAGCCCTGACCGGTCGCGACTACAAGCCCTTTACCTACTATGGTGACCCTGATGCTGAGCACATAATCATGGCAATGGGATCGGTCACCGAAACCATAAGGGAGACAATCGACTATCTTGCAGAAACCCAAGGCAGCAAACTGGGACTCATCACAGTTCATCTCTACAGGCCCTTCTCGGCTAAATACCTCCTGAACGTACTGCCCGGGAAGGTCAAGACCATTACCGTGCTTGACCGTACCAAGGAGCCGGGAGCCAACGGTGAACCTCTCTATCTTGACGTTAAGGATATTTTCTACGACAGGGATGTACGTCCGGTCATACTCGGCGGACGCTACGGGCTCAGCTCGAAGGACACCACACCGGCACAGATCATCTCCGTCTTTGAAAACATGGAGAAGGAGAAGCCTATGAACCAGTTCTCGGTAGGGATCAATGATGATGTGACCTTCAGGTCGCTGCCCCTGCTTCCCGAGATCAATGCCAGTGACAAGAGCACCTATTCAGCCAAGTTCTACGGACTGGGGTCTGACGGTACCGTCGGGGCCAACAAGAACTCCATCAAGATCATCGGTGAGACCACCGACAAATACTGCCAGGCCTATTTCGCCTATGACTCCAAGAAGTCGGGCGGTATTACCGTCTCGCACCTGAGGTTCGGTGACAAGCCCATCCGTTCGCCTTACCTGGTCAACACACCCGATTTCGTGGCATGCCACGTTCCGGCCTACCTTGACAAGTATGACATGCTGAAAGGCCTCAAGAAGGGTGGTATCTTCCTCCTTAACTCCATCTGGGATGCAGAGGAGACAAAGAGCAAGCTTCCCGACCACATGAAGAAGTACCTGGCCGAAAAGAATATTGAATTCTACATCATCAATGCTACAGAGATAGCTGAGGAGATAGGCCTCGGAACACGCACCAACACCATCATGCAGAGTGCCTTCTTCAAGGTGGCTGAGGTGATCCCCTACAAGCTTGCCATTGATGAGATGAAGCATGCTGTAGTAAAGGCATACGGCAAGAAGGGTGAGAACATTGTGAAGATGAACAACGAAGCCATTGACCGCGGCGGTGTCGTCACCCGCGTTGAAATTCCTGCCGGGTGGGCTTCAATTAAGGTTGCTCCTCCGGCTGTTGATGAGAAGAGGCCGGAATTCATCCGTGAGGTAGCTGACGTTATCAACGGTCAGCGTGGCGACGATCTTCCGGTCAGCGCCTTCGTCGGACGTGAAGACGGCACCTTCCCCGCAGGGACGGCAGCTTACGAGAAAAGAGGCGTGGCAGTCAACGTGCCCGAGTGGCAGATCGATAACTGCATCCAGTGCAACCAATGCTCTTACGTATGTCCTCACGCTGCCATCCGTCCCTTCCTCCTCACAGATGAAGAGCTGGCTGCAGCACCTGAAGGCATCACCGCCAAACAGGGTATCGGCAACACCAAGACACACAAGTTCAGGATACAGGTGAGCGTCCTCGACTGTACCGGATGCGGCAACTGCGCCGATGTATGCCCCTCAAAGGAGAAGGCACTCATCATGAAGCCGCTTGAGTCGCAGATGCACCAGGCCGAAAACTGGACATACATGCATGAAGTTGTGGGCTACAAGGATTCTGTCGTTGACAAGTACACCAACGTCAAGAACTCTCAGTTTGCCCAGCCTCTCTTTGAGTTCTCGGGAGCATGCGCAGGCTGCGGTGAGACACCCTATATCAAGGCTATCACCCAGCTCTTCGGCGACCGGATGGTCATCTCCAACGCTACCGGATGCTCATCGATCTACGGCGGCTCAGCACCCTCGATGCCATATACCGTCAACAGGAACGGCAACGGTCCGGCATGGGCCAACTCACTCTTCGAAGACAACGCGGAGTACGGCTTCGGACTGATGCTGGGCGCCACACGCATAAGGCAACGGATTGAACGCCTGATGAAGGAAAACATAGACGGTAAACTGGCACCCGATACTGTAGCCGCTTTCAATGAATGGATAGCCGAAAGAGACAATGCCAAAACCAGCAGGAGCGCATCTGAAAAGGTGATCGCCGCCTGCGAGAAGGACAAGGCTCCGGTATGCAAGGAGATCCTCGACCTGAAACAGTACCTCGTCAAGAAGTCGTACTGGGTATTCGGCGGCGACGGCTGGGCCTATGACATCGGTTACGGCGGCCTCGATCATGTGCTTGCCTCAGGCCAGGACATCAACCTTCTGGTGCTTGACACAGAGGTCTATTCGAACACCGGCGGCCAGGCATCCAAGTCGACCCCCGCAGGTGCAGTGGCCAAGTTCGCAGCATCGGGCAAGAAGATACGTAAGAAAGACCTGGGGCAGATGGCCATGACCTACGGTTATGTCTATGTTGCACAGGTGGCTATGGGAGCCAGCCAGAGCCAGTACTTCAAGGCCATACGTGAGGCCGAGGAGTTCCCCGGACCGTCACTCATCATAGCCTACTCACCGTGCATCAACCACGGCATCCGCAAGGGTATGGGCAAAACACAGGAGCAGGAGAAGGATGCGGTGACAGCAGGATACTGGCATCTCTACAGAAACGACCCGCGACTGGAGGACCAGGGCAAGAACCCCTTCCAGCTCGACTCCAAAGAGCCTGACTGGAGCAAGTTCCAGGATTTCCTCAAGTCAGAGGTTCGGTATACTGCACTTCTGAAGGAGTTCCCGCAGGAAGCTGAAATACTCTTCAAGCAGGCAGAGGAGAATTCCAAATGGAGATATGAAAGCTACAAACGGATGTCGGAGATGGAGTACGGAACTGTCGAAGAGGAAGCAAAGGAAAAGACAGAATAAAACTGTTTTAACCATAACCAGGAGAGCCGGACAGACCGGCTCTCTTTTTTTTGTCGCTGAAAACCGGTAACTTTGTGCCGCAAAGAAGCAGAGATCCAGAGGACAGTTTTAAACGAAAAACAAAAACGAAATCATTGGGCAGGGCACTGGCAATTGACTACGGAAGAAAACGCTGCGGACTGGCAGTGACTGACCCGATGAGGATCATTGCGTCGCCTCTTGCCACCGTCCCTTCAGGCCAGCTTGAGGCCTTCCTTAAGGATTACCTCAGCAGTGAAGATGTGACAGACGTTGTGATAGGATATCCGGTTACAATGAACAATTTGCCCAGTGAAAGTGTAAAGTACATTGATCCGTTTATTGCCAGGTTCAGGAAACTCTTTCCTGCGGTGGCGCTTCATCTTGCCGATGAGCGCTTCACATCGCAGATAGCCATGGACGCGATGATCGACGGTGGAGTAAAAAGGAGCGGCAGGCGCGACAAGGCACTGGTTGACCGCATCAGTGCATCAATCATACTTCAGTCGTGGCTCACCCTCAGTGAGAACAACAAAATGAGAGAGAAATGACATATCCGATCTATGTTTACGGCCATCAGGTACTCCGCAAGGTTGCACGCGACATAGAACGTGACTATCCGGACCTCGACACCCTCATAGCCGATATGTTTGAAACCATGTACCAGTCTGAGGGTCTCGGACTGGCAGCGCCACAGATCGGAAAATCAATACGGTTATTCGTCATCGACGGAGAGCCTCTCGGTGAGGACTATCCCGATATGAAAAATTTCAAGCAGGCCTTCATAAATCCGCAGGTGACGGAGCGCAAGGGAGACAAAGTGCCAATGAACGAGGGATGTCTCAGCATCCCGGGAATACACGAGGAGGTGGACCGCGAGTCTGAGGTGAGGATACAGTATTATGACCAGGAGTGGAATTACCATGACGAGGTTTACAGGGGTTACAAGGCAAGGGTTGTGCTTCATGAGTATGACCATCTTGACGGAGTGCTCTTCACCGACAGGCTTCATCCGCTGCGTCGCAGGCTTATCCGGGGGAAGCTGAATGATATTGGGAAAGGACGTTTCGAAGCTGACTACCGTACCGTCCTGCCCAACGGAAGATGACCGCGGGGGGTTGACTTTATTTCACGATTGATTTATCTTTACCGGGTCTAAAGCTGTGACCCGTGCATGTCAGGGAGATACCATTCCTGAGACTGTTTGTGCCGTTATGTGCCGGCGTGATCGTGGGTGAACTGCTGCCTCGCTTTGCCGTTGCAGCCGGCATCACCGCCCTGGCAGCCTTTGTCGTGATGACATGGCGGCTAAGCAGAAAAGAGTTTTTCTCCGATACACTCTTTGGTCTTATGCTGTCGCTCTTCATTTTTTCCGCAGGTTACCTTCTCCGTCTTAACGACCTCAGGCGCTGCGATCATCTTGAGGAGAGCCGCCGGACCGTTACAGTAAGGCTATCGGAATATCCCCATAAAAAGAACGCCAGCTTCTCATTCAGGGCTGCCATCATCAGCGTGGCCGGCAGCGACGGCATCACTGCACCGCGGGGTTCCCTTCTTCTCTATTTCATAAGCGACACCCTCCCCTCGCGCTGGCAGCCCGGCGATCAGCTGCAGTTGCATCTGACTCCGCGTATGATCAGAAACAGCGGCAATCCCTGCGAGTTCAACTACAGACGCTACATGGAGGGCCGGGGCATCAGGTACACCGGCTTCTTCAGGGCACGGGACATTGCCGGACATATGCCGGCAACCCGCCTGACGGTGAGGGAGAGGTCGCAGAGGACGGCACATGCGTTAATAACGCTCTTTGCCGAAGCAGGACTTCATGATGAGGGTCTGGGGGTGGTCACAGCCCTCACCCTGGGTGACAGGGATCTGCTTGACAGGGAACACCTGGAAGCCTTTGCCAGGTCAGGAGTGATGCATATCATGGCTGTATCAGGACTGCATGTGGGGATGATCAGCATGGCGCTCTCATGGATGCTCTTCTTCCTGCGCGGCAGGCTGAAACCGCTGCGGGCAGTGATAACCGTGCCCCTGCTCTGGGTTTTCGCCTTTATCACGGGGTTGTCGCCTTCGGTCCTCCGTGCGACGATCATGTTCACCTTCCTCCAGGCAGGCACCCTCACCCGCCGTCCGCCATCATCCATGAACAGCCTGCTGGCATCCGCCTTTATCATGACCGCGGCACGTCCGGCAGTGCTCTTTGAGGCCGGTTTTCAGCTCTCCTATCTTGCCGTGGCATTCATCATACTCTTCTACAGCCGTTTCTCCGGGCTCGTCCGGCCGGGCAACAGGGTCATACGGTACGTCTGGCAGGTGACGGCACTGTCACTGGTGGCACAGGCAGGCACCATGGCACTGACGGTGAGGCTTTTCAATATCTTCCCCCTCCTCTTCCCGCTGTCAAACATACTTGTTGTACCCATAACATTCCTGGTGCTGATGCTGGTGCTGATGCTGATAGTGACAAGCCCTGTACCCTTCCTGTCATCCTTCACGGCACTGCTTCTTGACAGGCTTGCCGGCCTGATGCTGCGCATCACCGGTACTATCGGTTCCGTTGACCGGGCAGTACTGGGCGACATAGGCTTCACTGCCGCCGAGACGGTCCTTCTGACAGTGGCCATAGCACTCCTCCTCACATCTCTTCTCAGGGTATACAGGATCACCCTGAAACCCTTCATCGTTGCAGCATTGCTCTTTGCTGCCTGCAACACCTTCAAGATCAGCCGGGAGAGCAATAAAGAGGGGCCGGTAACATACAATATCCGGGGAAACGAACTCAAGGCATGGCAGCAGGGCCGGATGCTGATAGTGACACCCTCCGACGGCACGTTGCCTGCAGAGGTGAGAAAGCATGCCGCCATCCGGGGACTTAAGATTGAGGTGATTGAACCCGGTTAATATATCTTTTGATTAACTTTGCCGCGACCATAGCAATTCATAGATGAGAATAGTCATTGCCGGCGCAGGAGAGGTAGGCACCCATCTTGCAAGAATGCTCTCGCAGAGCGAACATGAGATCATACTTATCGATACCGAAGTTGAGAGGCTCACCCCTATTGACTCATCAATTGATGTTCTGACATATGAAGGATCAGCCACATCAATCAACATTCTGAAGGAGGCCCTCAAGAAAAACACCGATCTCTTCATAGCGGTGGCACACTATGAGGATACCAACATCAGCGCCTCCATCCTGGCAAAGAAACTGGGCGCCAAGAAGGTGATAGCGCGTGTTGACAATATGGAATACCTGGAACGAAGCAACAAGGAGTTCTTCAGGTCGATGGGGGTTGACCATATGATATACCCGGAGCTCATCGCTGCCAAGGAGGTGATCAGCCTGCTTAAGGAGACCGGCACCACCGAGTTCATGGACTTTGCCGGAGGGTTGCTCTCGCTTTATGTGCAGAAGCTGGAAAAGAATGCCCCTGTCCTTAACAAGAGCCTTGAGGAGGTGTCCAATACTATCGGGTCAATTGAGTACCGTGCCGTTGCGATAAAGAGGCATGAGCATACAATAATCCCGCGTGGCAAGGAAGAGTTTCTTGACGGTGACCTGGCTTTCGTCATCTCAACGCGTGAAGGTATTGCTGACATGATGAAGTTTTCAGGGAAGAAGAATGTGGAAGCCAAGAGCATCATGATCCTGGGCGGGAGCCGTATAGGAAAGCATATAGCCCAGAAGCTGCAGAATTACTGCCAGGTGAAGCTGATTGATTACAACCTGGAGAGATGCCGTGACCTGGCCGAGGACCTTGAGGACACGCTGGTCATCAACGGCGACGGCCGCGACGGCGACCTGCTGGCCGAAGAGGGGCTTCAGAATATGGATGCCTTTGTGGCTGTCACCGGTAACTCGGAGACAAACATTCTCTCATGCCTCCTGGCAAAGAAGATAGGTGTGATGAAGACGATCGCCGAGGTCGAGAACATGGAGTACATCAACCTGGCAGAGAACTCGGGGATAGATACAATCATCAACAAGAAGATAGCCACTGCCAGCCGCATCTTCCGACATACGATGAATCCCAACGTCACGCAGGTAAAGATGATGACCGGCACCGATGCCGAGGTCATCGAATACAATGTCCCTGAGGGTGCCCGCATCACCTCCGGGCCGCTGAAGCTCATCGATTTTCCAAGAGATGCCATTGTCGGGGGAGGCATACGCAAGTATAAGCCCTACATTGCCACCGGTGACACGCTGATACAGGCAGGTGACAAGGTGGTGGTCTTCGCACTTCCGTCAGCCTTCGACAAGCTCAACAAGTTTTTCACCGGCGACAGGAAATAGGGCCCGGGATTTGCGATCTGCGATTTTCGATTTTAGCGGTGCCGACTGAAGACTGCCGACTGCCGACTCACAGCTCCAGCACCCCCTTCCCCTGCCTCAGTATGACAGGCTCGGGGCCGGTGCAGTCAACGACGGTAGAGGGTTCATTGTCTCCGAATCCGGCATCAACAACCAGGTCTGCAAAATCATAATACTTTTCGTGAATGAGCTCCGGGTCAGTGATATACTCAATGATCTCATCATCCTCATGTATGGAGGTGGTCATCAGGGGACGTCCCAGTTCGCGCACTATCTCCAGTGTAATGTTGTTGTCCGGAATACGTATTCCCAGTGTTTTCTTTCGATGCCGGAACATGGCGGGGATCTGGTTATTGGCCTTGACGATAAATGTAAAGGGTCCCGGCAGGTTGCGCTTCAGAAGCCTGAAGAGGTTATTGTCATGAATGACAGTATACTCGGAGAGCTGACTCATTGAAGCAAAGATCATTGACATATCGGGGTTGCCGGGATTGAGTCCCTTGAAGCGGGCTATCTTCTCAATGGCCTTCCCTGCCCTGATATCGCAACCCATGGCATAGATGGTGTCAGTAGGGTAGATGACTATACCTCCCTGCTCAAGCACCCATATTACCTTGCGTATGTGGTCCGGGTTGGGATTCTCGGGATATATTTTTAGAAGCATCGCTCTGAAAACAGAAGGCAAATATATAAACTAATATTCAGCGGGGGTCAAAAAAAAGAGGGTAAGCTACTCATATCGCACCGCTACAACCTTCTACCCTTGCTGCCTTCCGACCCTGGGGGAGTTCAAAGGGAGCTGGTCGTATGAGACTTACCCCGCACAAAAATACGATATTCTGGCGCCCCTGCCAAATAATAAGTAATAGTTTTCCCGGATGAAGAGATCTGTCCGGAACGATTTCATCCCCTGAAAAATTGCTGTCGGCGAACTTGATAATAAATTACCTTTACAAAATCGGGTGTTTTTATGTAAGTTTGTTTTCAAAATCAAAAAAACGGTAAGATGGAAGAAAAAAGATCAATCTGGAAAGAGACCCTGAATTACGGAATAATCCTCGGTCTGATCAGTGTCGGCCTCTCTGTGCTCACATATATGTTTGACCTCAGCTTCAAGACATGGCTGATGTGGCCAATGATGCTCATCTCCGTTCTTGTGCTCTTTTTTCTTCTGCGTTCGTACCGTGACCACTACAACAACGGATACATCTCATACGGAAAATCAGTCGGGGCAGGCGTGATTATCAACCTCTACGCAGCCATCATAGGGGCAATATTCGTTTATGTTCTGTATGCTTTCATTGACCCCGGTATGATAGATAAATCGCTGGCCGTAGCCGAGGAGAAGATGCTTGCAAAAGGTCTTCCGGAGTCTGCTATTGAGCAAGCCATGGAGATGCAGGCCAAGATGATGAAGCCGTGGTTCACCGCCCTGATGTCGGTTATCAACGGTGTCTTCATGGGACTGATCCTCTCGCTGATAGTGTCACTCTTCGTAATGAAAAAAGGCAATCCTCTCCTTGATGAGGTTGAAGAAGAGCCGCAGCAGTAATGGATCTTTCGGTTGTAGTCCCTGCCTGGAACGAGGCGGAATCGCTGCCTGAGCTGGCAGAATGGGTTGACAGGGTCTGTGTCGCCTCATCAATCGACTATGAGCTTATTGTAATTGATGACGGCAGCAGTGACAACAGCTGGGAGGTGCTGAAGCAGCTTACATCCCGCAATGGAAAGATAAAAGCCATCAGGTTTCGCCGCAACTATGGCAAGGCAGCTGCGCTGCAGACCGGTTTTGAAGCCTCGTCAGGAGATGTGGTGATAACCATGGATGCCGACCTGCAGGACAGTCCCGATGAGATCCCCGAACTGGTCAGGATGATCAGGGAAGAGGGGTATCATTTGGTCTCCGGATGGAAGAAGAAGAGGTATGATCCGTTCATCAAGAAGACAACATCGAAGCTTTACAACTACACTGCCAGGAAGTTTTCCGGCATCAGGCTGCACGACTTCAACTGCGGGCTGAAGGCATATGACGGGGAGGTGGTCAGGGGCATAGAAGTCTACGGCGAGATGCACCGTTACATACCCATGCTGGCGGTAGAGGCTGGCTTCAAAAATATTGGCGAGAAGGTGGTTCAGCACCAGGCCCGAAAGTACGGTGTGACAAAATACGGTTTCGACAGGTTCCTGAAGGGTTATCTTGACATGCTGACCATCAGCTTCATCACCCGCTTCGGTAAGAGTCCCATGCATCTCTTCGGTACACTGGGCTCGCTCATGTTCCTGGCGGGGTTCATCATGGCAGCATATCTGGGCATACGCAAGCTGGTCTTTATCCACCAGGGACTCAGGGCTCCGCTGGTGACCGACAGTCCCTACTTTTACATAGCACTTGCGGTTATGATAATAGGGTCATTTCTCTTTCTTACCGGATTTCTTGCTGAGCTTGTCAACCGCCGCTCGTCTGACCGCAACCGCTACCTCATAGGAGAACGCCTTAACTTAAAAGTCTGAGGGGTTCTCCCTCCTGTTGCCCGGCGCAGGGTGAACGGAATAGTGCGCAGCCCTGAATGTCAATATGCTAACTGGCAAGGCTTTACAACAGCCACTCCCTGCCTGCTAATCCTTAATTCTAAATTCTTAACTCTCACTCCCTCCTCCGTTGTGTATCCCACGAGAGGGTGCGTAGCGCTTCCGTCATCCTCTCCCATGTATAGAGTTTCTTCTGCTCTATGATACCATCTTTGAACCTCTCCTCATCACCGGTGAAGAAATCCGTTATGGCCCCTGCTATTGCTTCCGGCTCCGGCTCAACAACATAGCCGCAGATACCGTCAGGCACTATCTCGGCCAGGCCTCCTACGTTGGTCACAACCATAGGCTTGTTAAAGTGATAGGCCACCTGTGTCACGCCGCTCTGTGTGGCGGACCGGTAGGGCTGTACCACAAGTGAGGCGGCGGAGAAGTAATACCGCACCTCCTCATCGCTGATGAAGTGGGAGTGGAATATTATTCTGTCGGCAAGATCATGCTGATGAATGAGATCAAAATATCTCTTCTCATCCTCGTAAAACTCCCCTGCAACTATAAGTTTTATCCCGAGGCTCCTTACAGCAGGGTCAGCCATGGCTTCTATCAGCAGGTCAAGACCCTTGTACTCCCTGATGAAGCCGAAGAAGAGTATGTACTTTTCAGCCGGACAGAGTTTCAGCCGCACCAGCGCCTCAGCCCGTGACACCGGTTCACTGTAGTTGTCAAAGAGCGGGTGGGGCGATATGACACAGGGCATCCTGAGGCTGAACTCCCTCAGGTCACGCTCCACAGCCTTCGTCATCACCAGTGCACCATGAATGCTTTTTACAAAGAATCTGGTCAGCATCCTGTCGCCGAAGTGTTTTTCATGCGGGATTACGTTGTCAAAGATGGTGACAATCCTGGTATGCCTGTTTGTTCTCACTATCCGTGCTATGAAACCCAGGGCAGGTGCCAGAAACGGAAGCCAGTAACGGAGTATTATCAGGTCAGGTCGGGTACGTCTCAGCCGCATGCCGATGCTGAACCAGTTCAGCGGGTTGACCGAGTTGATGGCACGGGTGATTGTCACACCCTGCGGGGCATATCCCACATCAAACTGGGTCTTGCCCGGAAAGAGAAAAGCAGGATACTGCAGCTTGAAGGTGTAGATGGCCGCAGCATCTCCCTCCTGGAGGAACTGCTGTGCCAGCCTCTCATTATATGCTGCTATGCCGCCGCGGTAGGGATGAGCCGGACCGCAGATGACAATGCGCATCATTGGCTCCCTCCTCCGCTGACCCAGTCGGTGAGATAACTGTATTGCGGCTCCAGCCTGCCTCCGCTGGTGATGGTGGCGCGCTGCAGCATTGGAGAATCATTGTCAGTGAAAAGATCGTGGAACACATGCCCCATCAGCTGCTTGCCGAAGTCGCTCGAGGCATCGCGCGGCAGCTCACCGGGAAGGTTGTCTATTGACATCACTGTGATGTTGTCAGGATGCCTGAAAGCCTCCTCCTCGCAGTGACGCGTCCGGTTGTAGCTGTAGAAAGGTTCAGCGATGGTAGTTGCCCTGATGGTTGTAGGTATAGGACCGTCAATGTCGCAGCTGATGTCGCCTATGACTGAGATCCTGAAATCAGGTTTCTCCACATCCTCTCGGGTGAAGAAGACGGGCGACTTAGGATCCCAGAAGTGTGCCGCGACGAGCACATCGGTCACCCTGGTATATTTCAGGAAGTCAGAGAGATAATCTTCCGGATGCTGTACGAAGTTGTTGAAGTCAAACGGGCGGCCGTCAGTGTGTTTCACATAATGCTGCGGTCCTATCTGGCAGACGACCGGCACATCATACTCGCGGGAGAGAAAATCCTCGGGCGACACCGTCATCAGACCGTGGCAGTTATCAAGCGTCTCCATGGCTCCCGAAGCCACGCGGCCCTCCCCGGTGACAAGAATCTTCAGTCCCGGTTTGAGACGTATCAGCCTGAGCCCTGCCCACATCTCGTCGAGATCACGGCACTGGTACGCAGGTTTGAGTTTGAACCTGTTGGTTTTGATACCCCGCGCCCTGAGGGCGTTATATGCCCCTACGATGCCTGCCCATCTTCCGAAGGCGACAACCCGCTGTCCCTTGTCGGTGGTGAGGTACTCATAGTCTATCAGCCTGATCTTCCTGTTCAGAATCTCGCGCAGCAGCTCGAGGTTATGCTCCTGTTTCTTCGCCACATGTGCAAAGAAGATGTATGTTTTCCCCGGTATCAGCACCCTGCGGTCGACCTCCTTGACACCCATGAGAATATCACAGTTGCTCAGGTCTTCCTTAAGCGGGATCTTCAGATACTTATACTCTTCATCGCTGTAGCATCTTATGTCTGAGGGTTGCACATAGAAATCGACGAACGGGTATTTCTCCTTCAGTTCAACAACCTGTGAGGGTGTCAGCGGCACCCTCCTGTCTGGCGGGATCTTCGTCTCCCTGAGTATTCCTATCTTCACTCTCTTTTCCATATCATTCTGTTTGAGTAGTGGTGTGAAGATAAGAATTCGGCCCGATTTTTGAGCATATATTTATCACAGCAACGTAATTATGTGTAATTTTGCGTTGTTATTACAGTACCATGGGGCTGATCTGGTTTAGACAGCAAGCAGCGGTGGTATGTAAGCATGCAGAGGGTGGTGACGCTACTCTTTAACCTGTGTCACAAAACAACAACTGGCGAGAATAACTACGCTCTTGCTGCGTAATCAGCCGACTGGCGGATTATGCTTAATCCCGATACAAGGTGTTGGGACGAGACGTTTCCCGGGCGGTGATGCCCTGTACCAACCCGATAAGGAAGCGCACGCAATTCAGGGATTGCCCGATGGTCTCTCCGGCCTGACGGTGAAATAACAGGAGATAAGGGGTGATTCGGATGTCTGCCACCTGGTCACTCCCGACAATCAAGGCAGGATAAGCATGTAGAAAGCATATGGTCGCCTTGTTTGGACGCGGGTTCGATCCCCGCCAGCTCCACCTCCG
>JAVEXM010000155.1:0-1729 GCA_034004025.1 Bacteroidales bacterium
AATACTTCCCGTTTGAGACCATGGAAGAACAGCTCGACTGGCAACTGAAACAGGTGGGAAGCAGCCTGGAGGAGATGAAGAAGATTGGGGTTAAGACTATCGACCGCCCCTATGACGACCTCTATTTCTATCCCGATGAGGATGTTGAGTTCTGGACGGGCACAGGCAAGATCGAGCTCTACTCCCTGGCGATGGAGGAGGCGGGTTATGACCCGCTGCCGAAATATACAAGGCACGAGGAGCCGCCCGAAGGCTACTACCGCCTTAACTACGGTCGCGCACCCATGCATACATTCAGCCGTACTGCCAACAACCCCAACCTTACTGATCTGATGGAGGAGAACAGCGTGTGGGTCAACCCGCGTGTGGCAAAAGAGTGGGGACTCAGTACCGGACAGTATGTCCATCTGATGAACCAGGACGGCAAAAGGTCCGAGTTTCCGATCAAGGTCAGAGTGACGGAGCGTATCCGTTGGGATTCGGTTTACATGGTTCACGGATTCGGACACCAGGAGAAGAAACTGCGACGATCGTACGGGAAAGGGGCCAGCGACACAAACCTCATCACAAAAGTGCTTGTCGACCCGATCATGGGAGGCACAGGCATGCGGGGCAACTTCGTGACCTTCATTACTGACCTTAACGCAGAGGAGGTGGCATCATGAGATACGCAATGGCTGTTGATACGAAAAAATGCGTCGGATGCAGCGACTGTGTCGTGGCATGCCAGACGGAGAACAATGTGCCTATAGGCTTCTGCCGCGACTGGGTGGTGGAGGTTATGGATGGGACATACCCACAGCTTGAGATAGAGCTGAGGTCCGAGAGATGTAACCACTGTGACAACGCGCCCTGTGTCAGATGCTGTCCTACCGGTGCCAGCCATATCGTTGAAGGAGGGATTGTGCTGGTCAAACCCAATAAATGCATCGGCTGCGGAGCATGCATTGCTTCGTGCCCCTATGACGCACGCTATCCTCATCCGAAGGGCTATGTTGACAAATGCACCTTCTGCATCCATCGCGTGAGGGAGGGGATGAAACCGGCATGCGTGGCGGTGTGCCCCACCAAATGCATGTACTTCGGTGATCTTGACGATCCCAACAGTGACGTTAGCGTGGTGCTGAAGAAGCGCAAGTACAAGACACTGATACCCGAAGCCGGGACCAAACCGCAATTGTATTTCCTGATCTGAGCAGACGATGAACGAAGAACTGATTATCAGCGGAAGAGAGAACCTGATGGTTGACCCGCAACTGCATATCTGGCACTGGCCGATACCTCTGTACCTCTTTCTCGGGGGACTGGCGGCAGGGGTGCTCTTCTTTGCCGCACTGTACTATCTGATGGGCAAGGAGGAGCAGTACCGTACAGCAGTGCGAAGGGTGCCCTTCATTGCACCGGTTGCCCTGGTGCTGGGACTGGCAGCACTCTTCTATGACCTGAACCATAAGGCCTTCTTCTGGCAGCTCTATACGACCATCAGGCTGGAGTCGCCTATGTCATGGGGAGCCTGGACACTGCTGGTCATCACCACCGCCTCCTTCATATGGTGTGCTTTGCATATCAGGGAGTTTTTTCCGAAGTGGGACTGGAAATATAACTGGCTCAAGGATCTGGAGGCATTCTTCAACAGGTACAAGAAGATACTGGCTTGGGTGATTCTGATCTTTGCCATTATTACGGGGGTATACACGGGTATCCTGCTGTCAGCCTTCAATGCCAGGCC
>JAVEXM010000155.1:1829-4788 GCA_034004025.1 Bacteroidales bacterium
GCTGTCGCCGGCCGGCTGAAACTCAAGGTGGAACATTCGCCAAAAATCACCTCCCGCCGCAGGCTGGTATTCGCACTGATGGGAGGGGTGCTCTTCGGCTTCGGCTCACAGCTGGGCCGTGGCTGCACCAGCGGCTCTGCCCTCAGCGGCATGGCCGTACTGTCACTGGGCGGATTCATCACCATGATGGCCATCTTCGGCACCGCCTTCGCACTGGCTTACTTCTTCAGGAGAAACTGGATTTAAAGGAAAGGAGAAAACAATGGGACCGTTAGCACCATACGAAATAATATCGGAGAACACCAACTTTCTCCTTGCATTCTTCATCGGCATAGCCTTTGGCTGGGTACTCGAGAGCTCAGGCTTCTCCTCGAGCCGCAAGCTGGCCGGCATCTTCTACGGTTATGACACCGTGGTACTCAAAGTCTTCTTCACCGGAGCCATCACATGTATGCTCGGGCTGCTCTTCATGAGCCTCTTCGGATGGATCGACCTCGACCTGGTATATGTCAATCCGACATATCTCACCTCTGCCATCCTGGGCGGGGTGGTCATGGGCGCAGGATTCATCATGGGCGGCTTCTGCCCCGGCACCAGCTTCTGCGGTGCTGCAATAGGGAAGATAGACGCTATGGTATTCGTAGTCGGACTCTTTATCGGCGTCTATGGCTTCGCCTTCACCTACGGATGGTGGGAGAAACTCTACTACGCAAAGTACCTCGGGGAACCGAAGGTGAGCGAGGCACTGGGCATGAAGGACGGTCTCTTCGGGCTGTTGCTCATCTTTGCGGCTCTTGGCATGTTTGTTGTGGCTGAATGGGCCGAGAAGAAATTTCCGAGGGAGGAGTACTGATAAACCAGTACCGCATAACGATTAAAAATGCACTGGCGTGGATTTTATTTCTGCTGAATGATGGTAAAACAGACCCCTTCTGCATGATAAACATTTCTTAATGGCAGATGTTAATTTGAGGGGAGAAAAGGATCAGGAACCAAACAAAAAGAGATATTTATGAAGACATTAAAATTACTTGCACTCATAATCATCCCGCTGGGGATAATCATTGCCGCCGTGCCGGCAGACAGGGTTAAGCACTTTCAGCTCACGGCCGACGAGCTTCTGCAGGAGGCCGGTGCCGGCGTGCAGTTCATCTCACCCGATGTGGTGGCTGATATGCTCGTTCAAAAGGATCCGTCGCTGCGCCTCATTGACGTACGCACCCCTGAGGAGTATGACGACTACAGCATGCCGGGAGCTATCAATGTTCCTTTGAGCAACCTTCTGGCTGATGAGTATACTGACATCCTGAACCAGGATGCCTATGTGAACGTATTTTATTCCAACGGCTCGGTCTTTGCCAACCAGGCATGGATGATTACCAGGCAGCTGGGCTATGAGAACAACTTTGTGCTTGAAGGGGGACTGAACTACTGGTTCGGAAACATTCTCTCCCCGGAAGAGCCCTCGCAGACCAGTCCCAACGAGGAGTTTGCACAGTACGACTTCCGCAAGAGTGCTGCCGCAGCACTGGGTGGAGGCAGCATTGTAAGCACAGAGGCAGATGTACCGGCAGTGAAGGCCGTGAAGCCTCCCGTGACCGCAAAGGCTAAGAAGAAGCCGGCAGGAGGCTGCTGATTTTTTGCGATAACCGAAAATTAATTTACATTTGCGGCTGCAATGGAGCGGCCCTATAGTTCAATGGATAGAACGCGGGTTTCCTAAACCTGAAATCCAGGTTCGATTCCTGGTGGGGCTACACAATCAACCCTTCAAGTCGATGTACTTGAGGGGTTTACTTTTTTTGTCCCCCGGATATTGCCCCTATGCCTGCTTATCGGGTGCGTTTTTCAGATAACTTGCATTTCAGTTGACGGATTGTTATCTTCAGTGCGGCCCTGTCCCTTGAGAGTAAATTTAAAGCACAGATATCTCTTTCCGGACTGATCCTATATCAATGGTCGTGATTAAACTGCTGCCAGAGTGTCGAGGTAGCTCACCTCATCAGGCGTGATCTCAAAATCGACATCGATATTTTGCCTTATGTATTCAGGATGAGTCGACTTCGGAAGGGGCAGTGCACCCTTCTGCAGAACATAACGTACGGATAGCTGAGCCACACTCTTACCGTATCTGTCAGCCATGTCGGCGAGCTCCTTGCTTTTCAGCAGCTTACCTGTTGCAAGCGGAGAGTAGCCTTCAACCAGGATTCCGTTCCTGCGGCAATGTTCCGTTATCTCCTTCTGGGGGTGACCGATGTGCAGCTTGATCTGGTTGACCATGGGTTTTATGCGGGAGTTGTCAAGTATGGCATCGATGTCCTTTACGCTGAAGTTGGATATACCAATGGAACGTGTTTTGCCGCTCTCGTAGAACTCCTCCATGGCCCTCCATACCTCAATGTTCTCCCTGGTATAATCGGCCCCGATCTTATCCCACGGCCAGGGGGCATGGATGAGGTAGAGATCAACATAGTCAAGGCCGATCTTTTTCATCGTGAACTGAATCCGCCGGACCGCCTGGTCATAACTCTTTATCTCTGCCGGCAACTTTGAGGTGACGAAGATCTCGCTGCGGTCAATACCGGAGTCAAGTATTGCCTGCCCTACGCTGGCCTCGTTACCGTAGGCCTGAGCTGTGTCAATGTGTCGGTATCCTGCCTTAAGGGCCTCTTTTACCGAGTTATAGGTAATGTCACCTGAAGGAATTTGCCACGTGCCGAAACCGACTGCCGGTATCGTCACTCCGTTGGCAAGTGTAAAAAAGTCACTGCTTTTCATTCTGTGATGTTTACGGTTAAAATTATTCATTATTCCTTAATAACCCGTGACACACTAATTTGTTGATGAGTATTTGTCATTTCTGCTCCCCATTGATTAAATTCACTTCCTGTATTAATAACAGTAACTATGCTAAAAGGAATCTCTCCCCTCATCTCCCCTCAGCTGCTTGAGGTGATGG
>JAVEXM010000039.1:0-22759 GCA_034004025.1 Bacteroidales bacterium
AAAAAGCCTCAGCAGGCAACAGCACTGTCATCACTGCCGGGGAGCTGGAGGAGCGCCTCAGGAAGCGACTGCCTTACGGAATTTTTCCTGAGAACGTCGCACTGGCGCTGACTGTATGCTGGGAGGCGGGGATTGACCCCGAAAAGGCTGAAGCAGGGATAATGAACTGGATCGCCGGCACTAAATCTCCCCTGACGACAATTCACGCGGGAGGAAAGAATATCAGGTTCCTCAATGCCTTTTCAGTCAATGATGTTGCTTCCACCGAATCTTTTATCGGACACTGGAAAGAGGTAGCTGATCACACGGGTAAAATTTCGGTAATACTTAACACCCGTGCTGACCGGCCAGTAAGGAGTGACCTTTTCTCAGAGTGGATAGCGAAGAATCCCCAATCTTTTGACAGGATAATAGTGACCGGCACGCACAGGAAAAGGGCAAGGCACAAACTGTTAAGATCGGGTGTTGCGAAGGAAAAGGTCAGCTGCTGGAACAGAAAAGAGATGAGAGATCCGGTAAAATCACTAGTCAGCAGCGTTGAAGACGGGTCATTTGTAGCAGGTGCAGGCAATATTGGCGGTGACGGATTTCATATTATCAATGAGCTAAGATGATACTCCAGCTGTTCATCATCGGATTGGTTGTCGGTTTTATCTTCTATGAGATTACAGGTATCTCGCCGGGCGGAGTCATTGCTCCCGCCTACTTCGCACTTTTCATCTACGAACCTGACAGGATCATAATGACTGTCATCATTGCCCTGGCAGTGTATCTCATCATCCGTGGGCTGTCACAGTATCTGCTGCTGTACGGCAGAAGGAAGTTCCTGCTTGCCGTGCTGCTTAGCTTCTTCCTGAAACTTCTCATTGACACCCTGATTCAGCCAGCCGATATTATCAGACTGGATCTGCAGTCAATAGGGTATATCATTCCCGGTCTGATTGCAAACGAGATGGGGAGACAAAAGATTACATCGACCCTCCTCAGCCTGGGTATCGTTACACTGATAATCTTCCAGGTATCACTTTTTCTGCCATGAACCGACTGAACCTGAATATCAGATTACTTATAGCCTTCGTGGTGCTCCTGGCAGGAACGGCAGCATCGGTCACCTTCTTCCGCAGGCAGCAACCCCTGCCTTACCGTGACACTATGGAGGAGGCCGTAGCCCTGACGGAAAAGATGTTTGGCGTCATTGAACAGTTAAAGCATGAAAGGAATATTGTATCCGATGCTCATTCGAATGTGCCCTATAATTTCATGATAGGCGACGAATGGTCGGATATCACCACTACCCTCGGTTCCCTGGATGCCAAGGAGACCTCTACCAACCCTGATTTCGCTGCACTGACAGTCAGGATATTGCACGAGGCAGGCATATCAGGCGGAGACAAAGTGGGGGTCATACTCTCGGGATCGTTCCCCTCGCTGGCAATCTCAGCACTGGCGGCACTGCAGACAATAGAGATCGAGGCAGTTGTGATGAGCTCCCTGGGAGCTTCAACATACGGTGCCAACCAACCGGGCGCTACATGGATCGACATGGAGACGGCATTGAGAAGAAACGGCCTGAAATTCAAATCCATTCTCGTATCTGCCGGTGCAGGAGGCGATACCGGTGAGGGACTCTCCCCGGAAGGGCTGGCAATCATTGTCAATGCAGCCAACAGAAACAGGGTTGACCTCTACATTCCGGAAAACCTGCAGGAGTCTGTTATGAGGCGTGAGGCAATCTTCAGGAAGGCCAATATCTCTCTCCTCATCAACATCGGCGGCAATGAAACTGCCCTGGGTGGCTGTGTCCATGCTGTGGGGATCCCCAACGGTCTCAACCATGAGATGACCCACTGCACCGACCCCGATCGCGGATTGATATCACGGCTGAACGAATCGGGTATTCCTTTCATTAACATGCTCGACATTAAAGACCTGGCGAGTCGTTATGGAATTGCAGTCTCACCCGGAACAAAGTATTCCGAATCAACAAACCTGTATAACACTACAACCACAAACAGGGCGATGCTGGCAATTATCCTGGCAATCTCTCTTGTACCGGTATTCTTTTTACGAAGGAGGCAATGATGCTTACACTGCCTGTAAACCTGTATATAAGCATTAAATAATGTACTATCAGTAATATGCAAATCCGAAAAAAGAGAATTTCATTTTTACCCTAAAATAATATATGCCAGTATGAAAAAAACAATTCTTTTATTCGCAATCCTGACCTTCGCCTGTCTGCAGGTGTTTGGTCAGAGGGTGGTTACGGGAAAAGTGACGGATCCTGATGGAAACCCGTTACCTTATCTGACAGTGTCAGTCAAGGGTACGACAACAGGAACCGTAACGGATGACCAGGGTAACTACTCGATTACCGTACCCCCGGGGTATGATGTTCTTGCCTTCTCCTTTATCGGCATGCAGCCTCAGGAGGCAAAGGTTTCGGGAAATCGCCTTGACCTGGTGATGCAACCCAGTGATTATGCCCTGGGAGATGTTGTTGTCACTGCCCTGGGGATAACAAGAGAGAAGAAAGCTCTCGGTTATACCGTCCAGGAGGTGACAGGGACAGAACTCAACAAGAGAGGCAACAGTGACATCGTTAGTTCGCTGGCGGCAAAGGCTGCCGGTCTGCAGGTGACAACCTCCTCGAGCAATGCCGGGGCAGCATCCTACATGACAATCAGGGGTGCGGCTTCACTCACGGGTAATAACCAGCCGCTGTTCGTCATCGACGGTATGCCCATGAGCACGGAGCCCTCCTACCGCGGCAGCACCGGGCAGTCTGGTGTCTATTCCTCTTCCAGGAGTATTGACCTCAACCCTGATGACATTGCTTCAATTACGGTTCTCAAAGGCGGAGCGGCCACAGCGCTTTATGGTCTGCAGGCCTCCAACGGTGTCATAGTCATAACCACGAAGAAGGGACCGCTGGATCAGAAGATGAAGGTGAGCATTCACTCTTCCGTGGGGGTAAAGGAACTGGGCAGGCATATCGAACTGCAGAATGAATACGGACAGGGACTCAACGGAGGATGGAGAAGCAAATATAACGGCGCATGGGGCCCAAAACTTGACACCTGCAGCTATACACGCGACGCGGCACTGTGGGTCAACCCCCTGCTTGACGTTGACGGTGCAATAGTAAGCAGTAACAGCGTATATGCGCCCACGAACACAGGTGAACCTGTCAGGGTCTATGACCAGTTCGATTTCTTTCAGAAAGGAATAGCCTACAATAACAATGTCAGCATTGAGGCCGGGAACAAGAACTCCTCCTACTTCTTTTCAGTAGGAAACCTTAATGAAGAGGGGATTGTTCCAAACAACACCTTCAACAGGCTAACCCTCAGGCTTAACGCAGATACCAGGCTCACCGATAAGATCACGACAGGGGCCAACATAATGTATGCCCGCACCAAGAACAACCTGATACGTGAGGGAGGGACAAGCTCGGGTATCGGTATCGGTCTCTACAGAACACCGGCCACCTTCAACAATGCCGCCGGATACAAGCTGCCTGACGGTACTCAGCGTACCTACACAGGTGTTAACGGAACCTACAATAACCCATACTGGACCTCCAACGAGCAGTTCTTCAAGGATCAGAATGACAGGTTCGTTGGTAGTACATTCATGAAGGCAGAGCTGCTCGACTGGCTGACTCTCTCCTACAATATCGGTGTTGACTGGTATGTCAGGAGATTCCAGGATGTCTACAACTGGTACAGTGTGGGCAACAGGGAAGGTTACCTCAGGGAGAGATCGGAATTCCACTCCCTGTTCAATTCCGACCTTATTCTCAACATTCACAGGAAGATCACCAGCGACATCGGCTTCAACCTTAACCTGGGTCAGAACATGTTCGCGCAGGAATATAAATACCTGACTGCCTACACTGACAATCTCTCAATCCCGGGCCTCTATAACGTTGACAATACCAGTTTGCAGGAAGCTGGACAAGGTACAACCAACTACAGGACGGCAGCTGTCTTTGCTGATCTGAGCGTCGATTTCAGGAGCATGCTCTACCTCGGAGCAACACTCAGAAACGAATGGTCAACCACTATGCCGAAGGACAATCTGTCGGCGCTGTTCCCCTCCTTCAGTGCATCATTCATCTTTACTGAGCTGGCTCCGCTCAAAGACAGTAAGGTACTCTCCTTTGGCAAGCTGAGGGCATCATGGGCCAAGACAGCCAACATCGCTGATCCGTACAGGACATCGTCATATTACGGATCGGGCAGTGCCGATGACTATTATACCGGAGGCATCTCATTCCCGTTCATGGGCGTTTCAGGATATACTGTAGGGAATACGGTTGGCAACCCCGACCTGAAACATGAGACCCAGACTGCGTTTGAAGTCGGAACCGAAATGAGGTTCCTGCAGGACAGGCTGGGATTGGATTTTTCCTACTTCTACAATAAGAATATTGATCTTCTCCTGTCAGTGCCTATAGCTGCCTCCTCAGGTTTCTCCTCGGCATACCTGAATGCTGCCTCAATGGAAAGCAAGGGTGTGGAGCTGAGCGTTTTTGCCGTTCCTGTCAAGACTGGAGACTTCGAATGGGAAATCAGGTCGAACTTCACCCGAATGAGGAACCCTGTCACTGCCCTGGCCAAGGATGTCGCGTATGTCTTGCTCAACGGTGACACCAAGGCACAGATAAATGCAGCCGTAGGGTATGATTATGCAACCATCTTCGGTTTCGACTGGTACAGGGATGCCGATGGCAACGTGCTCATCAACGATGACCCGACTGACTCTCATCCTGACGGATTCCCCTGGACAGATAAGACCAAGACTGTTGCACTTGGGAAAGTTGGTCCCGACTGGACACTGAATATTTATAACACCCTGCATTACAAAGGTTTCTCGCTCACTGCCCTGGTTGACATCAAGAGAGGCGGATACGTGAACAACGGTACGCGCTTCAACCTCAATTATTACGGGCAGACAGTAGAGACCCTTGACCGTGACACACCGACAGTTTTCGAAGGCGTGTACGGACACCTCGATGCCAACGGTAATGTAGTCTCCTCTGGCGTTGTAAACACCACCGAGGTGATAAAAGATCAATCGTGGTACAGGGGTGAAAACAGCTTCACCAGCGGCGGGGCAGCAACCCAGGCTGTTGAAGATGCAAGCTGGGTAAAACTGAGGGAGGTAACCTTCTCATATATGTTCAGCAATGAGATCCTCAACAAGATCAGGCTCCAGGGACTGGAACTCTATGTGACTGGAAACAACCTGGTAGTGTCAACACCGTATAAGGGCGGAGACCCGGAAGTAAGCGTATATGGTGCTACAAACGGACAGGGGTTTGACTATTTCGCCAGCCCTGGTGTGAGATCATATCTTTTTGGGCTGAAACTATCATTCTAACCTGCTCCGGCAACTATAAAAACTATGCAAATGAAGAGTTTATATAAATCAACAATTGCCGTAATGGCATTATCGGTCCTGCTTTTCACGGGATGTGAAAAATGGATCGATACCGACCTGAACACCAACCCGGATGTGCCCTCGGACGTTCCGATGAATTTGATTGTTCCCTCAATGGAACTGTCGATGTCATACCAGATAGGAGGCATCAGGGCTGTAAAAACAACCAACATCTACATGCAGTTCCTCAATGGCGTTGCAAGACAGTCGTACGGTGAGTCGAACTATATCCTCTCTGCCACCGACGTAGATGACCTGTGGAGAAGAATGTACTATCAGCCGATGATGGATGCCACGAGACTTATCCAGAAGGCCGGAGAACAGAATTCACCTCACTATGCAGGAGTGGCAAAAGTGTGTATGGCACTCTGCCTGGGGACTATGACCAACCTGTTTGGAGATATTCCTTACTCAGATGCCTTCACCGGAGACCAGGGTGGCCTGCAACCGGAATTTGACACCCAGGAGGAGATCTATAACTCCATTGAGCTCCTTCTTGAGGAGGCAATAGTTGATCTGGGTTCCACAGAGAACATCCTGGCCCTCAAGGGTGACATCATCTTCAATAACAACAGGTCGTTATGGACCAAGGCCGCCTACGCTCTGAAAGCAAGGTATGCGTTATACAGGAACGACTTTGCCGGTGCTCTTGCCAGCAGTGCCAGCGCCTTCTCTCCGAATGACAAGTTTATTATGGCATTCGGTACCACCGACGGTGAAGCCGGTCCGATGTTTCAGTACGCAACTGTATCATCATACAAGAATGACGTAAAGATGTGTGCCACATTTATTGACAAGCTGCTTGCAGCCGGTGACCCTAGGCTCCCCTTCTATGCGAAGACTTTCGGAGGCGCATATGTAGGCAGTCCTGCCGGGTCAGAAGAACCGGATGCCTCCGCTCTGGGAGTATATAACAACAAGGCAGACGCCCCGGTGGTGCTCAGCTCATATGCCGAGATGCAGTTTATCAGGGCTGAATGCTTCCTCAGACAACCGGTTCCGGACGGTGATGCTGCCGCCGCTGCATTTAAAGCAGCCGTTGCCTCATCGGTCCTGGCAGTCACGGGAGAGGCAAACACAGACTGGCTCGATGCCAATATCAACACTGAAACTGGTGCAACCATCACGCTGGAAAAGATAATTGAACAGAAATACCTGGCGATGTATTCAACAGTTGTTCCCTATGATGATTACAGGAGAACAGGCTACCCGGCACTCACGCCTGTTGCAGGCGCAGGACAGATTCCGGAGAGATTTCCCTATCCTCAGACAGAGATCTCCTATAACTCTAACTGCCCTGTCGTTGCCAATACCAGTGAGCAGCTCTGGATATTCGACTAGATTTATTGAAAAGTGGGCTGGCATGAACTGATGCCGCCTCCAGGAAAGATTAAATCAAATCCGGGAAGGGAATTGAAGCACAGGCAAATTTTCTTCCCGGATTAATTTTAATCTTCACGACGATGATTCTCTTTGTTAAATTTGTCAAGTCACAATCTTCCGGATACTTCCCGGAGAATAATTCATTATGAACAGGACACTTTTATACATCCTGCTTTTTTCCGCACCTTTGTGCAGCCATTTAAGGCTGGCTGCACAGGACTATCAGGATCTCAGCGCACTTTACAACAGCCGGCAGATCACTCTTGTAATCACAGACTCGGGACTGGGAGGATTGGCAGTAATGGAGGATGTTTCGCGCCGGATGAAGGAATCGGGATGCTTCAGGAAAGTCAACCTTGTATTTGTGAATGCACTCTTTGATGAGGAGACAGGCTACAATGCCCTGCGTACAAAGAAGGAGAAAACGGACATGTTTGACAGGGTCCTTTCTGCGATAAGCAGCAGGTATACTCCTGACGCCATTCTGATAGGCTGCAATACGCTCTCTGTCCTCTTTGACGAAACCTCATTTTCCGGTACGTCCAGAACGCCTGTCATAGGGATAGTGGATGCCGGCATTGAGGTTATAGGCGAAAAACTGATGGCTGACCCGTCATCCAGGGTGATAATATTTGGCACTGAGACAACGATAGAAGAGAACAGCCACAAAAACGGATTGCTTTCGATGGGCATTGCCGGAGATAGGATCGTGACCAAAGCATGTCCCCAGCTTCAGTCGTATATCGAACAGGATCCCGTGTCGGAAGAGACGGAGATGCTGATATCCGTATACATGAACGAGGCCCTGGAGGAGCTGGAACAGGATGGCGGGCCTGTTTTTGCAAGCCTGAACTGCAGCCACTTCGGATATTCAGAAGAATTGTGGCGAAAGGCATTCGGGGAAACAGCTTACACTTTGGGAGGTATTCTGAATCCGAACAGCTCCATGGGAGATATTTTGACAGCGGGAAAATGCCGGAAGAGGTACAGTAAGACAAAAATTTCGTTCCTTGTTGTCTCCGGGGTAGAGATGCCGAATGCCGTCACTATCGCCGGTTATTTCCGGGAGGATTCTCCTGAAATTGCCGGTGCGCTGGAAAATTACACCTTGATCCCCGGCCTGTTTTAGTTCATTTGCCCGGAGGACCAGGTTCATATAAATACAGAAAAATTGAAAAGCTTTTTCAAGACATACAACAGGTACTTCATATTCGCCCTGATATTTACTGTGATGGTAACCGTTGCTGCTGCCTTTATCTATTCTTCGCTTTCAAAATGGCAGGAATCACTTGTTGAAAAGAACAAGAGCGTATGTGATCTATATTCCGGCAAGTTATATGATGCGGCACTGGGAAGTATCGATTCTCTCTACAGCCTCGGACTGCTGACATCGGACGAGCTCACCCTGGCTGCCTTCAGGCTGGTAGACAGCACATTAAAGGAGATATCCGAGCAGGAGCTGAAGGTCCTTACCGGTCTTGACGGCGGATTCTACCTGGTGTTTGCAGATGGGTTTTACGGTTACTCTTTCCCCACCTCCCCCCCGCCGGTGCCTGTATACGGGCCGCCGCCCAGGTCATATAACATCATTAAAGATCAGTCACTGAGATCAATTAAGGAGAACCGGCCAATCACTGATGTACACTCGTTCGATGCGGCGGTTTTTCCCCTTGCCACCAGGCCGATTGCTATGGATTCGCAGGTTGTGGGAGCAGTCTGGGTCAGGATACACATTGAAAATGATCTGCCGGTCATCAAATTAAAACAGATTGTAAATGTCACGGCGCTTATATCAATTCTTGGTTTCCTCCTCTTAATGCTTCTGTCAGCACTGCTCGGAGGCGAGATAAAGGGCATCAAGAAAGAGATGGAGCAGATAAGACATAATCCGTCACTGCGACTGAGAAAGAGGTGGGGTATGTTTGGATACATAACATCCAACATCAACTACATGCTTGACACAATTGAGGAGGAGGTCAACCAACGGCTCATGCTGGAGCGGCAGCTCAGTCAGAAGGAAAAACTGGCATCACTGGGGAATATGATTGCCGGCGTCGCACATGAGGTGAAGACACCCCTGGCTATTATCAAAACCAGGATCCAGATGTGGCAGAAGGCGATACGGGAGACACCCGGAATCTGTGAGCAGATTTCCCCCGAATCGATGCAACTGGTAATTAATGAGACAAACAGGCTCTCCACACTCGTCAAACGCCTTCTGGTGTTCTCCAGGCCCATAGACAAAAGAATGAAGCCGACTGATATAAACAAACTCATTAAAGAGGTCGTCAGCTTTGTAAGTATGGGACTGATTGAGACAGGTATCCCGGTAAGTCTCAGCCTCACTCCTGACCTGCCTTTGATAGAGACTGACGAAAGCTCCATCAGGGAGGTCATAATCAATGTCCTGGATAATGCTGTCGAGGCGATGCCTGATGGTGGTTCAATAAAAATCAGTACAGGTATTGATGCGGAGGACAATATGCTTGCAATTGAGGTGGATGACCAGGGAAAGGGCATCTCCAGTGAAATCATTGACAAGGTGTTTGATCCCTTCTTTACCTCCAAGGAGACAGGTGCAGGACTCGGATTATCCATATCTTACCAGATCATTAAAGCCCACTGCGGTGAGATATCTTTTTCGGAGAATCCCGGCGCCGGGATGAAATGTATTATTAAATTACCTGTTTCAAACAAAAGGAGTTAGAGGTGAATAACAACAAGAGCATTCTCATTGTGGATGATGAGGCATCCATGAGAAAGAATATTTCCGATTTGCTTTCTCCGCTTGGATACCATATAGAGGAGGCGGGAACCGGTGATGCCGGCATGATGATGTTTGTGCAGAAAAAGCCTGATGTCATTATCCTTGACATCAATCTGCCGGGAAAGAACGGGTTGGAGGTGCTTAAGGAGATCAGGGATATCTCCGTTGACACCCCGGTGATTATTTTTACTGCATTCGGAACGAGTGAACGGGCAATAGAGGCCATGAAGCTCGGAGCGTTTGACTACCTTGAAAAGCCTTTCGAGCTTGATGAGTTTGTCCTGACCGTTGAACGTGCCTTCGAATATCAGAAGCTGCTTACTGAGGTAAGAGAGTTGCGGTCTATGGTAAATGATGCCAGGAGCCAGCCGGGTGCCGGTGACATCATCGGGAGAAACCAGAAGATGCAGGAGATCTTCAAGCTTATCGGCCGTATCGCTCCCACTGATGCCACGGTGCTGATCCAGGGAGAGAGTGGCACAGGGAAGGAGCTCATCGCTGACGCCATTCAGAGGCACTCACTGCTGTCTGATAAACCATATGTCAAGATTAACTGTGGTGCATTGTCAGAGTCAATTCTTGAGAGTGAGATCTTCGGCCATGAGAAGGGCTCTTTCACCGGGGCAGAGTCACGAAGAAAGGGTCTGTTTGAGATAGCCGACGGCGGAACCGTCTATCTCGATGAGATAAACAGCATGCCACAGTCGTTGCAGGTAAGACTGCTGAGAATACTGCAGAAACAGTCCTTCTTCCGTGTAGGCGGCGTGACCCCCGTCAATGTGGACGTAAGGGTCATTGCTTCCACCAACAAAGACATTGAAAAGGAGATGGAGGAGGGCAACTTCCGCAAGGATCTCTATTATCGTCTCTGTGTTGTCAGGATAAACCTTCCGCCGCTCAGGGAGAGAAAGGATGACATCAGCCCCCTGGTTGAATATTTCCTGAAGAAATACTGTCCCACGCGTAAAATGGTAATCCCGGTGGAGTCGATGAACCGGCTGTGTGCCTACAACTGGCCCGGCAATATCAGGGAACTGGAAAACACAATCTACAGCGCGCTTGTAACGGCCAATAATGATATGCTAAGCATCAGGGACCTCCCTCTCCGGTCAGAGATACCACCAGAAGAATTCTCCTTTGTGTCGCTGGTAAAAGATCATGACTCATTCAGAGGTGCTCTCAATTATGTAGAAAAGAAGATTATTGAGGAGGCGCTTAAGATTAACGGTAACAATCAGACCAAAACAGCGCAGTTTCTGAAGATGAACAGGAGACTGCTCTATACCAGGATGAAGGAGATGTCACTCCTTCCCAAAGACGCCGGAGATGGCAAAGAATCCGGTGAAAAGAGCGATAGTATGTGATGTTACAGCGCCGCATATCACAGACCGTGAGATGAAAGAGAGGAAAGATAGGACAAAGAGCCACGGCAGATGAACTTACAGCACGACATACCCTAACCCGGAAAAATAAAAGAAAGATGATAAAGAAAATAACAATACTTCTTTTTCTTTTCCTTTCCGGGACGGTATTTTCACAGACCTATATCCCCGGCACTTCCTATTTCGGAAGAGCGGAATATATAGAGTACATAGCCGGCAACCTGCCTTTAATATTGTCTGTACCCCACGGAGGCAATCTTGAGCCGGCGGAGATACCTGACAGAACATGCGGAGAGACAGTCACTGATTCATATACCAAAGAGCTTGCCGCCTCTGTTCAGGAGGAGATAATGGAGATGACGGGCTGTACACCACATATTATTATCTGCCATCTGAAAAGGACAAAGCTTGATGTGAACCGTGAGGTGGATATTGCCACCTGCGGTAATCAATTTGCAGATACGGCATGGAATGAGTACCACACCTTCATTGACAGTGCAAAGGCTGCGGTTGTAAGGAATTCGGGGAAGGGACTGCTCATTGATCTGCACGGACACGGTCATGCCATTCAAAGGCTGGAACTGGGTTACCTTCTGAGTGCTGTTCAGCTTGCATATCCCGACGCTTCACTCAATCAGGCGGCCATTATTGAAATCAGCAGCATACGGAGTCTGGCAGGCACAAATATCAACAACCTGGCGCATTCTGATTTGCTTCACGGTCTTTTCAGTCTGGGGACCATGTTTGCAGACAGGCGATATCCGGCAGTCCCTGGCATTGACGAACCCTATCCTTTCTCCGGGGAGTCCTATTTCAGCGGAGGCTATATCACCGGCAGGCATGGTTCTTCAACGGGGGGAACAGTAGATGCAATACAGATAGAGTGTAACCAGGATGTCAGGTTTGAGGAGACTGCCCGTAATAGTTTTGCTGCTGCTGCCGCTGCCATTTTCCTGAATTATCTGATAAAACACTACTTTCCCAATCTGCCCGACACCTACTGCAACACGGCCAGCCCTGAATTGCCCGATGAAGGTGAATTCTTCATTTATCCTGTGCCTTTCAACAGCGACATTACAGTTAGGGTCTCACATCCCTGCCAGCTAAATATTTACAATTTAATGGGTGAACTTATGATAAGCAGGGATGTGACGGGGGAAGAAAAGATCAACACTGAAGGCCTGGTAAACGGTACTTACCTGGCCATTCTCAGCTCCGGGGGAGAGGTTGTTTACAGGTGTAAAATAATAAAGGGAAGCACCCGGTAGAACCGGTACTTCCCAAATACTATAAAAAAGGGGTGCTGATGTGCACCCCTGGTCTTTTTACTTCAGGCCCTTGGTAAGAGCCGGTGCAGCTTTGAATTTAACGACCTTCTTGGCCGGGACATTCAGTTTGGCACCTGTGCGGGGGTTGCGGACAACTCTTGCACTTCTCTTCTCAACCTTGAAAGTTCCCATTGAGGGAAGCTGGAGCCTCTGGCCCTTTTTCATGGCGTCACCGAATGAGCTAACGAAAGCGTTCAGAGCAATGTTAGCATCCTTGAGTGATAGTCCTGCTTTTTTTGCAATGCTGCTTACCAATTCTTTTTTTGTCATAGTCAAAACAATTTTAGGGTTAGACGAAATCGCTAATTGCCTACAAATTTATTCCATTCTTATTCAAAAGCAAGTTTTTTATCTCATTTTTACGCTGAGATGCTGATTTTTTTGGGAAATGAGCGTCTTGAGAGGCAAAAAACCCTTGTTTTCTGCTGCCTGCCGCTTCCGGACCGTAATCATAAGCCCATTTGCAGGGAGTCTTAGCTTCACCGGCATTCAATAAAAAAGGTGATTTTAATGACTGTGCAGGAAAAGCAAAAAACATTATATTTGCGCAGCTCTGATTTCACCCGGCAGCTCCTTGCCACAGCTAAGGCGCAGAAGGCAGACGGCTGGCCGGTAACAAAGGAGAAATGGCAGAGTGGTCGATTGCGGCGGTCTTGAAAACCGTTGTCCGGGCGACTGGACCGGGGGTTCGAATCCCTCTTTCTCCGCTGACCATAGCACTCCTGTTCCGTCCCTGACGGAACAGGTTTTTTATTTTACGGCATACCGAACCGGGCTTGCCCGGCTGAGGGATGACGGAAAATAAAAAGACACTCATGCACCACGGTGCATGAGTGAGTGCTGTGGTCAGCAGGTTCCCCCGCAAGGGATCACGATCCGCCAGCCGGCGGAGAGTAATCCCGAACGTATGAGTGAATACATTAGTCTGTAGGTTCTCCCTCAAGGGATCACGATCCCGACACACAAGTGTCGGGAATGCCTGTTGATTTTGATACACTGAGAACAACCTTTGGGACGCAGAGCAAAGTCCGCTAAGAAAGATAAGCGGAACTTAGTGGTGCCGTCAATCTGACATATCGGCAAGAATATTTCTTATCGTGCCCATTTTATATAATAACTAAACAATTACCACTATGAAAAAGATCTTCTTGTCAATCGCCTTGATTCTTTTTGCACTGATGCTTTCCGGGCAGACATTGCAAAAAGGACAGGTAATAGGGTTTCATGTCATAACCCCTGATCTAAATCCGGATGTGACATTTAACCAATGGAAAGCCTTCGTACTCGATAAATATGTGCCTGCATTCAATCAGGAATTTGAGGGCGAGGTTGCCATATACTGGTTATCCGGAGAGAGAGGAAAGTATAAGAATTCGATCGCTTTTATGATTGTCTTTAAGTCATTGGAAGTGAGAAATAAATATATACCCGAAGTAGGTATCACATCAGATTTGTATAAAGCGAAGCTGGAGAAGGTGATGCCCCTTCAGGATGAATGGATGAAAATGGGGACATATACTTCTGAATGGAGCGATTGGGTAATCCTGTAAGGGTTTAAAGGCTATTACACAAGATAGTCCTGTGATTTGATTACGGATTCTTTTGCCGGCAGCGTGACATAAGGTAATGCTGTCTCTGTTGATAATTGACAGCACCGTCAGTTTCCCGCAATCTCTGCTATCTTTGCATCAATAATCCGCCTATGATTAAGGAGACATCCCTCGAGATCACCGAGAAGGCCACCCTCATGCCGTTCCTGCTGAGTTCACTGACCGGTAAGAGCCGCGACAACATCAAGTCGCTCCTGCGCAACCGCCAGGTGCTGGTCAACGGTGAGCCGGTGACACAGTTCAACCATGAGCTGCGGCCTGGAGACACCATCGTCATCTCCTCCGCCAGGCACACCGGCGGGCTGATGGCACGCAACATGCGCCTCGTCTACGAGGATGAGCACCTGATAGTCATCGACAAGAATGCCGGACTCCTCTCAATGGCCTCCGACAACGAGAAGTATCTCACAGCATACAACATACTCAGCACCTACGTCAAGAGCCAGAAGCCCTCGAACAGGATCTTCATCGTGCACCGCCTCGACCGCGACACCTCCGGGCTGATGATGTTTGCCCGCAGTGAGAAGGTGCAGAGCCTCCTGCAGCGCGACTGGAAGCGCAATGTCACGGCACGCACCTATACAGCCCTGGTGGAGGGTGAGGTGACGGAGCCGGAGGGCGTCATCAAATCATACATATATGAGAGCAAGGCGCTGGTGATGCACTCAACACCCGACCCGAAAAGAGGTGACCTGGCCGTCACACGGTTCAGATTAATGAAGAGTGGCAAGGAGTACTCCCTCCTGGAGATCACCCTCGAGACTGGCAAGAAGAACCAGATAAGACTCCATATGCAGGAGATGGGTCACAGCATCGCAGGGGATAAGAAATACGGGGCGTCAACAAGTCCCATAGGAAGGCTCGGACTCCACGCCAGCGTGCTGGCCTTCATCCATCCCGTCACCGGAAGGGAGATGCGCTTCGAATCAAAAGTGCCGGCGAAATTCCGGCGGATGGTTTAGTAAATCAGGGGACTATTGTCAGGCGGGCATAAGACCCGCATTACCCTAATGCATGTTGGACAGAGCAACGCAACAGTAAAAACGCACTCTCCGGCTGTTTTAATCAGGAAATCCGACAAGCAGCCAGGCAAATCTCCAACCCCCTAGAAAGGCCAGAAATTATTGTCGTACCACACCTGCTCCCGCAACTCCTTGTCGATCCTCATCAGCCACTTGTGATGCCCCCGTTCCCAGTCGGCCAGCATCTTGTAAAGTGCTTTTTCGTTGGGGTCAGCAGCAGTCTCCGCCCGGGAGGAATAGAGATCCACAGCCTTGGCCTCAAAGTCCATTGCTGCGCTGATGGCCGCGGCTTCAAATCCCGCAGCGCTGATCTGGCTCTTCATCTCCTCCGTGAGTACCTTCAGTGCTACCTCGTCGGGAGCTTTACCCGTCTGTGTTGTGACATCCAGGAAGGTGTTATGCTCCTGATAGTTTCTGAACTGCTCTGAGAGAAAGCGGATATGCTCCCCCTCTTCTTCAGCGATCATGGTAAAAATCCTCTTTACGGCCTCGCTCTCTGTCCGGGCTGCGACGTCAGAATAGAATGCCCTGCCGCGATGCTCGAGCAGTATGGCCTCCTTGAGAATGTCTGTGGTGCTTTTTGTATCCATTGTCGTTCTTATTGGTTCAGGGATAATCAGCAAGGTAACAAATTCAATTATATTTTGTTCCGCCAGCCCGGGGTCAAATGCTTTAAGACATACGCCATGTCATTGCCGGCATGACTGCTGACTGCCGACTGCCGACTGCTGACTGCTGACTGCTGACTGCCTAAAAAGATTGCATCTCATACAGCTTCCTGTAGATGCTGTCAGGATTTCGTATCAGCTCCTCATGGGTGCCGCACTCGGCTATGCGCCCCTCCTCAACCACCACGATCACATCGGCATGCTGGACGGTAGAGAGGCGATGCGCTATCACCACCGAGGTGCGGTTCTGCATCAGCTTCAGCATGGCATCCTGCACCAGGCGCTCCGACTCGGTGTCGAGGGCCGAGGTTGCTTCATCAAGAATGAGTATCGGCGGGTTGGCCATGATGGCCCTGGCAATGCTTATCCTCTGTCGCTGGCCTCCGCTGAGCCTGTTGCCTCCCTCCCCCACCATATATTGATAACCCTCCGGCGACTCACTTATAAAATCATGAGCATTGGCTATGGTAGCCGCCCTGACAACACTGGGCGCGTCAGCCTCACCGTTGATGGCAAAGGCGATATTGTTGTGAAAGGTGTCATTGAACAGTATGGCCTGTTGGTTGACGATACCCATAAGGCTTCTGAGATCCTTAATACTAAGATCCCGCACGTCTACCCCGTCAATCAGCACCGCTCCCCTGTCGGGATCCATAAATCGCGGTATCAGGTCTGCCAGCGTCGACTTGCCGCCGCCGGAACGGCCAACGACAGCCACCGTCTGTCCCTTTTTTATGGTGAGCGAGACATCCCTCAGCACCGGCTCATGTTCATAGGCAAACCACACATTCCTGAACTCGATGCTCTCCCTGAATTCCCTGATCCTTATCGCTCCCGGTTTTTCGGTTATGGTCTCGCCGGCATCAATGACCTGGTTGACCCTTTCTATGGAAGCCATGCCCCTCTGTATATTGAACCAGGCGGTGGAGATGGCCTTGGCCGGCTGGATGATCTGGGAAAAGACCACCACAAAGGCGATGAGCCTGTCGGGAGAGAGGTTGCCGGCACCCTTCAGCGCCAGTATACCGCCATAGTAAAGCACTATCAGCAGTACCACGGTTGCAAGGAACTCGCTCACCGGGTGAGCAAGGTAGGCCTTTCGTATTACCCTGCGAAAGATTCGGGCATATTTCTCGTTGGCGGTCCGGAACTGCCCTGACATCTTCTCCTCTGCATTAAATCCCTTGATGATGCGCAGACCTGTCAGCGTCTCCTCCACCACGGAAAGCAACCTGCCAAGGGCCTGCTGTCCTTTGAACGAGGCGCTCCTGAGAGTACGGCTGATACGGGCTATTGCCCATCCGCTGAGAGGCAGCAGCAGCAGGGCAAAGATGGTGAGCTGCGGGCTGGTTATCACCAGGTAGACCACGAAGATGATTACCGTAAAGGGATCGCGGAACATCATCGAGAGGGATGACATCACTGAGATCTCTATCTCCTGGACATCATTGGATACCCTGGTCATAATATCTCCCTTGCGCGCCTCGGAGAAATATGAGAGCGGCAGCCTCAGTATCTTGTCATATATCTTTTTGCGCACATCCCTTACGGTGAACGCCCTGAGGCTCGCCATGCAGTTGTTGGCGAGGAAGACCAGCATGTTCTTGGTGAAGCTGGCTATGGCAAAGATTATGACCACCACCAGCAGTGTCCTCATCTCCCCGTACTTTTCAATGGACGACGAGAAGAACCAGTTGGCCCAGTCGTTCAGATAACGCATTGAGAAGGTGAAGGCGCCGGGATGGGCCGCATCAGCCACCCTGTTGAATAGTATCTGGAGGAAGGGAACGATGAGGGTGAAGGTGAAGAGTGCAAAGAAGGCGCTCAGGATATTGAATCCCATATTCTGAACTGCAAGCCATTTGTATGGCCTGAGGTACTGCAGAAGGATCCTGACGCTCTTCATGCCTTCGTCTCAGAAACCGGTATAGTTGAACGGAGTAACTGCCTTCATCTCCTCTTTCAGGGCCTCGCTCACATCGAGACTGTCAATGAATAAGCGGATAGTCTCCCCGGTGATCTTTTCATTGGTCCTGGTGAGTGCCATCAGAGCCTCATAAGGTTTGGGGTAGCCCTCCCTCCGCAGTATGGTCTGCAACGCTTCGGCCACCACCACCCAGTTCTCCTCCAGGTCCCTTTTTATCCTGTCGCGGTTAACAATCAGCTTTGAGAGTCCCTTCTTAATGGACTTCCATGCTATCAGTGAATGTGCCATGGCGACACCCACATTGCGTATCACCGTTGAGTCGGTCAGGTCGCGCTGCAATCGTGAGACAGGCAGCTTAGCCGAGAGATGGCCGAACAGGGCAGATGCAACTCCCAGGTTACCCTCGCCGTTTTCAAAGTCGATGGGATTGACCTTATGCGGCATGGCCGAGGAGCCCACCTCGCCGCTGACGATCGTCTGCTTGAAATAGTCAAGTGATATATAACTCCATAAATCCCTGCAGAGATCTGTCAGTATGGTGTTTATGCGTCTGAGGCTGTCGAACAGTGCTGCGAGCCCGTCATAATGCTCTATCTGCGTCGTTGTCTTCTGTCGTTCCAGTCCGAGCCGCTCAGTGAGAAAGCTGTCGGCAAAAGCAACCCAGTCGACGGATGGGTATGCTACCCTGTGGGCATTGAGGTTCCCTGTTGCGCCGCCGAACTTGCCACTGTACCTGGCAGTCATCAGGGTGACCATCTCAACATCGAGCCTCTCCCTGAAGACCGCTATCTCCTTCCCGAGTCTGGTTGGAGTTGCGGGCTGCCCGTGCGTACGTGCAAGCATCGGGATCTCATCCCAGTCGGCGGAGAGTGATTCAAGGGCATCACGCACAGAAACAAGAGCAGGAATCATCACCTCCCTCATTGCGTCTCTCACAGCCATCGGGATGGCGGTGTTGTTTATATCCTGCGATGTAAGGCCGAAATGGACAAACTCAGCCCAATGTCCCAGTCCCAGTGCAACAGCCTTCTCCTTCACGAAGTACTCAACTGCCTTGACATCATGGTTGGTGACCCTCTCCTTCTCCTTTACGGATCCGGCATCGGCAGGCGTGAAATCACGGAAGAGGGAGATCAGCTGCTGACCTTTCCCCTCAGGAAAGTCCTTGAACTGAGGCAGTGAGGCCTGGGACAGGGCAATGAAATACTCCGCCTCGACCATTACCCGGTAGCGTATGAGGCCGAACTCAGAGAAAAACGGGATCAGCTCCGTAACCCGCTCACCGTAGCGGCCGTCAACCGGTGAAATAGCCTTCAAACGGTCCATATTATTGTGTCCTCACCGTGATTAAATGTATGAATCAAAAAACAAAAATACTATTTTGTACTGGTGTAAAAAAATTGAACCTTTGTATTTCTCTGCAGAGGGATAAAACAGGATGGAAAAAGTAAGGGTTTCGGCAGTAAGGTATATCAACAGTTATCCTTTCATGATTGGCCTTCGCGATGGGGAGGTGTCATCCATGATTGACCTGGGTGTATGCCATCCCTCCGAATGTGCTGACAGGCTCATTGCCGGTGAGAGCGATCTCGGACTGATACCGGTTGCGATGCTGGCTTCCATGGAGGAGTATCACCTTGTCGGCGACTACTGCCTGAGCACAAACGGCGAGGTGCGTACCGTGCTGCTTGTAAGCAACACCCTGTTTGAGAATATAACTACAATATACCTCGATTTCCGGTCGCGGAGTTCTGTCGCGCTCTGCCGTATCCTCGCAGCCAGGTTCTGGCACCGCGAGTTTGAGTGGAGGCCCACGGATGAATCGTTTGATATCAAGGCCATGACAGAGGGCGAAGGTGCCGTCATGATCGGCGACCGCTGCTTTGAGTATGCGCGTTTCTTCTCCCTGAGGCTTGACCTTGGCCTTGAATGGAAGAGGTTCACAGGACTGCCCTTTGTCTTTGCCTGCTGGGTCTCTGCCAGAAAGCTGCCGGAAGAGTTTACCGCGCTTTTCAACAAGGCCCTCGGCGAGGGTCTGGAGCGCAGAAATGAAGCTGTGTCACTGCTGGAAAAAGACTCGGCTGCATCACCGGAGGAGGTCATTTACTATCTCAACCACAATATCGACTTCAGGCTCGACGACCGGAAGCGCGAGTCGCTGTCAGCCTTTGTCGCTCTCATTAAAGAACTAAAGCTAAATACATGAAGAGAATTACCGTCACAGTCACCCTCCTGCTGTTAATCGCCTTTGCTGCTTCAACAGGCATGAAGGCTCAGTCGGGACCCGACACCACCACCCTTGTGTACAAGGTTAAGATAGACAAGATGATAGCGGCGCCTCTGTGGCGCAGTGTCAAGAAGAGTTTCGTGGAGGCTGATTCGCTCAATGCCGACTTCATGCTGCTGCACATGAACACATACGGTGGTCAGGTCGATATTGCCGATTCGATGCGCACACTGATTCTCAACCACCGTATTCCGGTGCTGGTCTTCATTGACAACCAGGCCATCTCTGCCGGTGCCCTGATAGCCATCGCTGCTGACAGCATCTACATGAGGCCCGGCGCCAGCATCGGCGCCGCGACCGTGGTAGACCAGACAGGGCAGAAGATGCCTGACAAGTACCAGTCGTTCATGCGCGGCATGATGAGGGCCACGGCCGAGGCCCACGGCAAAAAGCCGGTGGTGAAGGACGGGGATACTACATGGGTATGGCACCGTGACCCCGAGATTGCACAGGCGATGGTTGATCCCTCGATAGTGCTGAAGGGTATAGTTGACACCGGACAGGTGCTTACCTTTACGGCGCTGGAAGCCATCCAGTACGGCTTCTGCGAGGGGGAGGCTGAGAATATCGAACAGGTAATGGAGATGGCCGGCATCAAGCGCTACAACATTAAAGAGCTGAAGCTCTCCGCCGTTGACAGGATAATAATGCTGCTCGTGAACCCGGTTGTATCAGGGCTTCTGATCATGCTCATCATAGGAGGCATTTACTTCGAGCTGCAGTCTCCCGGCGTGGGCTTCCCCCTTGCTGCCGCGGTATTGGCTGCCCTGCTCTATTTCGCCCCGATGTATCTTGAGGGCGCCGCGGAAAACTGGCATCTCATCATCTTCATCCTGGGTATAATACTGGTGCTGCTTGAGATCTTCGCCTTCCCGGGATTCGGGGTCACCGGCGTGCTGGGGGTGATAGGCATAGTAACCGGACTGGCGTTTGTCATGATTGACAAGATAGTGTTCAGGTTCGGGCCCTCGACAGACGGCATCAGGGAGGTGCTGGCCGCCTTTGCGATTGTGGTGCTGGCTGCATTTATCTCCTTCTTCCTGTCGCTGTGGCTCTCCAGGAAGCTCTTCTCGCCTAACAGGATCTTCGGCAGCCTGGCCCTGGAGACCTCGGTGAACCAGGCCGACGGCTTCGTCAGCTTCGACAAGGTAAAGCTACATTCATTGGTGGGCAGCAGCGGCACAGCCCATACCGTTCTCCGCCCGTCAGGCAAGGTGATGATCGACGGTGATGTCTGGCCGGCCGTGGCAGAGACAGGCTTTATTGCCAGGGGGGCAGCCATCACTGTCAGAAGAGAGGAACAGGGACAGCTATATGTCGTCGAATCAGGCAAAGCCTGAAACGATGGATGCAATCACCGTCAGGCACTATCAGAGAGGCGACTTCCCCTCGATCATGGAGATCTGGACTGCCACAGAGCTGAGCAGGCCGGAGAGAGGCGACGATGAGGCTGCAGTGGAACGCAGCATTGAGATAGGCGGTGTCATGCTGGTGATGTGCGAAGGCCCGGCAGGAGAGATAATCGGCACCTCATGGCTCACATATGACGGCAGGCGGTTGCACCTGCATCACTTTGGCATAGCACCCCGCTGCCAGGGAAGAGGCCTCTCCCACCTCCTGCTGGAGGAGACACTGAAGGTAGTAAGACAGAAGAAGTGCCAGGTTAAACTGGAGGTTCACAGAAGCAATAAGAAAGCAATAAAGCTGTACATACAGGGGGGATTTGAATATCTGGGTGATTATGACGTATATATCATCCGGGATGTTCAATCTATTGAAACATAAAATGTTAAAATAAGCTTAAAGAGACTTTTAAATACTCTTTTCAATAATATTTTAGTATATTTGAGGAAACATATCCAAACGATAAATCATGGCACGAACAATTACTTTTTCGCAGTTGAGGAAGATCAAGGACCAGCTACCTGACGGTAGCATCAGAAAGATAGCCGACAAGCTTGACATGTCGGAAGAGACCGTCAGGAACTACTTCGGAGGCTGGAACTTTGACCGTGGGCTTAGTGCCGGGATCCACATCGAGAAAGGGCCCGAAGGGGGTATTGTCACAATAGAAGACACAACAGTGCTTGACCTTGCTGAGAGCATGCTGTCACACTGATTCTCCATGCATGAGAAACCACAGAAAGCAAAAGTCCTTACTTTTGCTTTTTTTATATCCCTTTCACAGAAAACACCATTTATGATGATTAAAACAATCCTTACCCTCTCCCTCCTTCTGATCATGATTGCAGCCCCGCTCGTGGCACAGGATCACACGGCGCTTCCCCGGCTGAAATACTCCGAGAATCAGAGTCTTACATATGATGAGGCTATCAGCTTCTATGCCCGGCTTGACAGCCTCTGGCCTGAGGCGACCCTCCTGGAGATGGGCATGACAGATGCAGGCAGGCCACTGCACCTGTTTATCATCTCCGGTGACAGGGTCTTTGATCCGGAAGAGATACGCAGCAAGGGAAAGAGTATCGTACTCATCAACAACGGCATTCATCCGGGGGAGCCCGAAGGCATTGACGCCAGTGCACAGTTTGCTGCCGATATCCTCTCTGACAGCAACGGCATGAAGAGATACCTCCGCAACTGTGTTGTCGCAATAATACCGGTATACAACATAGGCGGCACCCTTGCCCGCAGTCCATACTGGCGCATCAACCAGAACGGCCCCGCAGAGAAGGGTGCCAGGCGCAATAACCGGTTCCTGGATCTGAACCGTGATTTTGTCAAGCAGGACTCCCGTGATGCACGGGCTTTTGCAGAGATTTACCGTTACCTTGACCCTGATGTCTTCCTCGACACACACACAACCAACGGGTCCGACCACCAGTTAACGGTGACGCTCATTGCCACCCAGCCTGAGAAGATGCACCCGGCGATGGAGCAGTTCTTCCGCATCGATATGCTGCCGGGTCTCTATAACAG
>JAVEXM010000156.1:0-4702 GCA_034004025.1 Bacteroidales bacterium
AGACCGTACCGTCAGGCAGGGATTTCTGCGGCAGGCCTGCTTCAATCTCCTTGATTTTTTCTTTTACATTGTTAATCACCTCCATCGGGTTTGAGCCGTACCTGGCAACAACAACTGCACCCACAGCCTCTGAGCCGGCTTTGTCAAGTCCGCCTCTTCGCGGTGCAGGGCCGAAGCTGACGACGGCTACGTCCCTGATTCGCACCGGAACATTTTCCCGGACTGTAATTACAGACAGTTCGAGGTCATTCAGGCTCTTGACATAACCGAGGCCGCGTATTATGTACTCGACGTTGTTAAGTTCAATTGTTTCAGCTCCTATGTCCAGGTTGCTTCGCTTCACTCCATTCATCACATCCATAATGGATACATTGTAAGCCTTGAGCGCTTCGGGATCCAGGTCAACCTGGTATTCCTTCAGGAATCCGCCTGCAGATGCTACCTCGGAGACCCCCTCTGCAGCCGAGAGGCTGTATTTCACGTAAAAGTCCTGGATTGTCTTTAGTTCTGACGGGTCCCAGCCTCCTGCCGGTTCCCCGGTTTCGGGATTCCGTCCTTCAAGTGTATACCAGAAAATCTGCCCGAGTGCTGTGGCATCGGGCCCCAGGGTCGGCTGCACCCCTTCCGGCAATGTGCCTGGAGGAAGTGAGTTCAGCTTCTCCAGTATCCTTGACCGGCTCCAGTAGAATTCGACATTATCCTTGAAAATTATATAGATAAAAGACATGCCGAACATAGAGGTGCTTCTTATTGTCTGAACGCCCGGAATACCCAGCAGGGCGGTTGTAAGCGGATAAGTGACCTGGTCCTGGATATCCTGGGGAGACCGGCCCATCCATTCGGTGGCAACAATCTGCTGGTTTTCACCGATGTCCGGGATTGCATCAACAGGAACCGTATCGCGTGGCAAAAGGCCTGACTTGAGGCTGAACGGCATTGTCACCAACCCCATCACCACGAAAGCTATGAGGAGGATGAAGGTTATAAGCCGGTTTTCAAGGAAGTATTTGACTAGTCTGTTAAACATGGCATTGTGGTTAAAACTTTAATTCCTGTGCCGGCCACAGGGCTGCCCTCTGACCTGATGTCATGGCCTCACTGTGGCTTCAGCAGCCAGGTTCAAAATGTGAATACTGGAAATTTACTTCTGCCTCTCGTAATGGCAGCAGCCCGGAAGACTGTTATAGACCTCGTCAGGAGCCTTGAATTTCTCCGTATCGTGTCCGGCAGCAGCAAGCTTCTTGCTCAAAGCTTCCTTGCCGGTTTTTGCAGGATTATAAGTAACCGTCAGGAGTTGGGTTTTAGAGTCCCATGAGGCTGCTGTAGCACCCTCAGTTTTAACAGTTTTTTCTATCCTGGTCTTGCACATTCCGCATGCGCCCCATACCTTGAAAGTTTCTGTTTTTACCGTATCTCCGGCAACGGTGTTTTTGGCGTGATCATGCGCCTGGGTAAATGCTGGTATTGTAAACAGTGACAATGCCAGTACACTTATAAAGAGTCGTATTGATTTCATGATTTCAAATTTTTAAAGTTTGAATGATTTTAGCAGTAGAATAAACAGAAGCCGATGCAGACCGGGAACAAAGCCCCAATGCAACGGCAATGACGGTAAAATGAAATCAGATACGGAATACCCGAATTTGCGGGAGATCAACCGAAGATGTCATCAATCCTCCGGGAGGACTGATATCAGACAATGACCTTGCTTCGGTAAAAGCAACCCTTGCAGGTTTCTCAACTGGCATGACCGGAACCTGTAATTTCGCATGGTCAAGACCGGACTTGGCTTTTGTGGCAGGAGTGTAAGTATTGTCAAGAAAATATGATGTCACGACATCATCACAGCAATGGGAGTCAAAAAGGTCCTCATTATGTCCATGCCTGCAGTCACCTTCATTATCTTCCATTCCGCAGGTAGCCAGGGCCCCCGAAAGTGAAACCTTTGAAGCAACCATCTCTCCGTGGCAATAATGACGCGCAACCGAGAAGTGCAGCATTGCTGTCACCACCAGAAGTACAGTCAGTATGGAGAGTAACTTTTTCACAAAATAATCAACAAAGTTCCGTTAAAATGGTTTACAAAGTTAATGCTTTTTATATTCCGTTCGGAAACCGTGTTGTTTGGGAGATTTTTTCCCGGTTTCCGCATACCGGGAACAAATTTGATTATTTTTGCAGCTCCGGCAGACCTCTGCCGGAGTAAAAGGAGAACATGAATTACATTCATCTCAACCATAACAATTTCATCATGCCGCTCATGCCTATGTGCATGTGCCGGTAATCTCCTTCCCCTGATATTGTCGTTTTAGATTTTACCGCCACGTAATGATGGAAGGATTGATCCTGTTGCGGTATCCGCCTTAGTATTCATATCAATTTTGTTATCATGGAAAACAGTAAACTCAGATTTGAGACTCTGCAGCTGCATGCAGGTCACACACCCGATAGTGACACCCTGTCAAGGGCAGTTCCCCTTTATCAGACAACATCCTATGTATTCAGAAATGCGAAACATGCTGCCGATCTCTTCGGCCTTGCCGAGCCTGGCAATATCTATACGAGGATAATGAATCCGACAACTGATGTCTTTGAAAAGCGTGTGGCAGCGCTGGAGGGAGGCGCTGCGGCACTGGCGGTGTCCTCGGGCCACGCTGCACAGTTCATTGCCCTGACCACATTCCTGAGGGCAGGAGACAACTTTGTCAGTTCACCGTTCCTGTACGGGGGCACTTACAACCAGTTCAACGTAACACTTCCTTCATTCGGCATAAATGTAAGGTTTTCTGCTGACCTCAATCTTGCCTCCTTTGAGAGACTAATCGATGACAACACAAAGGCCATTTATCTTGAGACAATCGGCAACCCCGGCTTTGACATTCCTGATTTTGAGGCATTCGCCGGACTGGCGTCTCGTTACGCGATACCCCTGGTGGTTGATAATACTTTCGGAGCCTGCGGGTATCTGTGTGCACCCATAAAGTACGGTGCAAACATTGTTGTAGAGTCTGCCACAAAATGGATAGGGGGACATGGTACGAGCATCGGGGGAGTCATTGTTGATGCTGCCACCTTTGAGTGGCGAAACGGGAAATTCCCCTCATTGACAGAGCCGGCGAAAGGGTACCACGAGCTTGTCTACACTGATGTATTTTCGCCTGACACTGAAGCCGGCAATATCGGGTTTATCATCAAAGCGAGGGTTGAAGGCCTCAGGGACCTTGGTCCTGCTATCAGCCCGTTCAACTCCTTCCTGCTCCTGCAGGGTCTCGAGACGCTCTCACTGCGCATGGAGAGGCATATACAGAACACAATTCAACTGGCCCGGTGGCTGAAAGAACAGAGCTTCATAGAGAGGGTCACATACCCGGGCCTGGAGGAAAACCCGTATCATGAAGTGGCAAAAAAATACCTTCCCAACGGTGCCGGCGGGGTGCTGAGTTTTGTTTTGAAGACAGATCTTGGGAAAGCAGTAAAACTTGTAGAACACCTGAAAATAGTGAGTCATCTTGCCAACGTAGGTGATGCCAAGACACTCATAATACAACCGTCAGCAACCACCCACTCACAGCTTTCACCCGAAGAGCAGCTTGCTGCCGGGGTGGAGCCTGGCCTCTTCAGGGTGTCAGTTGGCCTTGAGCATATTGAAGACATAATTGATGATTTTTCACAGGCATTCAGGAAGATATTATGAAGAAATTCATCTCTGAGGAACCTTTTCTGACAGAATCAGGAGAGGTGCTTCCACGCCTGGAGATAGCCTACCATACCTATGGTGCGCTGAACAGGGAGGGAAATAATGTAATCTGGGTCTGCCACGCCCTTACGGCAAATTCGGATGTGGAAGCCTGGTGGCCGGGAATGGTGGGTGACGGGCTTCTGTTTGATACTTCGGAATACTATGTGGTTTGTGCCAACATCCTTGGATCATGTTATGGTACAACCGGCCCAGCTGATCTGAACCCCGTAACCGGAATGCCATGGCTGAAAACCTTTCCTCCGATAACGGTCAGGGACGTTGTAAATACTCATGAGATACTCCGCAAACATCTTGGAGTCAAGAGCATCCATACGGTAATAGGATCATCCATTGGTGGATTTCAGGCGCTGGAGTATTCTGTCATGAGCCCTGAGCTTATCAGGCATCTTGTGTTTATCGCCTCCAGCGTCAGGCAGACACCCTGGGCGATTGCATTCAATGAGTCCCAGAGACTGGCTATTGAGGCAGACCCGTCTTTCCGGGCAGAAGACCCTGATGGTGGCCGGATGGGGCTTAAAGCCGCAAGGGCAATCGCCCTGCTCAGCTACAGGTCATCACATGCATACAATCTTACCCAAAAGGAGGAAGACGACAGGACAGATCATTTCAGGGCCTCGTCATACCTGTCATACCAGGGCGATAAGCTGGTCAGCAGGTTCAATCCCTACTCATATTATTGCCTGACAAAGCTTTCAGATACACATAATGCCGGGCGCGGAAGAGGATGTATTCATGAGGCCCTGAAGACCATTAAAGCACAGGTGCTGTCTGTCGGGATCTCGTCAGACTTCCTTTTTCCGGTGCATGATCAGAAATTCCTTGCAGACAATGTCGAAGGTGCTTACTACAAAGAGATTGACTCCCTTTACGGCCATGACGGTTTTCTTATTGAAAGGGAGCTGCTCACCGGCATCATCAGGGAATTCTGGAAAAAATGTTCAA
>JAVEXM010000040.1:0-22729 GCA_034004025.1 Bacteroidales bacterium
TGCTGCCTGCATGCTTCTACGGCAGGGGCACCCCTGCAAAATAGAGGTCGTATCCCCCCTTGCCTCCCGGACGGTCAGATGAGAAGACCAGGAACAGGTTGTCATATCTCAGATCATTGTTCAGCACGGGCCGGTATTCGTTGGAGGGGGTGTTGATACCAGCTCCCAGGTTCACCGGTGAACTCCATTTGCCGTCGCGGAATACTGACCGGTAAAGGTCAAAACCTCCGAATCCGCCCTCCATGTCCGAGGCAAAAACCATGTACTTCCCACTGACAAACGGACATTTATCGTTCCCGCTGCTGGTTATGCTGTCCACGGCAACAGCAACAGCCGGCTCTGACGCGAACCAATCATCAATCGAAATGAGAGACGGCCTTGTCATCATATAAATGTCAAAACCGCCTGTCCTGTCCGAACAGAAATATGCCGTGTCAAGGGTGATGCTCATTGAGAGATACGCATCATTGAATGATGAGTTGAAAACCGTGATTGGCACAGGGTCGGATAGGGAGGGTGATGAGGCAAAGGCCGGTATGTATACGGTGTACAGCAGGTCAAGGCCGCTGCCCTCCCTTGCCGTTGAAACCGCCATGTATTCCAGGCCGTTACGACCATTGAAGAACCTTAAAGGTCCGAAATCATCACCGGCAGTGTTGAAGTGCGAGAGAAGCCTGCCTGTAAATGTCTCCTCCGTCATCTCGGCATCAACCTGAAAATAGCCGGTGGTCTGACCAAAACTGTACGCCAACCTGCCCTGGACAATATCAAATTCACCGCCGGCGCTGTGACGGTTTGATGAGAAGATTACCTGACGGCTTGAAAATATGCGGGCAGCTTCAATGTCTGCATTGTAGTCGTCATACTGCGTGTTCAGCCCCTCCAGGGCTATTACTGTATCAGGAAAATGCCCCATCTCATAGTTGATCTTGAGCATAGAGTCATCACGACATCCGGTCAGCGCCGTTAGAATGATACATGCCGCTGTTGCACAGAAAAGCCTTACAGTCATCCTTGATGCGGTTTTGTATAGATAACGGGCGGTGCAGACTTTTAATATGAAATCAATAAAAAAACCGGGCCTGGTGGCCCGGTCAGAAGGTAGAATTCAGGTTAATTCTAGGGTAATATTTGGTTTGAGGGTATTCGTCTCAATTCAATTATAAGATGAAAAGAGTGGCGCGAAGGTTGCGTCAGCCCGATTTTTTTTTCTAATGTGCTGCTTTTCATGTTTATAAAAACGACCCCCTGTTGATAATTGATTTTCATTTGGGTTACACATTACCGATTATCTATTACATTTGCAGAATATTTGGGGAGAATGGAAGAAGAGAAATACGGTTTTGTACACGACAGTGAGGTAGAAGAGGTTATTCTCCGATTTGAAAGGATGCGGAAGAATAAGGAGACTTTGTATTTCGATGTAATTGAATTTGAGGCTATTATCGACTATTATCTGGAAGGAAATAATCCTGTCAGTGCTTTCGAGGCCACTCTGCTGGCCTGTGAGCTGCACCCCAGGTCAGTGCCCATACTCATAAGGAAATCACGCGTGCTGCTTGAAAAGGGAAGAGCTGCGGAAGCCCTGGCCATTGCAAACAGCCTTGAAAATATTGAACCGGGAAACTATGATATCTACCTCTGCAAGGGCACAGCCCTGGCAATGATGGGTGACATAGACAGCTCCAGGGGTGTATTTGACCTGGCACTGGCGGGCGACTCGGAAGACCGCGAGACAGTACTCTACGGCATCACCTCCATACTGCAGAATCTCAATTACTATGGTGAGATGATACCCTATCTCCATATGCTCGCCGACCTGGAACCTGACTTTCCTGCCCATATCTATGACCTTGCCTATGCCTACGACAGGAAGGGCGACCTTGATAACAGCATAAGGTACTATACAATGTACCTGGATGAGGAGCCCAACTCCGACAGCGCATGGTATAATCTGGGTATTGTCTACAACAAGGCGGGAGAATACGGCAAGGCGTTGGAGGCATATGACTATGCCCTGGCCATCAACCCGGAAAACACCTTTGCTCTCTTCAACAAGGCCAATATCCTCAGTAACCTGGAAAAATACACCGAGGCAATGGCCGTTTACCGCGAATTTGTGGAAGAGGAGCCTGACAGCATGGAGGGACTGACCTACCTGGCGGAATGCTATGACAAGACCGGAGATGAGGAGATGGCACGCAAATACTACACTGAAGCCATTGACCTTACACCCGACTTCCCCGATCCGTGGTACGGACTGGCCCTGCTCTCACTGTCGCGCAACAAGCCTGCAGAGAGCATCACGCCGCTCAAAAGGGCCATTGAGATCGACCCTGAGAATCCCGATTACTGGTTCTCACTCGGCAAAGCACATATCATGACGGGCAACATCAGGGAGGCCCTCAGATGCTTCTGTGATACACTCAGGCTCGACGGTTACTATGACGAGGCATGGATAGAGATCGGCATCATAGTCATGATGACGGGCTCATACACCGGGGCACTGCGCATCCTCAAAAAAGTAAGGAAGATAAGCGGCGACCTCCCGGGAGTCTGGTTCCTTCTGGCATCGTCATACCTCCATACCGGTAACCTGCACGAAGCAGCCCGCGCACTCATAAAGGCCTCAAGACTCGACAACGACCTGCTTGAGGAATATGCCGTGCTGCTCCCGGAAGCCAAACTTACGCAGGCAATGAAACGACTCTTCAGGAAAACCAACTAAGATATGAAACAGACCAGGCAACTGCTCACCCATATTCCGGAGAGACCTCCCAAACCAAGAGACGAGGGCCTTACCATGGTGATGGATAAAGGCTTGAGCACCAGGGAGGCAGAGGATCTGGCAGCCGTGGGAAGCAATTATATCGATTATGTGAAGCTAGGGTTCGGCACATCAGTGATAACCCCCGATGTCGAAAGCAAGATCAGGATCTATCACAATGCAGGTATGACCGTATATCTCGGGGGTACCCTTTTCGAGGCCTTCATTATCAGGGGTCTGTATGACGAATATGTGAGACTCCTCAGGGAATCAGGCATAAAAATGGTAGAAGTCTCCGATGGCTCATACGAGTTCGAACACGACGACAAGCTTGACTATATCAGTAGACTGTCACAGGAGTTCACAGTTGTCTCCGAAGTGGGATCAAAAAAGAAAAATGTCGTCTACTCTCCTGACCAGTGGGTAGCGATGATGAAATCAGAGCTGGAGGCCGGATCTGTCAAGGTGATCGCGGAGGCACGCGAATCGGGAACGGTAGGAATATACAACGACGACGGATCGGTCAATCTTGAACTGATAAACACCATCAGCAAGGAAATAGGCTTCGGGAATGTCCTGTGGGAAGCACCGCTGAAACAGCAGCAGGCATGGTTTATCTCCAATTTCGGGGCCAACGTGAACCTGGGCAATATTGCTCCCAATGAGATCATTGCACTCGAGTCACTGAGACTCGGTCTGCGAGGCGACACCTTCTTTGCATTCCTTCCGGATGAGTTGAGATGAAACTCTTCGGAATAATAGGATATCCCCTCGGACACTCATTCTCTCAGAAACATTTCACCGAAAAATTTGACAGGGAACAGCTGTCAGACCATACCTACCGTAAGTTCGAGCTAACAGATATATCACTGCTGCCTTCACTGATAGAGAGTGAACCGGACCTGCGCGGCTTCAATGTCACAATACCCTATAAGGTGCGGGTGATGGACTACCTCGACGAGATAGATGAGACTGCCGCAGGCATTGGAGCTGTGAATACGGTCAGGGTGATACGGAGAGAGGGCAAACCTTTCCTGCAGGGGTTTAATACAGATGCCCCCGCCTTCAGGGAATCACTGCTGAAAAACCTGATTACTCTTCCTGAATCCGCCCTGGTACTGGGCACCGGAGGTGCGGCAAAGAGTGTCGTGCATACTCTTATAGACCTGAATATCATAGCTATACCTGTATCACGGCAACCTGTCAGAGGCGGATTTACATACGACGATCTGCCGGGAATCGTGATCAGTGAGGCAGGACTTATCGTCAATGCTACTCCGCTGGGGACGGCGCCTGACGTTGATGCGATGCCACCAATCGACTACAGTTACCTGAGAGAGGGTCAGATGCTCTTCGATCTTGTATACAATCCTCCTGTAACCTCCTTCCTTGCATTGGGAGAGGAGCACGGTTGCCAGACAGTCAACGGTGAAGAGATGTTCCTGGTCCAGGCCGAACTGGCGTGGGAGATATGGAACGCCGAAATCAGGTAAAAAGCTCTGCAGGATACTTGATTGCAGTCAGAGAGAGGCCATGAGCCGGTGCCGACTGCCCGGCGAGACCACGGTTCCTGCCTTTGATTATCTCCTCAAATCCTTCCGGATCAAGTTTTCCCCTTCCCACAGGTATCAGCGTGCCTGTAATTGCCCGTACCATGTTTCTGAGAAAACGGTCGGCACTGACGGTGAAGATTGTTTTGTCGCCCTCCTCATGCCATTCTGCCTCTGTCACCCGGCATATGTTCGTCCTGTTGCCCCCGTGAAGCCGGCTGAAACTGGTAAAGTCGCTGTGCCTTAACAGAATGGCGGAGGCCTCATTGAGCCTCTTCAGGTCAAGAGGCCAATAAAGCAGCCATGAGGTGTCAGCGGCAAAGGGATCCTTCACCCTGCTGATGGTGTACCGGTATGTGCGTGACAACGCGTCAAAACGGGCACTGGCATCGGACCTGACCTTCACGATCCTGCTGACAGCTATGTCATCAGGTAACAGGCTGTTGAGATTGTAAAGCAACTGACCGTCTTCCTCAAGGTCGTTACGGATTGCATCAAAATGGGCACAGAAGAATGAGGCATGCACACCGGTATCGGTGCGGCCGGCACCGGTCACAGCCGTGGGTTGCGACAGCACCGTACCCAGAGCACCTGCAAGAACCTCCTGAATCGTACGTCGGCCAGGCTGCAGCTGCCAGCCGTAATAGTCTGTACCCCTGTATGATAGAAAAATAAAGTACCTTGTCATAACGGACTGAAAATGTAAAGATAGCTAAAGAACATTGGAGCGAGAACAGCTTTTGGCTAAATTGCGCTGCCAAAAAGTAAAACGATGAATGAGCCTGTACTGAAACGCGGATTCGCAAGTGATAACAATTCCGGTGTCCATCCTTCCGTCATGAAGGAGATAGAGCGTGTCAACAGCGGACATGTGGTCGGCTATGGTGATGATCCATTCACCGGCAGGGCAGTGGAGATGCTGAAAATGGAGCTGGGAGAAAATGCTGAGATATTTTTTGTCTTCACCGGCACAGCCGCCAATGTACTGGGACTGACGGGCGTGACACGGTCATGGAACTCGGTGATAACAGCCTATACCGCTCATATAGAGCAGGATGAGTGCGGGGCACCTGAGAAATTTGCCGGTTTCAAGGTGCTGACGGTCGATACCCCTGACGGAAAGCTGAGGCCGGAGATGCTCACAAGACATATGCACGGCTTCGGCTTTGAACACCACAGTCAGCCCGGTGTCATCTCAATATCGCAGGTCACGGAAATGGGAACGGTTTACACCCCGGCAGAGGTGAGGGAGCTGGCTGACTACGCCCACCAATCGGGCCTTCTGCTGCATATGGACGGTGCACGGATAGCCAATGCGGCCGTTACGCTGGGACTGCCCTTCAAAGCCTTTACCACCGATGCGGGGGTAGACCTGCTGTCGTTCGGAGGCACAAAGAACGGCATGATGTACGGCGAGGCTGTCTGCATTCTCAGGCCGGGACTGGCACCGGGATTTAAGTATCTGCGGAAACAGGGGATGCAGCTGGCGTCAAAAATGCGGTTCATAGCCGCACAGTATATTGCCTACCTCACTGACGGACTCTGGAAGGAGTGCGCGGCACACTCGAACAGGATGGCGCTGGAGCTGGAAAAGAGACTGAGGGAGATAAACGGTGTGACCATAACCCAGAAGGTCGAGGCAAACGGTATCTTCATCATCATGCCCGCCACTGTGGCAGAACGGCTCAGCAAAGAGTACTTCTTCTATCCCTGGGATCCTCAAACTTCTGAATACAGACTGATGACCAGCTGGGATACTGCTTTAGATGATATAGTACAATTTCTTGATCGAATGAAGTATATGCTAAAGGAATAGAGGCCTAACTGACCTGCATTATCATCATTTTGAGCATTGGTATCCTTCTAACGCTCCGGAGCTGTATCAGCCTTTTGGCTATTCTCCTTGTTCGATCCCCTCTCAGCACTGAGCAGCATGCTGTCGCCGTAACTCAGGAAACGGTAGCCGGCCGCGAGTGCATGATTATAGATGTCTCTCCATGCATTTCCTGCGAAAGCCGCCACAAGCAGGAGCAGGGTACTGCGCGGCTGGTGGAAGTTGGTGATCATGCTCCCGACAATACGGAAACGGTACCCGGGCACAATGATAATGTCTGTCTTTGCCTCAAGCACCTCAATATCCCGTCCATCCATGACCTCCAGCAACAGGTCAAGGGCAACGTCTGCCTCAATCCCGTAGCTGGCTTCATACGGCTCCCACTGAGAGACAGAGGGTATACCCTCCGCAGGCCACCGTCCCGCAGCAGAGCTCAAACCGAGCCAGTAGAGGCTCTCAAGAGTGCGGACGGTAGTTGTGCCCACTGCAGTTATCTTTCTACCCCTGAGCTTCTTTAAAGTCTCCCTGGAGACAAAAAAATGTTCGGTATGCATCATGTGATCGCAGATGAGCTCCGATTTAACCGGCCTGAAGGTGCCGGCACTCACATGCAGCGTTATCTCAGCCTTCTCAATGCCTTTTTCATGAAGCCTGCCCAGAAGGGCGGGAGTGAAATGCAATCCTGCTGTCGGAGCGGCAACGGAACCATCATGGCGCGCATAGAGTGTCTGGTAGGTGGCAGCATCACTCTCCTCATCGTCGCGACCGAGATAGGGAGGGATCGGCATATGACCCATCGACTCGAGTACCTCGGCAAAGGATATATCACCGGCATCCCAGGTGAACCTGACGATGAACGAGTCACCTTCGGAATCTATTCTCTCGGCGAGGAGGTGACAGCTGCGCCCCGAACAGACGAAATCAGCCTCGAGAGCACCGTGCTTCCATCTCTTTAGGTTGCCTATCAGGCACTTCCACTCGACAGAAACTGATGATGAGAGGTTCCGGATGAAGTCGTGCGGCAGATGCGGCTCGAGACAGAAGACCTCAATTACGGCACCGGTCTCCTTTCTGAACCTGAGCCTGGCCCTTATCACCCTGGTGTTGTTGAAGACGAGAAGATGCTCCGGATCAGCCAGCTCCGGCAGATCACTGAACATCCTGTCTTTTATGCCTCTGCCGTTCCACACCAGCAGCCTGGAACGGTCACGCTCCGGCAGCGGATACTTCGCTATCCTCTCCACGGGCAGATCATACGAATAATCGGTGATCCTGATATTTCCGTACAGCTCTTTCATCTCTTTCAGGTCGCTCAAAAATAGATGATTTTTGACTATCTTTCATACTTCAATGAAAGGCAACAGGACAAAGAGGGAAAACAGTGCCGGCACAGGCACCAGGGAGATTGACCTGCACCTCGGTAGCGGCTACAGCGGCCGCGATGCAGTTGAACGGCAGCTTGCACGCTTCAGGGGCGAACTTGAGAGTGCTGTAAGAAGAGGAGACAGGGAAATCATCTTAATCCACGGAGTGGGCAGCGGCAAACTCAGGGAAGAGATAAGAGAGATACTGTCGGACAACTATCCCTCATTCATCTTTCAGGATGCCCCTTTCAGCAGGTACGGATACGGGGGGGCTACACTTGTAACCATCAAAAGATAAGATATATGGCGTATGTGAGTTTTAATCCGTGGCTCCAGCAGCCTGATGTCATGTTTCCGGAGATGAGCGACAGGGAACTGGAAAAAATACTGGATGAGAGTGAGAGGCTCTTCCGTGAATGGCGCAGGAGCGACATGGCTGACCGGTGCAGCAGGCTTACCGCTATGAGCACTGTACTGCTCTCACGCCGCAGCGAGCTTGCTGCCATGATGGCCGCGGAGATGGGCAAGCCCGTTACGCAGGGAGTGGCTGAGATTGACAAGTGCGCACTGCTCTGTCGCTGGTATGCCGAACATGCACCTGAGATACTCAGGCCTGAGAAGAGAGCCTCCGCAGCGCGTGAGAGTTACATATTCTATGAACCGCAGGGTATCATCCTGGGAATCATGCCCTGGAACTTCCCCTTCTGGCAGGTGTTCCGGTTCCTCGTCCCTGCACTTACAGGAGGCAATGCCGGACTGCTGAAGCACGCTTCCAACGTTCCCCGCTGCGCCCTGGCTGCGGAGGAGATAATAAATGCAGCAGGTTATCCTCCTGGCCTCTTCAGGACACTTTTTCCCTCACACTCCCAGGTGGCACGACTGATCTCCGACCGCCGCGTACGTGGCGTCTCGCTGACAGGCAGCAATGTTGCAGGGAAAAAGATAGCCGCAGCAGCGGGAGAGAATCTCAGGAAAATGGTCATGGAGCTTGGAGGAAGCGATCCGTTCATTGTATTTCCTGATGCGCAACTTGATCTGGCCGTGGAAGCCGCTCTGACCGGACGGTTCCAGAATGGCGGTCAGAGCTGCATTGCATCAAAGAGGATCATAGTTCACAAAGATATTTATATTGAATTCAGGGATAAATTCCTTGCCGGAGCCAGGGCACTCAGGACCGGAGACCCGATGGATCCCGCAACTCAGGTCGGCCCGATGGTGAGTGTCTCTGCCGCTGAAGAGCTCGACCGGCAGCTTGATGCGGGCATCAGGGCAGGAGCGGTGCTGCTGTGCGGCGGTCGCGCCGGCAAAGAACACCCTGCCCTCTATATTCCTGCAGTGGTTGAAAGAGTTCCTCTCACATCACCCCTGGCATGCGAAGAGACCTTCGGCCCCGTGGCACCGCTCTTCAGCTTCAGCACAACGGAAGAGGCTCTTGAAATGGCAAACAGCACACCCTTCGGACTCGGTGCAACGGTATGGACGGCCGATGAGAGGCTGGCACTTGATGTGGCTCATGAGATCGATACGGGAACCGTAGCTGTAAACGGCTTCGTCAAAACGGAGCCGGGACTCCCCTTCGGGGGCGTGAGGGAATCGGGCTATGGTCGTGAGCTGGGCGTGGAAGGATTGCGTGAATTCATGAATATCAAGACAATAAATATTTTCTGATCTCGGCCCGATTGTTGTATCTTTGCAGCATGGCAGGCCGGTCCGTCGCCCCGACACTTGTGCCGGGGAGGAAAGTCCGGGCAACAGAGAGCACCATCCTTCCTAACGGGAAGATATCCGAAAGGGTATAGCAGTGTAACAGAAAATAACAGTCCCGACTTGTCGGGACAATGGTGAAAAGGTGAGGTAAGAGCTCACCGGTCCCGACGGTGACGCCGGGAGCCGTACACCTGATGGGTTGAAAGACCGCGTATACCGGCATCTGAGGGCTGCTCGCCCGAGCCGGGGGGTAGGTCGTATGACCCCGACAGCAATGCCGGGGCTAGATAAATGACGGAACAGGTGCATCAATCCTCTTGCAGGATACCGCATCGCGACAGAACCCGGCTTACAGGCCTGCCTTAAGTATAGAAGAGGGTGCCCTTTCACGGGACACCCTCTTGATTTTTTCCTGTCAGCCGGCCCGGAGAACTACCCCTCCTGCAGAGCCTCTCAGCGCCAGCCCGGAAAGGTTACTGAATAATGAAGAGAGAGTCGTCCATCTCCCTGTCAAGCTCTATCTTGGTGAAGGTCATACCACCCAGCTCCATGCCGTTGACAAACTGCTTGATCACCTTACCGAATTTTGCTCCGTTGACATCCATGTACTCTTTAACGTAGGATTCCACCTCCATCTCCTGTCCCATCTGCTCAACCTTGGCGACAGTCTTGACAGTGAGGCAGCTCTCCTTGTCAATAAAGGCTGTAGTGACAGTGCCGGCCTCATCGGTGATGGTCACCTTGTATGCGGGATTGCCGTCAACAGCCTCCTCGCCGTCAAGCGTCAGCCTCCCGCCCTTGTAGGCCTCAAGCATATTGTCACGGAACATGTTGTACTCCTGTACACTGCCAAGCTGCTCGGCAGGGATCTCAACAGGCTCGCTGGCGCCGGTGAGCGGATTGACCATAAAACCCTTCTCCCCGTCAAATGCCGTAATTATCTCCATGCCGCTGAAGGAGATGACTACCTTTACCTTGTTCGGCTTCTTCACCATGAGCGTCATAGGCATCTCCGTGCCCATCTGATTCATGTTGCCCTCCATGAAGATGGTGGTGGCCTTCTCGAGGATCTCAGTGCCGTTGGCTGCATAGTACCTGTTTACAATCTCGTCAAGTGTCTGGGCACTGCAGACCGATGCCATCAGAACGATTGCCATAAAAGCGATTGACTTTCTCATAATAAACTGTTTGTTAATTGTTTATAAAATGTTAACTGTAGCTTTGATGAACCTGGCAAATCAACGTCTGCAGAGGGAAGAAAAATGTAACCGGCAGTTGTTATTTTCCGCAACACCCTGCGGCAACCGTTTCTGCTCTCTGTTAACCTGAAATTCCCGGTTCACTGACTTTCATGCCATAAATTTAGTAAATATTTTATTTGAATCCGGTACGATATTTATAAATTTTTTGCCACCGGACGGCGAGCTGCTTACGAATTTCATCCTCACGGCTGTTTGTTCCCGGTTCATAAAAAATTGTCCCCTCAATCTCCTCAGGCAGGTAGTTGTCGGCCACAAAGCTATCCTCAAAATCATGGGCATATTTGTATCCCTTGTGGTACCCGAGATCCTTCATCAGCCTGGTTGGCGCATTGCGCAGATGCAGGGGCACCGGCAGATCACCCTTCCGGTGTACCTCTTCAATAGCCTTTTCGATAGCCATATAGGAAGCGTTGCTCTTGGGCGAGGTGGCAAGGTAGACGGCAGCCTCTGCCAGTATTATTCTTGACTCGGGCCATCCCACCATGTTGACTGCATTGAAACAGGTCTGTGCAAGAAGCAACGCATTTGGATTCGCCATTCCTATGTCCTCTGCCGCCAGGATAACCATCCTGCGGGCTATGAACTTCACATCCTCTCCTCCCTCAACCATACGTGCCAGCCAGTATACCGCACCGTTGGGATCAGAACCGCGCAGCGACTTGATGAACGCCGAGATTATATCAAAATGCTGCTCCCCGTTCTTGTCATACATGGCCAGGTTTTGCTGTACATGGTCAAGTACCAGGCTGTCGGTGATAACTATCTCTTTGGCCCCCTTTTCTGCTTCGAGTGAGACTGTCAGCTCCAGGGCATTGTAAAGTTTCCGGGCATCGCCGCCGCTGATGCGTATCAACGCCTCATACTCACTGACCCTGACCTCATATTGAGATAGATAGCGATCTGCCTTTAAGGCTTTATCCACCAGCTTTTTAAGTGTCTCATCATCAAGTGGTTTGAGTACGTAGACCTGGCATCTTGAAAGTAGGGGGGAGATGACCTCGAAGGATGGATTCTCCGTGGTCGCACCTATAAGCGTCAGGATGCCCTGCTCCACGGCGCCCAGAAGCGAATCCTGCTGCGACTTGTTGAAACGGTGGATCTCATCAATGAAGAGAATGGGATTCGGCTTGCCGAAAAACTGCTGGCTGCGGGCCTTCTCTATGGTCTCCCGAACCTCCTTAACGCCGCTGTTTACGGCACTGAGCTGGAAGAAAGACCTCTCGAGTCTGGCAGCTGTTATCCTTGCCAGGGTGGTCTTTCCAACCCCTGGAGGGCCCCAGAGTATGAATGAGGGTACATTGCCAGATTCAATCACCTTGCGCAACACGCCGCCGGGACCAACCAGATGCTCCTGGCCGGCAAACTCTTCAAGTGAACCTGGTCTTAATCGGTCTGCAAGTGGCTGATTTGAAAACATATGGCTATTTGGTAATTGATCATGCAAATTATCATAAAATCGCGTGAATCATTGTGTTATTCTCCACTTTCGAAGAAAAAATTTTCTCCGGATTAAATTAATTTAATACTTTTAACAATTAAATTTCACCAATCGCATACTGTTCGCATTAAGAATTCGTTTAGTAACAGGATATTATCAAATTCCGTACTATGAAAAGACCTCTGCTGATCACCTTAATCATTCTGGCAGTATTGCTGTTAATACCGGCTGTTAGCTTTATCAGATGGGCGTTTAAGGAAAAGAAGCCGATAGATATCGTTATTCTTGACAAGACAGTTCCGACACTGGAGAGACTGGGACACCGGTCATTTACCTATATACTTACCAACGAACGTTTTGTCAGGAAAGAAAAGGGAGGCAGCTTCTCTGCTGCAAGGGACTATTACGGGTTTGTGCCACAGCGGCCTGTCAGAGAGAAACAGTTCAGGAAGAAGGACTTCCGCCTTACAGAGCTGATTGACCTGGCAGACAACAATGATGCACTATATTATGCCGACACATACGGGGTCTTCTTCAACGACTGGTACCAGGGAATAAAGAAGACTCGCAGGTCACGAAAGCTTTACGGCGGACTGAACAACAACGACTACCTGCTTATGTCGGAGATGAATAAGCGCGACAAGCTCGTGATAGTTGAGTACAATACATTTGACTACCCGACGGCAGGACTCGAGAAATTCAAGAGCGAGGAGTTGCTTGGCATCACCTCCAAAGGATGGATGGGACAGCATTACCGCAGCCTCGATACCACAACGGCACAGGGAGTGCCCGGATGGATGCCTGCACTTTACAGGAAGCAGTATCGTGAACCGTGGACTTTCACAAATCCCGGTGTGGTCCTGCTCAAGGAAAACAGTATAATTGTGCTCGAGGAGGGAAGACACCTCTCGTCAGCCTTGCCGGTGATATCCACCTCTGAAGCGTGGGCGGAAAAATTCAACATCCCCGCCACCGTTGTCTTTACAAATACATTTGACATCATTGATCCGGGAGAGAATCATGTTGTATCGGAATTCAACCTCAGGACAACCCCCGAGGGCGATTCCCTGCTGGCCGTCAATGACCTTACAGCGGTCTTTCCCGCTGTGACCCTGGAACCGGTTGTGCAGAATACCTATTATTTTGCGGGCGACTTTGCCAATAACAGGATTCCTTTCTGGACTTCAAGATTCGGTGGTGCCGACAGGTGGGCAAAACTGCTCTTCTATTCGGAAAATGAAAACGACCCGAAACGCTTCTTCTGGCGTTATTACAAGCCTCTGGTAACATCGATCTTCAACGATTACCACGACAAGATCGCAGGAAAGTGAAAACATGACATTATAAGGGAACAGGCCACATGGCCTGTTTTTTTTTGAACTGAAAACCCGGTAACTGCTGTCCCGGCTAAACATAATCGTGGCCAAACCCGTTATTTGGTAGTCAGATCATTACTTTTCTCCTCAAAGCCGGGTTGCAATACAGATTGATGCCTGCATGCGTGAGATTAGGCGTTTTTATGTAAGTTTGATATCGGTTTACAAAGATGAAGGCGACAATAGTACAGTGCGGACTGAAGTGGGAGGATAGGGATGCCAATCTTCGGCAAATCTCTTCCCTGCTTGATGCTGCTGCTCCCGGCGGCGGAATCGTGGTACTGCCCGAGATGTTCACGACAGGTTTCACAATGAATCCCGCACCTCTTGCCGAGGGCATGGACGGCCCGACAGTCAGGTGGATGAAGGAGCGGGCCGCTGCCGGTGGTTATGCCCTCTGCGGGTCTGTAATCATAGAAGAGGAGGGTTTGTTCTGCAACAGGATGCTCTTCGTCACACCCTCCGGCGATGTGACCTTCTACGACAAGCGGCATCTCCACACAATGAGCGGAGAACACACTGTTTACAGTCGTGGCAATAAGCGCGTTGTTGTGCCTTACCGCGAGTTCAGCTTCAATCTTCAGGTGTGTTATGATCTGCGCTTCCCGGTCTGGTCAAGGAACCGGGGCGACACTGACGTAATAATCTATTCGGCTAACTGGCCCTCCGTTCGCAACTCAGTCTGGAAAGCGCTGCTGGTGGCCAGGGCAATAGAGAACCAGTGTTATGTGATAGGAGTGAACCGTGTGGGGGCCAATCCTGACGGCACTGCATACGTTGGCGACTCAGCCATCATTGGTCCGAAAGGCGAGCTGCTGGCCTCCCCGGAGCCCGGCGCCGAAGGTGTTGTGTCAGCCATTCTTTCGCGCGAAGCCCTGGACAAATACCGGGAGGATATGCCCATCTGGAGGGACGCCGATCCTTTCGAGCTGATTTAGGCTACACAAGCGGTAAGTCTACAGTCGGCAGTCTACAGTCCACAGTCGGCAGTCTACAGTCTACAGTCTACAGTCTACAGTCGGCAGTAGACAATCATATCAGGCAATAGGCAAAAGGCAAAAGGCAATGGTGTAGTCGGCAGTTATTAACGAGCAGATTGACTGCTGACTGCTGTCTGCTGACTGAAGACTAACCGGGCCTCAGGGCCCGGAAGAGCACTTCCGCCGGATGCAGGGCCACCCTGCCCGTGCCGTCCTTCACATGATGGCGGCAGCTTGTTCCGGGTGCACAGATGATAGTAGAGACTGATGCCGCCCTCACATCGGGAAACAACACAAGCTCACCTACCTTCTGAGAGAGGTCAAAATGCTCTTTCTCATACCCGAAAGCGCCGGCCATGCCGCAACAGCCCGATGGTATCTCCTTTACCCTGTAGTTTATCGGAATACCCAGTGCAGCCAGCACCGGCGCCGAGGTTGTTATTGCCTTCTCCTGGCAGTGCACATGAACCAGCACCTCGGCAGGCTCATCGGTGAACATATCACTCTTTATCCTTCCGGCACTGAATTCCCCGGCAATGAACTCCTCAAGAGTATAAGTGTGCTGCGCCAGCCTCAGTGCCTCAGGGCGCAACTCATCACCGGCCAGATCGGGGAACTCATCCCTGAAACCGAGAATGGCAGAGGGCTCAATACCCACCAGCGGCCGCTCCGCACTCACGAGAGGGGCAAAGGCTTCAATATTCCTGGTAATAAGCTTCTTCGCTTTGCGCAGGAACCCCTTGGATATGTATGTTCTGGCACTGGCGGCATTTCCGGCAATAGTGATCCGGTACCTGAGTCCGGTCAGCAGCCTGGCCGTGGCAATCCCGGCGCTCAGGTCGTTGTGGTTTGTGAACTCATCCACAAACAGGCAAACCTCGCCGGCAGGAGTGACAGGATTAAGCTTCGGGAGGTTCCTTTTCAGCCACCTCCTGAATGTCACCGGTGCGAGCAAGGGGATGCTTCTTTCGGAGGCAAATCCTGTCACCTTCTTGATTATCAGTGAGGTGAATTTATTTGCTGCAAAGAAGTTGAATATCCCCGGTATGAAGGAGAAGAGAGTGTAAATATTTGGTAGTGAGGCAATCATCCGCGTCCGCAACGACGGAGGGTGAACATCGTTGTAGTGCTGAAGGAACTCCGATTTGAGCTTTGCGATGTCAACTCCTGAGGGACACTCACTCCGGCATCCCTTGCAGGCAAGGCAAAGATCAAGTATCTCGTAAATCTCGCGGCTGTCCCATGGGTTGGCGGTGTCGGCATAGAGCATCTCCCTCATGATGTTTGCCCTTGCACGGGTTGTCAGCCGCTCGTCGCCCGTGGCCATATAGCTGGGACACATCAGGCCGCCAATGGCGCTGCTCTTCCGGCAGTCGCCCGATCCGTTGCACTTATCCGCGGCACGCACCACCCCGCCGCATTCGGAAAAGTCATAGTAAGTCGTCAGCTCCGGCGTGGGCTTACCGGGAATATAGCGCAGGTAGCTGTCCATCGGAGGGGTATCGGTAATCTTGCCCGGGTTGAGAAACCCATGGGGATCGAACACCTTTTTTATCCTTTTGTTGAGCAGGTAGTTATGCTCTCCGATGATGAGTGGAATAAACTCACCCCTGAGGCGTCCGTCGCCATGCTCGCCGCTCATGGAGCCCCGGTACTTCTTGACAATCAGCGCTGTCTTTTCACCGATTGTGCGGAGGAGCTTAGCTTCCGAGGCATCCTTTAAATTGATAAGAGGCCTTATGTGCAACTCGCCCGTACCTATATGTGCATGATAAACAGACTCTTTGTTGTAGGAGACAAGCATCTCCTCAATATCTGCCACGAAGTCGCCGAGCTTCTCTACGTCCACGGCACAATCCTCAATCAGCGAGATTGGCTTGGCATCGCCCGGTATGTTTGAAAGAATACCCAGTCCTGCCTTGCGCAGGTCCCAGACGCGCTTAACATCGACACCCCATACAACCGGGAAGGCATAACCCAGTCCCCCGGATCGCATCTCTGCCTCCATGGCTGAAGCCGTGGCTATTATCTCTTCGCGGTTGTCTGCGCAGAACTCCACAATCAGCAATGCGCCGGGATTACCCTCTATGAAGAAACGGTTACGCTTCTGGCTCTCAACGGTGGCTGCAAGGTTCAGAATATTGCTGTCCATCAGCTCCACAGCCCAGGGCCTGTATCTCAGGGCAATGAGGTTGGCCCGGAAGGCTTCGTTGCGACTTCGCAGGTGGACGCATGCCAGCGCTTTCACCGGCGGGGGAAGGGGCACCAGCCCCAGCTTCGCCTCGGTGACTATGGCAAGGGTGCCCTCAGAACCGGCTATCAGTCGCGCCAGGTTGATGCCCCGGCAGGCGCCGGCAGTGAAGGGTCCCCCATAAAGCAGGTCGTCAAGGGCGTACCCTGTATTGCGGCGGGGTATGGTACTGTCCGGATAGTCACGTATTATGGCATCACGATTGACTGCATCTGTCATGATGTCATCTATCTCCCTGTAAATAAGGCCTTCAGCTGTATCCAGTGTGCATTTCTGCCGGTACTGCTCTTCAGTCAGCTCCCCGAATACAACCTCCGATCCGTCGTGTAGCAGTGCTTTTACCTCGATGATGTGATCCCTTACAGAGCCGTAAACAACAGAATGGAGTCCGCAGGCGTTGTTACCGATCATGCCGCCTATGTTACACCTGTTCGATGTGGATGTCTCAGGCCCGAAGATTAACCCGTGCTCCTTCAATATGATATTCAGCTCGTCAGGTACCACCCCTGGCTCCAGCCTCACCCATCTCTCCTGCACGTTGATCTCAAGGATCTTCCCGAAATGACGGGAGAGGTCGGCAATGATGCCCGGACCTACCACCTGCCCTGCCAGCGAAGTGCCGGCAGCCCGCGGGATAATACCAACTCCGTGCGACACGGCAAAGGAGAGAAGCTGCCTGATGTCGTCACGGTCCACGGGATAGGCAACTGCCAATGGCTCCTCACGGTAGATTGAGGCATCGGTGGCATACATCAGCCGGGATGAGAAATCGTGTCTCAACTCCCCCTTCAGCATTCCGCTGAGCCTCTCCAGCTCGTCCGTGGTAATGGCAGCCCGCATCTTCCTTGATATTGATCATCAAAAATAGATATTTGATGCCAACGCCGGGAGAGTGACACGATCTTTTGAAAAAAAATAGCTAAAAATTTAAAAATCTGACTATAATCATGTTGGCGGCAATTGTGGGATTACACTTTTTTCGTACTTTTATCCCGACACGATTATTTAACTAAATTATTGATATACAATGGAATTGCTTGAACAGATCAAAATGAATGCCATCAGGCACAATAAGAGAATTGTCTTGCCGGAAGGGACGGAAGAACGGACACTTAAGGCAGCTGATGCGCTAATTGCAGAGAACATAGCGCGCATTACCCTGCTTGGAGATCCCGCGGAGATAAAGGCAATGGCAGTGACGTTTGGTCTGAAGAATATAGAGAGGGCGGATATAATTGATCCTGTCAGCCATCCGAAGAAAGAGCAGTATATCGACCTGATGGTGGAGCTTCGCAAGAGCAAGGGACTGACAAGGGAAGAAGCGTCAAAACTGATTGAGGACCCTCTTTACCTCGGGGTTATGATGATCAAGAGCGGCGATGCCGACGGCGAGGTGGCAGGAGCGAGGAACACAACAGGAGATGTGCTCAGACCGGCATTCCAGATTGTAAAGACTGCCCCTGGCATCTCAGTCGTGTCGGGCGCCTTTATCATGATATTGAAGGACAAGGAGTTCGGAACTGAAGGTATAATCGTCTTCGCTGACGGAGCTGTGCATCCTGATCCTACCGACAAGGAACTGGCAGAGATAGCCGTTGCAACAGCCCGCACAACAAAGGCAATCGTGGGGGTGGAGCCCAAGGTGGCGCTGTTGAGCTTCTCGACGATGGGCAGCGCAAAACACCCTATGGTTGATAAAGTGGTTAACGCCACCAGGATGGCAAAGGAGATGGCTCCTGAATTCATGTTCGAGGGTGAGCTTCAGGCAGATGCGGCCCTGATTGAAGCCATCGGGCAGAAGAAGGCTCCGGGAAGCAAGATAGCCGGCAAGGCAAACGTACTTGTATTCCCTAACCTGGAGTGCGGAAACATAGCATATAAGCTTGTAGAACGACTGGCACACGCACAGGCAATCGGCCCCGTCCTGCAGGGCATGGCCGCACCGATAAACGACCTCTCGAGGGGCTGTTCGGTTAGTGATATCATTAATGTAGTCGCCATAACTGCCAACCAGGCAGCAGGCATCACCAAATAAAAACAAACGAATGACAATACTGGTTCTTAACTGCGGCAGCTCATCAATCAAGTATCAGCTGTTTAACATGGATAACAACTCTGAGGTCCTGGCAAAGGGACTCCTGGAGCGTATCGGGCTGACAGACGGCATACTTACCCATAAGCCGACCGGAAAGGATAATTATAAGGTGGTGCTTGACATCCCTGACCATACCGTGGGGATAAATATGGTGATGGAGGCCCTGGTGCATCCGGTGCACGGCGTGATTAAAAACGTTGATGAGATCAAGGCTGTTGGCCACAGGGTGGCACATGGCGGTGAGAATTTCAAGGAATCGGTGCTGATAGATAACGATGTTAAACGTGATATCGAAAAGTGCGCTGAGCTGGCCCCCCTGCATAATCCGGCACACCTTAAGGGTATCCTCTCATGCGAGAAGCTTCTTCCCGGAATACCCCAGGTGGCTGTCTTTGACACATCATTCCACCAGACCATGCCCGACTATGCATTCATGTACGCCATCCCATACGAATACTATGATAAATACAGGATCCGCAAATACGGATTCCACGGTACCAGCCACAGGTACGTCGCTGAAAAGGCATGCAGGTTGCTGGGGATGAACTATCCCTGCTCAAAGATCATTACATGCCACCTGGGCAACGGAGCCTCCATAACCGCCATAGAAAACGGCAAGTCAATAGATACATCCATGGGATTCACTCCCGTTGACGGATTGATCATGGGTACCCGTACAGGAGAGATAGACCCCGGAGTGCTGCTCTACCTGGCTGATAAAGAGGAACTGAGCGTCAGCGGCGTGAACAACATGATAAATAAGAAGAGCGGCGTGGCAGGCATCTCACAGCTGTCATCAGACATGCGCGACCTTGAGATGGCCGCTGCGGAGGGCAATCCCAAAGCCCTGCTTGCACTCAACATGTACGCATACAAGATCAAGAAGTTCATAGGTGCATACGTGGCAGCCCTGAACGGACTGGACCTGCTGATATTTACCGCCGGAGTGGGAGAGAACGATTTCAACGCCCGGAAGATGATATGCTCCGACATGGAGTACATGGGGATAGAGATAGATGCCGAGATCAATCACGGAGTGAAGGGGAAAGATCTGATAATTTCAAAACCCTCCTCAAGGGTCAAGGTGATGGTGGTGACTACAGATGAAGAATATGTGATAGCATCAGATACTGAAGCAATAGTTGAGAAGTTAAACGTATAACTACTGTATATCATGGTTTTAAGACACCTTGAAGAACTGAAGGAGCTACTGGTTGACAGGCCTACCAGGCGAATGGTGCTGGCTGCGGCACAGGATCAGAATTCGCTCGTCTCGGCTATCATGGCAGCAAAGGACGGATTCATTGAACCGATACTGGTGGGGGACAAGGACGCTGTACAGAAGATCGCTTCTGAACATAATCTCGACCTCTCCGGCGTGAGGATGATCCATGAACCGGATACGGAGATGGCTGTGGAGATAGCTGTCAAGATGGTTCGAAGCAACCAGGCCGACATACTCATGAAGGGTAAGGTGGGAACATCATCCCTGCTAAGGGCTGTGCTTAACAAGGAGTGGGGCCTGAGGTCCGGGGCACTGCTCTCTCACTTTGCAATATTTGAGGTGGAGGCATACCATAAACTCATTGCGGTTACGGATGTTGCAATGAATATTGCCCCCAACCTGCAGGACAAGATCTCAATAGTTAATAACTCCGTCGCCTGCCTCAACAAGCTCGGGATTGAGATGCCAAAGGTGGCAGTGCTCGGTGCTGTGGAGATGGTAAGCGAGAACATGCAGGCCACACTCGACGCTGCCTTGCTGTCGAAGATGAACCAGCGCGACCAGATAAAGAACTGCATCATCGACGGTCCACTGGCATTTGACAATGCCATAAGCCTTGAAAGCGCTCAGCATAAGGGCATAAAGAGTGAGGTTGCTGGCGATACCGATCTCTTGCTGATGCCCGATATTGAGGTCGGAAATGTGCTTTACAAGTCGCTCGTCTTCTTTGCCCATTCCGGCGTGGCCGCTGTGATACTTGGCGCTACTGCACCGATAGTGCTGACATCGAGGAGCGATTCAGACCAGGCGAAGTACTTCAGCATACTTCTCGCAGCGGCAATCTCAAGACCCTGATCCCATGATAACCAGCCTCGGTCAGATGGCTGATACCGTCAGGTCATCAGGAAAAAAATATAGAATAGCAGTCGCCTGGGCCCAGGATCCCAATACTGTCGGATCACTTCACCGTGCTGTTAGTGAGGGCTTTGCGGAGGCATTCATGATTGGACGTAAGGAGCAGATCGCAAAAACCTGCAGCGACAGGGGCATTGACCCCGGTGTTTTTACAGTCATAGAGGCGGAGAGTGAAAAGCTCGCTGCTGAGATGGCGGTACGGATGACACGGGCAGGCGATACTGACATAGTCATGAAAGGCCTGGTAGGTACCGACAAATTCCTGAAGGCGGTGATGGATAAGGAGCATGGACTCCTCCCTACGAAGGCAGTCATGAGCTATGTATGTGCGGTGGAGATACCGAAATACAGTAAGCTTCTGTTCATTACCGACACCGCCGTTATCCCCTTTCCGGACCTGGAACAGAAGGTGGCCATGGCTGAATATGCCATAGGGATGGCCCGCAGGTTCGGCATCAGGAAACCACGTGTGGCACTGATAGGCGCCTCCGAGAAGGTGAGCAGCCACTTCCCCAACAGCCTCGACTATTCCGTAATGTGCAAGATGGCTGAGCGGGGCCAGATACCCGAATGCGTAATGGACGGACCGGTTGATATCTTCCTGGCCTGTGATCCTGAGAGCGTGAAGATCAAGGGTGTCGATACCCCCCTGGAAGGCAACGCTGACATTCTGCTTTTTCCCTCCCTCGAGTCGTGTAACCCCTTCTATAAGAGCCTGATGCTTTTCGGCGGCGGCGAACTGGCAGGGATGATATGCGGAACCGCAAAACCTGTGGTGCTGATGTCCAGGAGTGAAAGCGAACTGTCAAAATATTACTGTGTGGCACTGGCATGCCTGATGTCATCGTCAAACAACTGAATGTAATGAACGACAAACTGATACTTGCCGTCAACCCCGGCTCAACCAGCACCAAGTTCGCACTTGCCAGGGGCAGTGAGATGCTGTTCGAAAGGACCCTGAGGCACGGTACTGAAGAGCTGGCACTGTTCGGATCCATGACAGGGCAGCTGCCTTTCCGGTACCGACTGATAATGGATGCCCTCGAGAAGGAGGGTACAGTGCTCTCTGATATTGCGGCTGTGGTTGGCAGGGGAGGACTCGTCAACCCGATCGAGTCAGGGATATATGTGGTAAATGAGATGATGAAGAGACACCTGACGGAGGCTGTCAACGGTGAGCATGCGAGCAACCTGGGAGCCCTGCTGGCTGACATGATCGTCGCACAGATGCCCTCCGCCAGGGCGTATATAGTTGATCCCGTGGTAGTTGATGAGCTTGAGCCGGTAGCCCGTCTCTCCGGCCATCCGCTTATCTCGCGCAAATCAATCTTTCATGCACTGAACCAGAAGGCTGTGGCGAGGATATACGCTGAGTCCGTCGGGAAGGAATACGAGGATCTGAATCTCATTGTGGCTCACATGGGGGGAGGCATAAGCGTGGGAGCACACAGGAGGGGCAGGGTTGTGGATGTAAATAATGCACTTAACGGCGACGGTCCCTTCTCGCCCGAGAGAAGCGGGGGACTGCCTGCCGCGCAGCTGGCAGCGTTATGCTTCAGCGGCAGCCACTCGCACGAAGAGGTAAAGTCGATGCTGGCTGGCAAGGGAGGTATGGTGGCATACCTGGGCACAAACAGTTTTGAAGAGGCAACAAGGTGCGCAGGAGAGGGAGATGCAGAGGCGACACTTATCATCGAAGGCTGCAGCTATCAGACAGCGAAGGAGATAGGAGCAATGGCTGCCGTTCTGAAAGGGGAGGTTGATGCAATAATCCTGACAGGCGGACTGGCATATGAAAAGGCTCATGTGAACCGCATAACTGAGATGGTAAGCAAGATTGCCCCGATATTCGTCTATCCCGGCGAGGACGAGCTCAAGGCACTGGCCTTCAACGGCTACCTGGCTGTCACCGGCAGAGTCAGGGTCAGGGAATACCTGGGGTGATTCAGTCGGCAGTCTTCAGTC
>JAVEXM010000157.1:0-4683 GCA_034004025.1 Bacteroidales bacterium
AACAATCCTGTCATACTTGACAGGAATAGCATGGAAGAGATACTGACACGGAGACTTTAATTGTAAAAAATTGCCGGCATGGAGCATTCAGAATCATGAGAGTTTTATGGAAATGAAGTTTATCCTTGACGTTCATCTTGGCAGGCTGGCGAAGTATCTGAGGCTGTGCGGATTTGACTCTCTATTCAGCGCTTTCTATGATGACCGGGAGATTATTGAAGTGGCCATAATGGAGAGTCGGGTGATCCTCACCCGCGACCGCCTGCTGCTGAAGAGTGCCACCATGGCTACAGGCTACCTTGTGAAGTCACAATACCATGAGGAGCAGCTCAGGGAGGTCTTTGAGGAGTTCGGGCTGAAGCAGCATGTAAAGCTTTTCAGTAGGTGCATAGCATGCAACACCCTGTTGGAGGAGGTAAGAAAGGAAGATATAGCCGACCGGTTGCTCGCGGATACACGCGCCTACTATGACCGTTTCCGAAGATGTCCCGGATGTGACAGGATCTACTGGGAAGGGTCGCATTATGATAACATGAAGAAAAGCCTGTTGCCGTTGCTCTGACCTGCAAAGCATTCAGTTCTGGTTTTTTAGGCACAATCGGTTTAATTTTCTAATTTCGCGGTTTGCATTGATTCCAGCGGTACTCACTGACCCTCCGTGTAGTTATGATTAAAGGAAGGCAGTTCCGTGCCTGTAATGGTATGAAGCAACAGAAGAAAAGATCTGATAATCAATATGGCAGAATATTACAGAAAAGAAGCCGCTGAACTGATTAGCGAGCTTGGTGTAAGCGAATCATCCGGTCTCACCACGGCAGAGGTGAAAAAGAGGCTGGAGCAGTATGGGTACAACCAGTTGGAATCGAAAGCCGGGAAAAGTTTCCTGAGGATGTTCCTTGAGCAGTTCAGGAGCTTCATGATCATCATTCTGCTGATTGCAGCAGCCATATCGGGTGTTGTAGGTGTAATAGAAGGAGAGGGTTTGCTTGATACCTATATCATAATGGGTATCCTGATCGTCAACGCTCTCATCGGGGCCGTTCAGGAGAAGAAGGCCGAGACTTCGCTCGAAGCGCTGAAGGAGCTGGCGTCACCGCTGTCGAAGGTACTTCGCAACGGCGCAATTACAGAGGTGAACACCAGGGAGCTTGTGCCGGGAGATATTGTCATTCTTGAAACAGGCGCGGTCATACCTGCCGATATAAGGCTTACCGAGGCTGTCAATCTGAAGATACAGGAATCATCCCTCACCGGCGAGAGTGTTCCGGTGGACAAGCTCACCGAAGCACTGCAGGGAGATGATATCCCGCTGGGCGACAGGAAGAACATGGCATTCTCGAGCGGTATGGTTACTTACGGACGCGGAAGGGGAGTGGTTGTGGCCACAGGGATGCAGACAGAAGTGGGTAAGATTGCCGATATGCTGCAGCATGCAGGTGACACAGAAACCCCCATGAGTAAGAGACTAAACCAGCTGGGCAGGATGCTTGGTATTGTGGCGCTTGGCATCTGTGCGCTGATATTTGCTGTGGGAGTGCTCTACGGCAACTCTGTGATGAGCATGTTTATGACCGCGGTGAGCCTGGCTGTGGCAGCCATACCGGAAGGGCTGCCAGCCGTCTCCACAATTGTGCTGGCGATAGGTGTTCAACGAATGGTGAAACGCAATGCCATCATACGCACATTGCCTTCAGTGGAGACACTGGGCAGTTCCACCGTCATCTGTTCGGACAAGACCGGCACTTTGACCCAGAATCGCATGACAGTAGTTGAAGCATATGTCAATCATAAACATGATGTCATCAATCGCAGTGCCCCGGGCAGCAAGCTTAACGAAGAGGAGATGAAGCTGCTCTCTATCTCTGTGCTCTGTGCTGATGCATCCATGAAGATCAATGAGGATGGCAAGTTCACATTTACAGGTGACCCAACAGAGACTGCCCTGTTGGATTTCGGAGTGCTGTACAACGTCCATAAGGACGAGCTGGAGAGTTCATATCCAAGGGTGGCGGAGATACCGTTTGACTCAGAGCGTAAGAGAATGACAACTGTCAACAGGATGGGGGAGAAAGAGACCAGGGTCAATGTGAAAGGCGGACTGGATGAGGTGCTCAGCGTATGCGATAAGATAATCATCAATGGAGAGGTGAAACCTCTTGCCAGCCATGACATTGAACTTATCCGCGAAGCCAATGAGGCGATGGCCAATGCAGCTCTCCGGGTGCTTGCAATGGCTTACAAGGACTGCCATGAGGCGCCGCAGGAGGTGACGATTGGGCAGCTGGAGAACGGGCTTATCTTCACCGGTCTGCTGGGTATGATTGATCCTGCCCGTCCGGAGGTGATAGATGCGGTGGCGAAGTGCAATACAGCAGGTATCCGGCCTGTAATGATCACCGGTGACCACAAGAGCACTGCGCTGGCCATAGCCAGGGAGATTGGTATCTACCGCGAAGGAGATGTGGCAGTAACCGGATCGGAGCTTGAGCACATCAGTGATGAAAAGCTGGCAGCGTCTGTCGGCAGCATCTCCGTTTATGCCCGTGTGGCACCCGAGCATAAGGTCCGCATAGTTAAGGCCTGGCAGAGCCACAATGAAGTGGTGGCCATGACCGGTGACGGAGTCAATGATGCGCCCGCGCTCAAACAGGCTGACATAGGTGCGGCGATGGGAGTAGTTGGGACAGACGTGGCCAAGGGAGCGGCTGACATGATACTCACTGATGACAACTTCGCCACAATCGTCTCTGCCGTTGAGGAGGGGAGGCGGATCTATGATAACATACTCAAAGTCATCCAATACCTGCTCTCAACAAATGTAGGCGAGATCTTCCTGATACTGGTTACTTCCATATTCAATATGGGTATGCCACTGCTGCCGATACATATACTCTGGATCAACCTGGTAACCGACAGCCTGCCTGCTCTGGCGCTGAGTGTTGATCCACCTGAAGAGGGTATTATGAAACGTAAGCCACGCAGCACCAAAAAGGGTTTCATGACCAGGGGCATGGTCTGGCGTGTGATGTACCAGGGACTGATGATTGGCTGTATACCGCTGGTTTCCTATATCCTGGGGCTGCGTGACGGCGGTGAGGAGCTCGGGCGTACCATGGCCTTCGCAACCCTTATGTTTGCGCAGTTGGTGCACGTCCGTAACCTGCACTCGAATGAGAAATCTTCATTCCTTTTCAATCCATTGAAGAACAAAGCGCTAATATGGGGTATTCTGGGATCTGCGGTGATAGGACTGATAGTCCTGCTGGTTCCGCCAGTGCGTGAAGCTTTCAGCCTGGCAGTCATGGACCGTGAGCACTGGATCATTGTCATTCTCATGGCCCTGGCTCCCATACCTGTGGTGGAGCTGTTCAAGCTGTTCAGAATTAATGGTATGAAGATGGACAGGGGTTAAAAATAACCTGTCGGGCTCATCTGCGATGACAATGGACAATACGCCGGGAAAGCCGTACCGGGGAAAGAGCCGCGAAATTAAGGTCCTCGGATTCAGCAGGAACATTTTTTTTACCGGGCTGACAAGTTTCCTTACAGATACATCGGTCAAGATGATCTATTCGGTCATGCCTATGTTTCTAATGTCTATCGGCGCCTCCAAGGCGAGTCTGGGGCTGATCGAGGGCGTGGCCGAGAGTACAGCATCACTGGTTAAGGCGATGTCAGGCTTCTGGAGCGACAAGATAGGGAAAAACAAGCCGTTTATGCTCGCGGGATATGCTATTTCTGCCATCATAATGCCGTTGTATGCTTTTGTCATCTCGCCAATACAGGTGCTGGTATTGCGATTTGCTGAAAGATTTGGGAAGGGTATCAGGACGGCTCCGCGCGACAGCCTGATTGCCGCCTCCGTAACCAATAATGAGACAGGCAAAAGTTTCGGGCTGCAAAAGGCCATGGACAACAGCGGTGCCATTGCCGGACCGCTGCTGGCATTTGCCCTGCTCTCCCTCTTCCCCGACAATTACAGGTTACTCTTTTTCGTGGCCGGGATACCGGCTATTGCGGGAATATTTGTCATAATCTTCGGAATTAAAGAGATCAGAAAGAGTAAGGCAGAACTGTTTCAAAAGTTTCGCTTCAGGGATTTCAGCAAAAGATATTATCTGTTCCTGGGGATTATTTTCATCTTCACGCTGGGAAACTCTACCGATGCGCTTTTGCTTGTCAAGGCCAATGAAGCCGGTATAAAAGTCGCCCTTATTCCTCTTGTTTACCTGGTCACTAACGCTGTTTCGGTCATTGCCTCCATACCTGTAGGTTCACTCTCCGACAGGGTTGGAAAGGAGAAGATCCTAATAATTGGTTTCCTGATTTATGCTTTGGTCTATTTCGGATTTGGCAGATCATCCGACACAGCGGTAATTGTATCTCTGTTCGCGCTCTACGGACTATATTCGGCTGCAACTGACGGAATTCAGAAGGCATTTGTCTCTGACATCGTCGACTCAAACAAGAAGGGAACCGGCCTTGGCATCTACAATGCCCTGCTTGGTATAACCCTGTTGCCTGCCAGTATTATCGCCGGGGTTCTGTATGATAAGGTGGACTCAAGGATTCCTTTCTTTTTCGGGGCAGCGATGGCTATGCTTGCAGCCATCCTTATGGTTATATTTGCTGTTACAGCATTCAGGACCCCTGCCTCTGGCAGAACTGCGGCTGGCAAACCGG
>JAVEXM010000041.1:0-22409 GCA_034004025.1 Bacteroidales bacterium
TGGTGACTGCTATGCTGCGTGGCGTCCTGACATCTATCTCATCAAGCTTCCTGACAAAGAGCTCACGGTCCTCGGTGTTCATGATTGCCTCCACAGGAGTGCCGAGTACCTTTACGCCGTGCTTCTCCAAAACGCCGCTGCGGAATAGAGCAGTGCCACAGTTGAGAGCTGTCTGTCCTCCAAACGACAGAAGTATGCCGTCAGGCTTCTCCCGCTCAATGACACGCTCGACAAACTTCGGGGTGACCGGGAGAAAGTAAATCTTGTCGGCAATCTTTTCCGAGGTCTGGACGGTGGCGATGTTCGGGTTGATGAGGACCGTAAAAATACCCTCCTCACGCAGGGCCTTCAGCGCCTGTGACCCTGAATAGTCAAACTCTCCGGCCTCACCTATCTTGAGAGCCCCTGATCCCAGCAGCAGTACCTTTTTTATTTCATCATTCATCATTCGCGTTTGGACTGTAAAAATACAATTTTTTGCTGCGGAAATGGTTGCATTAAAGAAAAATGCATAAATTTGCAGGCTTAATGTATAAATATACAGCATGAAAAGAGAACAACGACTTCTTCTCATTGAGAGACTGGTAAGGCAGAATGCCATAACCACACAGGAGGAGCTGCTCATGCTTATGGAGGGTGCAGGGATGAAGTGTACGCAGGCGACACTATCCCGCGATCTGAGGCAACTGGGCATAAGCAGGGGTTTTGACGGCAGGGGAGGATACCGTTACCTGCTCCCGGAGCGGAGGGATGGACCGGATGAACCGGTTCCGGGCCGCGAGACGGAAGCGATAACCGGGATGACATGGGCTAAGGGAATGTTGCTCATAAAGACGCCGCCGGGATTTGCCCCGGCAGTTGCCATAAAAATCGACCGGGCAGGCCGCTACGAGGTAGCCGGCACCATCGCCGGGGATGATACAATCATGCTCGTCCCGCGCGACGGTGTGAGCAATGAGGCGGTGGAAGAGTGCCTCAATACAATATTCAGTTAAAGTACAGGTAAAGACAAATTAAATAAAACCACAATTTTCACTATTCATGAAATGATGTCACAGGGGCATCACGGTGAGTAAGATTCTTCAGCTCTCCGGAAGGGATTTGTGACAATTAAAATTTAAAACGATCACAGATGAAAAAAGTAATGTTAGCATATTCGGGAGGACTGGATACCTCCGTAATTCTTAAATGGTTAATAAACAAAGGTTACGATGTCATAGCCTATGTGGCCGACGTAGGGCAGAATGACGATTTTGAGGCAGTGCGTGAAAAGGCACTGGCAATTGGTGCCTCATCGGTCATCATTGACGACCTCAAGAGGGAGTTCGTCACCGACTTTATCTTTCAGGCGGTGAAGGCCAATGCGGTCTATGAGGACCGGTACCTCCTTGGCACTGCCCTGGCCCGTCCGCTGATAGCCCGGGGACAGATAGAGGCAGCATCACAACACGGTGCCGATTACGTTGCTCACGGCGCAACCGGGAAAGGAAATGACCAGGTGCGTTTCGAGCTGGCATATTATGCCCTCAAGCCTGACATCAAGGTAATATCGCCCTGGAAGGACCCGGAGTTTCTCTCGCAGTTTCAGGGCAGGTCGGATATGATCAGGTACGCTGCGGGGCACCGAATCCCGGTAAAGGCCTCAATCTCCAAACCATACAGTGAGGATGACAACCTGATGCATATAAGCCATGAGGCCGGCATTCTTGAGGATCCGCTCTACTTCGCAGGAAAGGACATCCTTGAAAAAATGGTCATGCCGATGGATGCGCCGGACACGGAGACACACATCTCGATAACATTCAAAGACGGTATCCCGGTCAATGTCAAAAACAAGGATGATGGTACCAGCTACGGTGACCCGTTGGAACTCTTTATCTACCTGAACAGACTAGGGGGCGAAAACGGCATCGGGCTGCTCGACATGGTCGAGAACAGATTCGTTGGCATTAAGTCGAGGGGCATTTATGAGACTCCCGGTGCAACCATCCTCTACGCCGCACACAAGGATATAGAGGGAATAGCCATGGACCGCGAGGTGATGCGACTGCGCAACATGCTTGCCCCTGTCTTTGCCGAGCTGGTTTACAACGGATTCTGGTTCTCGCCCGAGATGGAGTTCCTTAAGGCATCCATGGACAAGAGCCAGGAGGTGATTGACGGGGTGGTGCATATGATCCTCTACAAGGGCAACATAATAATTGAAGGCCGCGAGTCGCCGTCGTCACTGTATAATAAGGAGTTGTCTAGCATGGATATCGAGGGAGGATTCAACCAGACCGACAGCCTCGGGTTCATCCGTATCAATGCCATTCGCCTTATGGCCCATCATGCCATCATGGAGGCCACCAGAAAAAAAGTGACTGAGGATGTACCTGTGGGATAAGGGAGGTGCCCCGAGGGAGTCGCTCATCAGCTTCACCTGCGACAGCGACAGGGTTTACGATGCGAGACTTGCACCATATGACATCGTGGGGTCAATGGCTCATGCCGTCATGCTGGGAAAATGTGGCCTGATCACTGCCGGCGAGAGGGAGAGCCTTCTTGCCGGCCTGGCCCGCCTTATGGAGGAGTCGCTGGAGGCAGGCTTTTCCATCGGGAAGGAGTATGAGGATATCCACTCATGGGTTGAGATACAACTGGGCGAATTGACAACAGGAGAGGGAAAGTCGGATGCCGGCCATCCGGGCAATGCTATGGCTAACGAGGCAGCGGGAAAGCTGCACACCGGCCGCTCGCGGAACGATCAGGTGCTTACTGATCTTCACCTCTGGATCAGACACCAGTCGTACCTGCTCGCCCTGGAGCTGAAAGCCCTGGCTGCTACATTCCTTGATCTCAGCGTGAAGCACGAAGAGGCTCTCATGCCGGGATTCACCCACATGCAGGCGGCGATGGTCACCTCGTTCGGGCTCTGGTTTGCCTCATTTGCCGAGAGCCTCTGCGATGACTTGCAATTATTGGCCGGCGCTGCAACCCTGGCCGATGCCTCACCGCTGGGCACCGCAGCAGGATATGGAACCTCACTGCCCATTGACCGTGAGCTGACAGCCTCGCTGCTTTGTTTTCAGAGGCTGATGGTGGCGTCGCCCTATGCCCAGATGAGCCGGGGGCGGACTGAGCGGCAGGTGACAGGCGCTATTGCATCGGCCGCAAATACAATAGGGAGATTTGCCTCCGAAGTGATCCTGTTCATGTCGCCCGGATATGGCTTTGTCTCACTCTCTGACGACCTTACAACCGGATCGTCCATCATGCCGCAGAAGAGGAATCCCGACCTGCTTGAGCTTATCAGGGCCCGCTGTAACAGGCTGCAGGCTGTGCCGGGCGAGGTGGCACTGATGACCTCCGGGTTGCCACCGGGATACAACCGCGATTACCAGGAGCTGAAGGCGGTACTGTTTGATGCATTTGACGGTATCTCTGAGCTGGTACGGGCAGTGCAGGGTGGACTGGAAGGAATGGTGATCAGGAAGGATATTATGAGCGACGGGCGGTATAATGATATCTTCTCCGTGGAGGAGGCAAACAGCATGGTGCGCACGGGTGTTCCTTTCAGGGATGCATACCGCGAGGTGGCAAAAAAGGCGGGCTCGGGTTCATTCGTTGCTCCTGCAACAGCCGACTACACCCATACGGGCAGCATAGGGAATGTCGGGCAGGAGATCATCAGGGAGCGGCTTGAAAAAATTGCGGAGGGGTTCGGGAAGGGATATTCACCGCAGGAGTTGTGTGACCGAATCACGGAGTGGGGGAGGTAGCGGTGCGGTGCTACAATACCTGAACCCCCGATGCGCTTTCCAGCTATCGGGGCGGGCCTTGAGCGGTATCTCGCGACTGCCGCCCCGATCCGCCAGCTGGCGGATGCGGGATTGAGTCTCCCCATGCGGTGGAGCCTCAAACTGCTGACTGAAGACTGCCGACTGACACTGCCGACTGACACTGCCTACTGCCGACTGGCACTGCCTACTGCCGACTGCTGACTGGTACTGCCGACTGCCGCCTGACACTGCCGCCTGACACTGCCGCCTGACACTGCCGCCTGCCGACTGCCGCCTGCCGACTGCCGACTGCCGACTGGCACTGCCGACTGCCGACTGACACTGCCGACTGCCGACTGCCGACTGGCACTGCCGACTGCTGACTGGTACTGCCGACTGACACTGCCTACTGCCGCCCTCCCCTACAGACCGGCTCCTCCCTAAAATTGCCCACAGGGCAATTTCTTTACGGTCGGCCCTCTGCTGCCTTGTCTATATTTTCTATAAAGAGATCGAACAGGAAATCGGTATCCGTCGGTCCGCCGGAGGCCTCGGGGTGGAACTGGGTGGAGAAGAAGGGTTTGGAGATATGCTTCATCCCCTCGTTGGTGTTGTCGTTGACGTTGACAAACAGGGGTTTCCAACCTGCGGGCAATGTATTGTTGTTCACGGCAAAACCGTGATTCTGCGATGTGATGTATGCCCTCTCCGTACCCACCATCTGCACCGGCTGGTTATGACTCCGGTGGCCATACCGTAATTTATATGTATCCGCCCCTGACGCCAGCGCCATCAGCTGGTTGCCCAGGCAGATGCCGAAGATGGGACGGGCATCATCCAGCGACTTCCTTATATTATCAATGGTCGCCCGGCACATCTTTGGGTCACCCGGCCCGTTGGTCAGGAACAATCCGTCATACTCCTCCGCACTGTAATCATAGTCCCACGGCACCCTGATGATAGTGGTATCCCTCTTCAGAAGGTTGCGTATTATATTGTACTTAACCCCGCAGTCGACAAGCAAAATACGGTACCGGCCGCTGCCGTACACCTTGCGTGCAGAGGTGCTCACCTCTGCCACCAGGTTGACTCTGTTCGGGTCGTAGAACTCCGTCGTGGTGCCCTCCGGTTCAACCTTGCCCAGCATGGCTCCCTTCTCACGTATGCGCTTTGTCAGAGCACGGGTGTCGATCCCGAAGATTCCCGGCACGTTGCTTCTCCGCAGCCACTCGTCGAGGCTCTCGATGGCGTTCCAGTGGCTGTATTCAAAGGAGTAGTCCGATACTATCAGTGCCGAGATATGCACCCCTGATGATTCATAGAAGAGAAAGAGGTCGTCCTGCTCGCTCTTCCCCGGCGCGCCGTAGTTGCCCACCAGCGGGTAGGTGAGGCAGAGTATCTGTCCCCTGTAGGAAGGATCCGTCAGACTCTCGGGGTACCCGGTCATGGCTGTGTTGAAGACCACCTCTCCTGCTGCAGCCACGGGGGCGCCGAATGACCATCCGCGGTATACGGTACCGTCCTCCAGGGTCAGTTTGACAGCCACTCTCTGATCGTCCCTCATGTTATTTCCTGATTGCATTTTCTATCTGTGTCAGTGCCCTCTCCACAACTGAGCGCGGGCATGCCAGGTTCATTCTCATGAAGCCCTCTCCTCCCGGGCCGAAGGTGGAGCCCTCATTCATCCCCACTCCCGCCTTTTCCACAAAGAAGCGCTTCAGCTCTTTCCCGGAGAGACGCATCTCACGGCAGTCGAGCCATATCATATAGGTAGCCTCCGGCTGAACCGGCATGATTTGCGGCAGCCGGTCACGACAGTAATCTGTAACGAGATCAACATTCCCCTGTACGTACCGCATCAGGGCTTCAACCCACTCATGGCCGTGGGTCCAGGCTGCCTCCGCTGCCACATTACCGAAAATATTTCCAAGGTGCAGGTGCAGTCCGACGAGTGTTTTCCGGTATCTCTCCCTCAGGACAGGGTCGGGGATAATCATTGTTGATGTGGAGAGCCCGGCCAGGTTGAAGGTCTTGCTCGGTGCCATGCATGTGACAGTTATTGAAGCCGCTTTTTCCGAGAGGGAGGCAAGTGGCAGATGGCTGAAGCCCGGCAGCATCAGGTCGCAGTGTATCTCATCAGAGAGGATGACAACGCCCTTTTCATGACATATCTCAACGAGCTCTTCCAGCTCCTCCCTCCTCCAGGCCCTGCCTACAGGGTTATGAGGGCTGGAGAGTATCAGCATCCTTGTTGCCGGGGTTATCAACTTCCGCAATCCTTCCGTGTCCATCATCCAGACACCCTCTTTTTCCAGCAGGCTGTTTGACACCAGCCTGCGACCGTGGTCATTCACTGCTGCATGAAAGGGGGCATATACCGGAGGCTGTATGATGATCTCATCGCCGGGTTCGGTATAGGCCAGGGTACACATGTTTAGTGCCGGCACCACACCCGGACTGAACTCTGTCCACTCACGCCGCACCTCCCATCCGTGACGTTCGGCTATCCACCGGATCATTGCCGTAAAATATGAGTCAGGCCTGTAAGAATAACCGAGTATTTCATGCTGCAGCCTGGCAGCAAGGGCGCCGGTTATGAAAGAGGGTGTCCTGAAGTCCATATCTGCCACCCACATCGGTATGACATCGGCTCTTCCGAAAACCTCTTCTCTGAAATCGTACTTGATACAACTGGTGTTTTCCCGGTTGACTACCTCATCAAAGTTCCACATCAGGGATCTGTTTGTTGCTCCGGGATGCAAACTTACATAAAAACGGCTGATTTTTCACAGTCAGAATAAAATCAGGGTCATCGCCGGGATCTGCAGAGGTAAGAGAGCATGAAATCCCGACGAACAATAGCGGCACTACAGGTGTTTAAGGGGAAGGGAAAAGCCTATTTTACCACCTGCGGAATTATTGTTTGAATATAGTTTACTCTGAATGGTAAAAGTTTTATTTTTACGAAGCTAAACACTATTACAAAAGAGAGTCCTATGAAAAAGATTTTCACAAAAATTCTGGTTGCTGTAATGATCCTGACAGTAGCCGGTGCATCTTCATGCAAAAACAGGGGTGAAGCGAAAAAACAGAAAGAGATCAATATGGTTGAACTCGAAGCGCTGGAGCAGCAGATTGAAGAGAATGTCTATCCTCTTCCCACTTCAGCCGAGGTGATCAAGAAGCTCACTGACCTGGATCTGGGATATATTCTGGGTGCAACGAATCCTCCTGAGAATGCCGGCAATTATGTTGAGAGTTACAACCGCTCCGTCAATATTGGTGTATACGGTGCGGATCTCAGTTATGCCACCCTCTATAACATGCAACAGGATGTCATTGATTACATGGCCTCTATACGCACCCTGGCGCTGGAGCAGAATCTTTCAATGATCTATGAAGAATCACTCTATGATAAGATCAAAGTCAATTTTGACAACAGGGACACACTGGTGACCATTCTTACCGATGCCTTTGACCGCACCTATTCAATTATGGTTGATGCCGGGCAGGCCAACCTGGCGTTGCTGATGGTCGGGGGAGCATGGATCGAGGGCATGTATCTCACGATGGCCGTTTCCGAAACGGGAGCCCATCTCTCTGGCTTTGAGTCGGTGCTTCTGGAGCAGAAGAAGTCGTTCGAACTCTTCGAGGAGTTGGCGGGCACCTATTCTGATGACCCGCTGGTAGCAAGGATACTTGCCGCGGTGCAGCCTGTGCGTGAGGTCTATGCTACTCTGAGCACAAGCCTTACAATGGAAGATATCGAAGCGCTGAAGAAAGCCGTGAATACGGTGAGGGCAGAGCTGGTAAAATAAACGGAATCAGATACCGAAAGACCGCAGACCATTCTTGCGGTCTTTTTTTAAGCTCATGAGGGAATCAGTATTACATGCACTGATACATATTTTTGCCATTATCTCAACGGTAAACCCTGCAGGGGTAACCTCGAGAGGCAAAAAGATCCTTCGCGGTTACCTCAGGAGGTACCTGAACCATGAGCTCGAAGAGGAATATTTCAAGCTTTATGAGAACAACCTCCACTTTTACGAGCGTGAGCTCCGTGCCGTGGAGGAGGGGGAGCTGTCTGACGAAGACTCCCTTATCACCTTCCAGATAACCAACATCTGCCGCCAGATCAAGAAGGGGCTTTTCATTGAGGAGAGGATGATCGTCTTTCTTCAGCTGCTGGAGTTTGTCTTTGAAGACGGCACCATTTCCGAGCAGGAGTCCTCCATCGTCGAGATTGTCGCCCGCACATTCAATATCCCGGAAAAGGAGAGGAAGAATGCCATGGCATTCATGCTGGGGATGAGGTATGACCTTATCACCCCCAACTGTCTCCTTGCCATTGAAGGCGAAGATAACATCGGCGATGCCGCCTCGAAATTTGCCAACTATCACGAATGGCACCATATGGTGGCAAAAGGACTGCGTGGCACTATCTACGTTCTCTACACACCCAGCACGGGTCACCTTATCTTTGAATACCATGGGAAAGCACCGCTTCATTTCAAGGGGCGCAGCGTTGTTCCCATGCGACCCTTCCTGCTTGAACCCGGGGTGAACATCAGGGGGCACGGCATGGCCCCGTTATACTACACAGCCATATTCAGGAAGTTCATCCATTCAGGTTTTTCTGAGGATATTGTTTTTGAAGGACACAACATCGAATACCGCTTCAAGGGATCGGATAACGGCGTTCAGCCCATGAGCTTCCGTGTCAGCTCCGGAAACCTCGTCGGTATCATGGGCGGCAGCGGCGTGGGGAAAAGTACCCTTCTGAACATCCTCAACGGGAAGCTGAAGCCTGAAGGAGGTGCGGTTTATGTAAACGGATATGACCTTCATAATGAGCCGGAGGAGCTTAACGGACTGATAGGATACGTTCCGCAGGATGATCTCCTCATCGAGGAGCTGACGGTCTATCAGAATCTCTATTACAATGCCAGGCTCACATTTGGCAATTATGACGAGGAGAAGCTGAACCAGACTGTCAGGGAGGTCCTCAGGCAGCTTGACCTTACAGAGATTAAAGACCTGATGGTGGGTGATCCGCTCAACAAGAAGATCAGCGGCGGACAGCGTAAAAGGCTGAATATCGGACTTGAGCTCATGCGGGAGCCTGCCGTGCTGTTTGCTGATGAGCCCATCTCCGGACTCTCCTCCAATGACAGTACCAATGTCATGGAGCTGCTCAAGGATCAGGCCCTGAATGGCAGGCTCGTCTTTGTCATCATCCATCAGCCGTCATCGGACATACTGAAGATGTTTGACAGGCTTTGGGTGATGGACAAGGGAGGGTACACCATCTATGACGGAGACCCCGTGGAAGCCATCGTATATTTCAAGACCGAGACCTCACAGGCCAATGCGGCAGAGAGCGAGTGCCCCACCTGCGGCAATGTCGAGACAGATGAGATACTCGAGATAGTGGAGGCAAAGGTGGTTGATAATGACGGCAGGAGGGGAACCGACAGGCAGGTGTCGCCGGTGGAGTGGTACCACCGTTACAGGCAGAAGATGGAGCCCCTGCTCAGCGGCAGGCCCGAGATGAAGCCCCTGCCGGCAAGCAACTTCCGTATACCTGAGTGGCTGAAGCAGGTTAAGACATTCGTGAAGAGGAACCTGGTGAGGAAGTATGCCGACAGGCAATATATGGTTATTAACCTGGTTGAGCCCCCGCTGCTTGCATTCATCCTTGCCTATGTCTCAAAATACATCAATGACGGAGTCTATCTCTTCTCCGACAACAAGAGCTACCCGGTGTTCCTCTTTATGAGCGTCGTGGTGGCGCTCTTCCTGGGCCTGACGGTGAGCGCCGAGGAGATATTCAGGGACAGGAGAGTGCTGGAACGTGAAAAATACCTGAACATCAGCCGCTCCAGTTACCTTCTCTCAAAGATCACATTCCTGTTCGGTCTCTCGGCGGTGCAGACATTCATGTATGTGATCCTGTCTCACCTGATACTGGATGTGGAGGGGATGATGTGGCGACACTGGCTGATACTTTTTACCACATCATGCTTCGGAAACATGGTGGGACTCAATATCTCCGCCGGAATGAAATCGGTGATCAGCATCTACATCCTGGTGCCGCTTGTGCTCGTGCCGCAGTTGTTGCTGAGCGGAGCCATGATAAGGTTTGACGACCTTCATAATTCACTGACCAGGAAGGTGTATGTCCCGGTGCTCGGTGACATCATGACCACCAGATGGGCTTACGAGGCTATGGCCGTTGAACAGTTCCGGTCAAACCGATACATGAAACCCTATTTCGATACCGAGATGATGATAAGCCGGTATGACTGGGAGTCGTCATTCCTGATCCCCGACCTGAAGAAGAAGAGCAACGAATGTGCTTTCGCAGCCGGTATGCCTGAATTTGCAGATGTGTATGAGAACAATATCAGGAAACTGACATACCACATAAATGATCTCAGCAGCGAGGCGGGCATAGACCCGCGGCCTGCCCTGAGGCTGTTGCAGGGAGAGCGCTATACCCGTGACGCATCCTATATGGTGATTGATTTCCTCGACTCGCTCCAGAAAAGCCTCAGGTCGAAATACCTTAACTATATGGCGGTAAAGGATGACATCACTGATAGCCTTGTGAGCATAATGGGCCAGGAGGGGCTTGTGCAGCTTCGTGAGGCTAACCACAACAAGGACCTTGCCGATATGGTGCTGAACCGTACGGTACAGCAAAAGCTGTATGAGACCGATGCGATGATAATTCAGAAGTCGGACCCCGTCCTGATGGAACCGGGGTCACATTTCGGGAGGGCACATTTCTATGCCCCCTCCAAGATAATCGGAAAGGTGAGGATTAGTACCCTCTGGTTCAATATGTTTGTCATCTGGCTTATGAGCGCCTTTCTTTTTGTGACCCTTTATTTCAACCTGCTGAAGAAGCTGTTGAACCTTATGGAAAGGATCAGGATTCCCGGTTTCGGATCAGACAGACTTGTGCCTCCATGGGAGCTGGTAAAGTAACGGCGAAGAAGCACCTGGGGCAGCACTTTCTCAGAGACAGGAACATTGCTGCAGCTATTGTTGACGCCCTTCGTGCCGAGGGGTGTGACACGGTTATGGAGGTCGGTCCGGGTATGGGTGTTCTGACGAGGTTTCTTGCAGCGAGGAATTTCCCCTCGCTGAAAGTGGTTGAGATCGATCATGAGGCAGTAGCATACCTCAGGGCCAATGTCCCCGGGGCATATGAAATAATCGAGGGGGACTTCCTTACACTCGACCTGAGAAAGATGGGCGCCAGCATGGCTGTCATCGGCAACTTTCCGTACAACATCTCCAGCCAGCTCTTCTTCAGGATACTTGATGAGCGTGACAGGGTCGGGGAGGTGGTCTGCATGGTTCAGAAGGAGGTGGCTGACCGCATCTGTTCAGCACCCGGCAGCCGTGTCTACGGCATCCTGAGCGTGCTTCTGACAGCGTGGTACGATATTGAGTATCTCTTCACCGTGAGTGAAAATGTCTTCTCCCCGCCGCCAAAGGTGAAATCGGCCGTGATACGGCTGCGGCGCAATGAGAGGAGCAGGCTTGACTGCGATGAGCGGCTCTTTGTCACTGTTGTCAAGCGATGCTTCAACCAGCGCCGCAAGATGATACGCAATCCTCTTAAGATGATGGTATCTGCTGATGCGGGCGATATGCCCTACCTTTCAATGAGGGCCGAACAGCTGTCAGTGGAACAGTTTGCCGAGCTCACACGGTGGGTGGCCGGTAACAGGATCAACGCCGGAGAGGCTTCACACGGAGGTCAGAAAGAATAGCCAATGGCCTCGACAGGGTTCATCCTTGAGGCTGCCGAGGCAGGAGCAAATCCTGCTATAACCCCTATTGCACCTGAGATGGCAACGGCAAGGAGGATGTTTCCTGCCGTCAGGAACATTTCGAGGTCAAAGAAGTAATTGACAAAGAGTGTTCCCGTAAAGACAAGGATGAGGCCGAGGATGCCGCCGGTGACCGACAGCAGAACAGATTCGGTAAGGAACTGCAGCAGTATCCACCTTCGCTTTGCCCCCAGGGCCATCTGTATGCCAATGATACTGGTGCGCTCCCTGACGGAGACGAACATTATATTGGCTATACCGAATCCTCCGACCAGAATTGAAAATCCCCCGATGATCCATCCGGCGATATTTATCCCACGGAATACCGGCTCCAGGGTGCTGGTTATCTGGCTGGCCTGGTTGATTGAGAAATTATTCTCTTCGCCCGGCGCTATGCGCCGTGCTGCACGGAGTATCATCGTAACCTCTTCGGAGAGTTGCTGGACGGAGACACCCTGTTTGCCCCTGATCATTATATCAGAGTTGAGGAACGGGTTTCTGAAGTTAACAAACTGCCGGATGAAGTTGAGTGGTACGAGCGCGGCTTCGTCCATGCCGCTGTCGGAGAGACCGCCGGAACCCTCCCTGGTGAATACCCCTATAACCTGTGCCTTATGCCTGCCAATGGCTATCTCGCGGCCAATGGGATCAATGTTACCGAACAGCTTGTCAGCCAGCTCTGACCCCAGCAGTGCGACAGGTTTACCGGCAGCAGATTCCGAATCAGTGAAATAACGGCCTTTGCCGAGCTCAAAAGACCGCACATCCTGAAAGTCATAGGTGGCTCCCATGATGTAAGCATTGCTGACCGAGTTGGCCCTGTACTTGACGGCCTCTCCGGAACCTACGGTGTAGCAGATGGCCTCTGCTCCGGTCGATCTCCTCAGCAGTGCCTCGTAATCATCAGTTGAGGGTGGCGGCCATTTGATCATGTCCCACCACTGTATGTCAGGATCAGGAGCCCAGGGCCACTTTTCAACATAAATGGTGTTGTCACCGAGAGATTCGATGCTCTTTCTGATACTGTTCTCCATCCAGTCAAAGACCGTGAAAACGGAGATGATCGAGAGAATGCCTATTGTGATGCCGAAAAGCGAAAGGAATGTGCGCAGTTTATTGACTGCCACAGAACTGAAAGCAAAGACAAAACTCTCTTTAAACATTTTTAACCACATGGTCCGGCCATTAATTCCTGTCAAACTTACATAAAAACGATCGATTTTGTACAGGGAAATAAAAATCTGCATGATTTACAGAGCAGGGAGAGTCAAATAAAAAACATCAAGACATCCGCAATAATTCATCAATTGAATTATATAAGGACCCCTTGGTTATTAAAAAAAATATCTATTTTTAACCGATCGCACCCGCCTTGGCATCTATTATCTTACTAACTGATTATGAGTGATATAAAAATAAAGAGTGCCTTTATTTCGGTTTATTCTAAAGAGGGGCTCGAAGCTATTGCAAAAAAGCTGGAGGAGATAGGAGCAACCATTGTATCCACCGGGGGGTCTTATGACTTCATAACTGCCGCAGGTATTAATGCGGTCAGGGTAGAAGATATCACCGGCTACCCTTCGATACTCGGCGGCAGGGTAAAGACTCTGCACCCGAACATCTTCGGGGGCATCCTGGCCCGCAGGGGTAACGATGAGGACATGCGGCAGGTGGCTGAATACGGTATCACTCTCTTTGACCTGGTGGTTGTGGATCTGTATCCGTTTGAGGAGACAGTAGCCTCAGGGGCATTAGACCAGGAGATCATTGAAAAGATCGATATAGGGGGCATATCGCTCATCAGGGCCGGGGCCAAGAACTGGGCTGATGTGCTGATAGTCTCATCGCGTCGTCAGTATGATGGGCTGTTGCAGCTCCTTGACGGGAAGGGAGGGATGGTATCATCCGAAGAGAGGTACCGCTTTGCCCTGGAGGCATTCAACATGACATCGCACTATGATACAGCCATCTTCAGCTGGTTCAACCGCAAGGGTGACATCCCTGCCTTCAAGCAGAGCATTACTGAGGCACATTCACTCCGCTACGGCGAGAATCCGCACCAGAAGGGGATCTTCTTCGGCAATCCTGATCTCGTCTTTGAACAGCTGCACGGAAAGGAGATATCATACAACAACCTGCTCGATATTGACGCTGCGATGAGCCTTATAGAAGAGTTTGAAGAGGTCACGTTTGCGGTCATCAAGCACAACAATGCCTGCGGCGTCGCCTGCCGCGAAAACCTGAAGGATGCCTGGGAGGCTGCGCTGGCATGCGACCCGGTATCAGCCTACGGAGGTGTGGCCATCACTAACAGGGAGGTTGATGAGACGGTGGCGGAGGAGATGGACAAGATCTTTCTCGAGATAGCTATGGCACCGTCGTTTACCCCCGGTGCCGTTGAGATCCTCAGCCGGAAAAAGAACAGGATCATCCTGCGCCTCAGGGATGCAGGCATACCTGCAGCATCATTCAGGTCGATGCCCGGAGGAGTGCTGTGGCAGGAGCGTGACAGGGCCGGAGAATCAGCCGGGGATATGAAACCCGTAACTGAAAGGCATCCCTCGGAGAAGGAGTATGATGACATGGTCTTCGCCAACAAAATCGTCAAGCACAGTCGTTCAAACGCCATAGTGCTGGCAAAGGGGAGGCAACTTTGCGCCAGCGGGATTGGCCAGACATCGAGGATAGATGCACTCCGGCAGGCAATAGACAAAGCCCGTGCCTTCGGCTTCTCCCTGGAGGGGGCAGTGATGGCGTCAGATGCCTTCTTTCCCTTTGCCGACTCGGTAACGACAGCGGGAGAGGCGGGAGTAACTGCAGTAGTTCAGCCCGGCGGATCAGTGCGCGACCAGGAATCAATCGACTACTGCAATAAAACGGGCATGGCAATGGTTTTTACTGGTATAAGACATTTTAAACACTAAACATAAAACAAGAAATAGTATAAAGGACCTATGGGATTATTTTCTTTTCTTTCACAGGAGGTTGCGATAGACCTGGGCACTGCAAATACAAATATTATTGCCAATGACAAGTTGGTCGTCGACGAGCCTTCAATTGTGGCCATCGACCGCAATACAGGCAAGCTGATAGCCATCGGCGAGAAAGCCCGCCAGATGCATGGCAGGACACATGAGAACATACGGGTTATCAGGCCCCTGAGGGACGGTGTAATAGCCGACTTCAATGCAGCAGAGCTGATGATCAGGGGGATGATCAAGATGATCAATACAGGTCCGAAATTTTTCTCTCCATCCCTCAAGATGGTTGTGGGAATACCGTGCGGCAGCACCGAGGTGGAGATCAGGGCCGTGCGTGACTCCTCAGAGCATGCCGGTGGCCGCGATGTATACCTCATCTATGAACCCATGGCTGCAGCCATAGGCATCGGCCTCGATGTGGAGGCGCCGGAGGGGTGCATGGTGGTGGATATAGGCGGCGGAACAACGGAGATAGCCGTGATCGCATTGGGAGGCATCGTCTGCAACAGGTCGATACGTGTTGCCGGCGACGGCTTCACCGCCGACATACAGTCGTACATGAGACACCAGCACAACATAAAGATCGGGGAGAAGACCGCCGAGGATATCAAGATAGCCGTAGGTGCTGCCCTGCCGGATATCGAAGATCCTCCGGCCGATTTCATCGTGCGGGGTCCCAACCTGATGACATCGCTGCCCATTGAGATACCGGTGTCATACCAGGAGATAGCCTACTGCCTCGACAAGTCGCTGACCAAGATCGAAGCCTCCATCCTGCAGGTACTCGAGCAGACACCCCCAGAGCTGTATGCTGACATAGTCAACAGGGGAGTCTTCCTCGCCGGCGGAGGAGCATTGCTGCGCGGCCTTGACAAGCGGCTTACTGATAAGATCAACATACCGTTCAGAGTGTCGGAAGATCCTCTTCATGCTGTTGTGAGGGGCACCGGGGTCGCCCTGAAGAACGTGGAGAAGTATCCATTCCTGATGAGATAAATCCTCTGCATGAATGAGAAGCCTGCTGAACTTCCTGCTCAGGTTTAGAACCCTGATCTTGTTCCTTATACTGGAAGCAGTGGCTCTGGTGCTGATTTTCTCTTCACACAGCTACCATCAGACCGTGGCTTACGGCGCCGCACGCACCGTTTCAGGCTTCTTTGCAAAAAGGATTGACGCAGGCACAAATTACTTCAGGCTGAGACAGGTCAATGAGGAGCTGGTGGCGGAGAACATAATGCTGCGAAGCCGCCTTGAAAAGCTGGGAGCCGCCATGCAGGTCCAGTCAATGACGGTTGATGACAGCCTCGCCGGAATAACCTATACCTACCTTGACGCAAAGGTGGTAAACAACTCCGTGAACAAGCAGAAGAACTTCATAACTCTTGACAGGGGGTCAAGACACGGCGTCACACGCGGCATGGGAGTAGCTTCATCTACGGGAGTGGCAGGCGTTGTGGTGGGAGTCTCTCCCCGATACTCCGTGGTCATGTCACTGCTCAATGCCGATTTCAGGCTGAGTGCCAGCATCGCGCGAAATAGCTACTTTGGATCACTGGCCTGGGACGGCATCAGCCACAGGTATGCCACCCTGTCAGAGATACCCCACCATGTCAGCATCACTGAAGGTGACACCATCGTCACGAGTGGCTATTCGGCAATCTTCCCGGCAGGACTGATGGTCGGGACACTCACCGGTGACCAGGAGCGCGGCGGTGACTTCCTCTCCCTGAAGGTGATGCTCTCAACCGATTTCAAGAGGCTTACAAATGTATTCCTGATCGGCAGCCTCAACCGTGAGGAGAGACAGAACCTGGAAACGGAGGTCACCCGATGAACAGCCTCTCCAGATATGCCGGTGGCTTTATTCTGCTGATAGTGCTTCAGCTGCTCATATTCAGCAACATAGAGTTCAGCGGGTATGTCAACCCCTATATCTATGTGATGTTCATCCTGATACTGCCTTTTTCAATACCCTCGTGGTTACTTCTGATCCTTGCATTTGTTACAGGACTGGTGGTCGATCTCTTTTCAGGCACGCTGGGAGTACATGCCTTTGCCACGGTCATGGCAGGCTTCGTGAGGCCCTGGATACTTACGCTCAATATCACATCGGAGACGACTGAGCCTGACATGTCGCCCTCCTCTTACCGTAACGGCCTGAGGTGGTTTTTCTTTTACACGGTGACGGTTGTCTTTGTGCACCATCTCTCTCTCTTTCTGGTTGAGGTCTTCACCTTCAGCAATTTCTTACACACCCTGCTGAGAGTCATTCTGAGCACTGTGGTGACTACCTTCTTTGTCATGCTTTTTGATTTCATCAGGCCGCGAAGATGAGGGATCAGCCATGAAAGACCGTTTTGCCAGCAGGAAATACATCATCGTGGGGCTCATACTGGCTTGTGCGCTGATCCTGATAATCCGGCTCTTCCACATTCAGATCGTTGACAAGACTTACCGCGTCTCTGCTGCCAACAATGCACTCAGGCCGGTGACGCAGTATCCGGCCCGGGGACTCATCTACGACCGTAACGGGGAGCTGATTGTATATAACCAGGCAGCGTATGACCTTCTTGTCATACCGGTGCAGACCAGCGCATTTGATACCGCCAGGTTCAACGAGATACTGGGCATTACCATGGAGGACTTCAGGGAGCGGATGAGGGTTGCCAGAACCTATTCGCGGCGTACACCTTCGGTATTTCTGAAGATGATCTCCTCGGAGTCGTATGCGGTGCTGCAGGAAGAGCTCTACAGGTTTCCGGGTTTCTATGTGCAGGCCAGGACACTAAGGAAATATACCCGTCCGGTAGCTGCCCACCTTCTGGGATATGTCGGCGAGGTTGACAACAGGCTCATTGCCCGTGACAGGTATTACAGGTCAGGTGACTACATAGGCGTCAGCGGCATTGAAAAGTCATACGAAGAGCAGTTGCGTGGCGCAAAGGGAGTAAACATCTTCCTGGTTGATGTTCACAACAACATCAAGGGATCATACGCTGACGGGCGGTATGACACCATGGCCGTTCCAGGAACAAACCTGTGGTCTACCATTGACCTCGACCTGCAGGAGTACGGTGAGCAGCTGATGCTTAACAAGACCGGATCGATAGTGGCCATAGAGCCGGCCACAGGGGAGATTCTCACCCTTGTCTCTTCTCCGTCATATGACCCGGCACTACTGGTCGGCAGGGTCCGTTCAGCCAACTTTGCCGGGCTGCAGTCTGACACTGTCAAGCCTCTGTTTGACAGGGCGCTGATGGCCTCTTACCCTCCCGGCTCCACCTTCAAGATCATGAACGGCCTCATCGGGCTTCAGGAGGAGGTGATACGCCCGAACTCCCTCTTCAGCTGCAACATGGGTTATCATGCCGGTTCAATCACCGTGGGGTGCCATTCGCACCGCTCGCCCCTTAACCTTCCCGAAGCTGTGGCCCAGTCATGCAATTCATGGTTTTGCAATGCCTTCAGGAACATACTTGAAAACGGTGAGTACGAATCGGTGCAGGAGGCGTTTGACAGGTGGAGGGAGTACCTGGTGGCCTTCGGATTCGGTAACAAACTGGGGATTGACCTTCCCAACGAGCTGCCGGGTTTTGTGCCTGCACGCTCCTATTACGACAGATATTATGGCAAGGACCGCTGGAAGGCGCTTACAGTGATATCCCTTGCGATAGGGCAGGGGGAGATAGGGGCGACACCGCTGCAGATGGCAAACATGGCCACCGTCATAGCCAACAGGGGCTCATTCTATATTCCGCATGTGGTAAAAAAGATTGGTGAAGAGGGGGCCCCCTCACCCCTCTACACCCAGAGATATACCTCCGGCATATCACCGCAGAACTTTGAGCCGGTGATAGAGGGGATGGAGGGAGCTGTAAACGGAGGAGAAGGTTCAACAGCGAGGGGAGCAAGGATTGACAGCATTATCGTCTGCGGCAAGACCGGCACGGCACAGAATCCCCATGGCAAGGACCATTCGATATTTGTGGCCTTTGCTCCCAAAGACAACCCGCAGATAGCCATAGCCGTGTACGTTGAGAATGCAGGCTTCGGCTCCACCTTCGCGGCACCGATAGCCAGCCTGATGATAGAGAAGTACCTTACGGGCAGGATTAAGAGGAAGTACCTTGAGGACTATGTCCTGAAAGTTGTGATAACACCGGATGCAAAAGAGGAATAACATACTGGCGAGGCTCGACTGGGTCACGGTGATACTGTGGCTGGTGATGATGGTCATGGGATGGCTGAACATATATGCTGCCGTATATAATGAGCAGCATACCAGCATCTTCGACCTCTCACAGCGGTACGGCAAACAGCTGATGTTTATCATTGCTGCACTGGTGCTTGCAGTGCTGATAATGGTCACGGACAATAAGCTCTATTTCTTTTTTGCCTGGTTCTTTTACGGGATCATGATCTTCCTGCTGCTGCTGGTACTGGTATTAGGCAAGGAGATCAACGGTGCCAGGGCATGGTTTGAACTCGGATCCTTCAGCCTCCAGCCTTCTGAATTCGCCAAATTTGCCACAGGCCTGGCTCTGGCCTCGTTCCTGAACAGCCGGCGGCAGTCGTCGGGATGGGATGTCATGGCACCTGCCACAGCCATAATCGTGGTGCCCATGATACTGATAGCAATACAGCCCGACATGGGCTCGGTCATCACCTATTTTGCCTTCTTTATTGTCCTTTACCGTGAAGGGATGAGCATCTATATCTTTATCTCAGCCATACTCGCCGCAGCCCTCTTCCTGCTTACGCTCATGCTTGGCAATCTGCCTGTGTCGGTGGGGCTGATAGTGCTGGCGATCATAGTTATGCTCGTTATTTCAGGCTGGTCCCTCACCCTGCGTGCCCTGGGTATCCTTATCCCTTCCGCCGGGGCGGCCTTCCTCACGGGGCATTATCTGCTGGGACTGGAGACCTCCGGGATCATCGTTCTGGCAGTCATACTGGCAGGGATAGTCTATGCCTGGTATGTATACAGGCTTAAGCTGAAGATGCCTGCCATCATCTATGCATTTCTCCTGGGGGGAATCCTCTATCTTTTCACGGTAGACTATGCCTTTAACCATATACTGAAGCCTCACCAGCAGACAAGGATAAACATCATGCTGGGCATAGAGGAGGATCCCTTCGGGGAGGGTTACAACCTAAACCAGTCACTGATCTCGATTGGTTCAGGAGGTTTCTCAGGCAAGGGTTACCTCAACGGCACACAGACCAAGTTCAAGTTTGTGCCTGAACAGAGTACTGACTTTATCTTCTGCACCGTCGGTGAGGAGTGGGGCTTCATCGGCTCGGTGGTGGTGACAGGACTCTTTGTGTGGCTGCTGCTCAGGCTGCTGCTGCTGGCAGAGAGACAGCGTACCACCTTCGTCCGTACCTACGGTTACGGTGTACTGGCCCTGTTCTTCGTACACTTTTTCATAAATATCGGGATGACCATCGGCGTCATGCCTGTGATAGGCATACCACTGCCCTTCTTCAGCTATGGAGGCAGCTCGCTGTGGGGATTTACCATTCTTCTCTTTGTCTTCCTCAGGCTTGATGCCGGCAGGACCGAGTACCTCGGATGATCAGAAAGGTACACGCATTCCGGGGGAGAGTACTATACCGAACTCCGTCTCAACATAATTCACAAGCTGTGGGAAGAACTCCATAAAGTCCTCACCGATAGCGTAATAGTTCTTCTTCCAGACCCGCATCGCCCAGCGTGTCTCTTTGGGTAATGAGGTTATCGAACTCAGTGTTTTAAGCACTCTCCTGATACCCCTTGTCGTCTGGTAGGTCTCAAGCCAGTTGTCTATGATGAAGAAGGGCATCTTCTCACGCACCGTCTCGGGAAGGATTTCGAAGTTGTTGACCATGGCCCTGTAAAAGTTATAGGTCACACTCTCAAGCGGCCGCCTTGAAAAGAGATCCCACTCTTTGGTCAGATAGTGGTCGTAGAGGATGTCGGTGATCACCCCTGCATATTTCCTGTACCTGCCTGTGAATGGAAGCTTGCTGCGGTGCACGACCGGATGCCTGTCGGTGAAGGCATCAATATGCCGGTGAATGATTATGCCCTTTCGAATGCCCTCCGGATACTTCAGATAGTCACGCCCCTTAACGTAATCGCCGATGTAGTTCCCAATGATAATATCATCCGAGTCGCCTGAGAGATATATGTGGGCAAGGACATTCATCCGTAAAGCATTACTGCAAAGATTCTGCCAATAATCTGAGGTTTAAAATATTAACCATCATATTATTCAACAATATAACCTAAATTATTAACTTGCATATTTTCAAAATATTATGAGCAGCTAAAAGAAAGGATTAAACTGACTTATATCACTTCAAAATTCAGTTACAAATTATAAATTTGCCGGATACCGATGCCCTTAATAAGAGATATTATTAAAAAAAATCAATAAAAAACAAGGAGGTTATATGTTAAAGAGGAATGTGATCATCATCGGAGCGGCGGGAAGGGATTTCCACAACTTCAACACCTATTTCCGCGACAATGAGCTTTACAATGTCGTGGCATTTACTGCTGCACAGATACCTGATATCGACGGCAGGAAATACCCGGCTGAGCTGGCCGGAAAACTTTATCCTGACGGCATTCCGATTTATTCAGAGAGTGATCTGCCTCGCCTGATAAGTGAACATAAGGTTGACGACTGTATTTTTTCATACAGTGATGTAACATATCAGAAGGTTATGGCGCTCAGTGCCATAGTGAATGCGGCAGGAGCCAACTTTTCTCTTCTGGGATGGAAGGAGACGATGATTAAAAGCACAAAACCTGTTATCGCTGTCGGGGCAGTCAGGACAGGGGGAGGAAAGAGCGAAGCATCACGCAGAATAGTTGATGAACTAAAAAAGCGAGGTCTGAAGGTAATTGCCATCAGGCATCCGATGCCTTACGGTAATCTGGTGAAACAGGCAGTGCAGCGTTTTGAGACGATTGATGATCTCAGTAGGCATGAATGTACAATTGAGGAGATGGAGGAGTATGAACCGCATGTTGTACGAGATACAATAATTTACTCCGGCATTGACTATGAAGCTATTCTCCGGCAGGCTGAAAGTGATCCGAGGGGGTGTGATGTCATTTTGTGGGATGGTGGAAATAATGATTTTCCCTTCATTAAGCCAGACCTGATGATTACACTTGTTGATCCGCAGAGGGCAGGCCATGAACAGCGGTATTATCCCGGGGAGATTACCCTCAGACTTGCTGATGTGGTTATTGTTAATAAAATTGAAAGCGCTGATCTGGATGATCTGTTTGAGGTAAGGAAAAACGTTGCAAGGATAAATCCGGATGCTGTTATCATTGACGCATGTTCTCCCACAATAGTGCAAGACCCCGCTATTATAAGGGGCAAAAAGGTGCTGGTCATCGAGGAAGGGCCAACTGTTACTCACGGAGAGGTCAGATACAGCTATGGCTGTTTTGCTGCAATGAAATACGGTGCGTCCGAACTGGTAGATCCCAAGCCTTATGCAGTCGGGAAACTGAAGACTACCTATGAGAACTACCCTGATCTGGGCCCGGTCTTGCCATCGATGGGTTACAGCAACCAACAGATGAAAGACCTCAGCGAGACAATTAAGAATACACCCTGTGATCTGGTTTTGATTGCCACACCCATAGACCTGAAAAGAGTGATAACTATTGACAAACCCACTCTTCATGTCCGTTATGACCTCCAGGAGATAGGTCATCCTGACCTGGGAGATATCATTGATGAGTTTGTGAAGAAGCACGGGCTTTAGTTCATAGCCAGGTTAAAAGTTTACAGTCCTCAGTCGGCAGT
>JAVEXM010000158.1:0-4627 GCA_034004025.1 Bacteroidales bacterium
CCAAGGCGATGCTCGAGAGCGCCAAATACTTTTCCAGGCTCGGGATGGCAGCAGATTTCGGTGTCGAGGGTCTCGACCCGAAATCGCTGAAATTCAGCTGGGAGAAGGCAGCGAAACGGTCTGACCGGATCGTGCGACGCCTCACCAAAGGTGTTGAATACCTGCTGAAGAAGAATAATGTTGAGACCATTTCCGGAACTGCCTCCATCGAGGCAGCTGATACAGTGGTGGTTGACAACCGGATGCTGAGGGCAAAGAACATTATCATTGCAACAGGTTCATATCCCCGGCCACTTCCCTTCAAGGTAGGCGATGAGAGCCGGATAATCAACCTCGAGAACATGTTCTCACAGAAGGAGATACCTCAGAAGCTGCTTGTGGTTGGCGAGGGACCCGTGGCTGCCGAGGTTTCGCAGATGCTTGCCCTGATAGGCAGGGATGTGACTCTGCTGAAAACTTCAGATAAGGTTTTCCCCGCACTGGATGATTATCTCAATTCTTATATAGATAAAAGACTAGCCTCGCTGAAGGTTAAAACAATAGAAGGGACAGCCGGTTTTGATACGGAGAACATTGATGACTACGAAGGCATTGTCAACTGCATGCCCCGCAGGGGGATCAAGCCCACCGGCTCGCTCAACCCTGAGGAGAAAGACAGCTTCTACGTTGTTGATGAACATTTCATGACAAGCGTCAAAGGTGTTTATGCAGTGGGTGACGTCAACGGCAGGAGCATCTATGCGCATGCTGCCTCGGCACAGGCGCTGGCAGCAGTAAACCATATCCTTGGTATCACTGAAACAATGCAGACCGAGCGTGTGCCGCTGACCCTCTACACTGACCCCGAAATCGCGCAGATAGGCAAGACAGAACAGCAACTCACGGCAGAGGGCACAGAATACAAGGTAAATGAGTTCCCCCTTTCCGCCAACGGCAAGGCACTCACTGAAGGACAGCCGGAAGGAATTCTCCGTATCATCTCAGAGCCTAAGTACGGCGAGGTTCTGGGTGTGCAGATTATCTCGCACAATGCTACCGACCTGATCAGTGAGGCAGCCGCTTATATGGCTGTTGAAAGCACAGTCTGGGATGTGGCTCACACAATGCATGCCCACCCGACAATTTCCGAGGTTTTCCTTGAGGCCGGTGCCGATGCCGTCGGCAAACCGGTGCACAAAGCCTGAAACATTATTTGAAAGGTATTGAAGGCGTACCTGGGGCATTTTAATAAGCCTTAGCAGTACACCTTCACTTTTTTATTTGTAATTTTATGGTCATCGCGCTCAAGCTGTCACTGCATGACCAGGTCACTTATTCTCATGCCGGGTTTGCTGATTACCTGCACATTGGAATCGCAGAACCTGGTCAATAGCTGTACCACCTGCCCCTGCACCAACATATTCTCAATTACTGAAAAGAGAACTCAATGAATAAATCCTGATCAGGTTATATCCTGCCGCATACAATTTAATAACAGATAAAAAATGATGAGTTCTGAATTTTACCATATAACAACCAGAGGCGATCTTGAAAAGATCACAACCCTGGAAGGAGCAGCAAGCGCATTGAAAGATGACGGCTATGTCTGGGTCAACTATACCAAAGCCTCACGAGAGGAACTGGCTGAGCTTTCAGCACCGCTGGGGCTGCATCCCCTGTCACTCGAGGACTGCACCGATGAGACACAGGTGCCGAAGATGGATGAGTTCCCGAATTATACCTTCATCGTCTTCAATGCGCTGCGGTATGATCCGGAAGAGCTGGTTTCCGACGAGGTGGATTTCTTCATTGGTAACAATTTCCTGGTTACAGTCAGCGGTTATGCCGACTACACCCGCTTCCCGTTAGGCGCGATAATGCCTGTCATTGAGCGTAACATTTCTGCCGTAAAAAAAGGTCCGGCATGGCTGATGCACCTGATTATTGATCATATGGTTGATAATATGGCTGATATGGTGGAACAGGCCGAAGTGGATATAGACCATGCAGAAGAAGAGATACTTGACTCACCTTCAGACTTTGATCCGTCACGCCTCACCTACCTTCGCCGCAACCTGCTGAGCCTTCGCAAAAGCCTCTTCTATGAACGTGAGATACTTATCAAGATCAGTCGTAATGACTGCGAATTTGTACCCGAGAAAGCCACTGTCCACTACCGTGATATCTTCGATCACATCTCCAACTTCCTGGAGATGACAGAAAGTAACCGCGATAATGTAACAAGCCTCATGGAACTCTATGCTTCGATGCTGAACAACAAGATGGCACGCGACTCGAACGAAACCAACGCCACAGTCCGAAGACTCACCTTCATCACTACCATCTTCATGCCGTTGACCCTTCTGGCCGGGATATTTGGCATGAGCGAATGGACCGCAATGACCGGAGGAGAGGGTAATATGCGACGCTCCTATCTTCTCTTTGCCATAATGATGGTTGCAATAGGGCTTGGCAGTTACCTTTTTATAAGGTGGCTGGAATGGCGTGACCGCAAACGGTCAGGCTGATCCCGGGAAACTGCGCAGCAAGATAAGACCGTTGCCGGCTAACCGGCAAAACCGGTCTCATTCATAATCTCACGGACCATTTTCGTTACTGTCCGGAAGTCAATCTTGCCGGTACCCATCATCGGCAGGTTTTCAATGACCACAAACTGCCTCGGCAGGGCAATGCTCGGCAGGTCAGCCATCATCCTCCTGAGTATCTCGGTCTTGTTTACCTCGGCAGATACTGCCGCCACAATGTAAGAACCCTTCTTATCGTCAGGCACTTCAACCACGCAGCATGACACCCCCTGATGGAGGTATTTTTCCATCACATTCTCCACTTTCACCAGCGAGACCATTTCTCCTCCCACCTTCGTGAAACGCTTAAACCGGCCTGCGTGCCAGAGATAGCCGTCTTCATCCAGGTAGCCCATGTCGCCAGTGTTGTACCAGCCGTCTTTCAGAACCTCAGCCGTCTGTGCAGGATCATCATAGTAGCCTCTCATGACCGAAGGCCCTTTGACAAGTATCTTGCCAACCTCCCTGACCTTGCACTCTTCTCCTGATTCAATGTTTTCAAGCCTCACCTGTATGCCCGGGATCACCTTCCCCGTGCTGCCCGCTCTGTTAAACTCCTTCGAGTTGACAGATATTACAGGGGAAGTTTCCGTGGCGCCGTATCCCTCGAGAAGGGTGACACCGTGCTTCTTCATATAGCCGTCGCGCAGCGCATCGGGACACTTGTCGGCGCCAGCTACCATCAGCCTGAGCGATTTGAAATCGCCCGGCTCCGACTTGTTCAGGTAACCCCAGAAGAAACTCGGCGTTCCAACCATGATGGTTGGCTTCTCCTCACGTGCTATTGTGCTTATCTTCTGAAAATCGAGCGGATTGGCATAGGTCACCATCGTCATGCCGTGGTAAAAAGCCACCCACAGATTGACGGTCAGGCCAAATATGTGATAGAATACCAGGTTGGCAAGTATCTTGTCCTCTCCGCTGATTCTCACATAGCTGCTGAAGCTTTCTATGTTGGCAATGAGGTTACGGTGCGACAGAGGCACTGCCTTCGGATCCTTCTCGCTGCCACTGGTAAAGAGCATTGCAGCAGTGTCATCCTCGCTGCCCCCGCTGACAGTCTTAAGAAGCATTCCCAGCGGCAGTTTCGTCTTAAGTGCGGCCTTGAGCTTGTCGCCGGTGGTGACACCCGCCATCAGATCCTCTATCATGACCATACCCTCAACCAGCGGGCAGTTGATCTTCTCAAGCAGTGAACGCGAGGTGATAACAGTGGTGAACCTGCACTTCTTCCGGGCATACCTGACGTTAGCCTCCGCTCCGGTTGAGTAGTTTATCATCACAGGAACGCGTCCGCTCATAAGCGCTCCCACTGTTGCAAGTGCAGCGCCCGCAGATGTTGGAATCATTATCCCGATAAATCCCTTATCGTATTTGCTGAATTTCGAGCTCAGTATCAGAGCCCCTGTTAACGCCCTTGAATAGGTGACGCTCTTTCCGGTTGTCTTGTCTATAACTGCCAGCTTCGAAGCATTCTCCTTCGCTATCCTGACGAATTGCTGATGTAGTAGCATGTTGATTCGGTTTTAATTCTTGTCTTTCCGCTGTGTCAGGGGCTGAAGATAAAGAATTAAACCAATACAAAATGCATCGATGAAAATTTCATTCGAAATTTATTGTAAATATCACATGATCTTATACCATTGTTTATGTGTTCTTTACAAAGTTCGTTAGGAAACTTATTTAATGTCACATTAATTTCGTTCGAATTTTGTCCCGAAATACGGAAAGGGCTGTGTATGATTTAAAAGAAGGGGCGGAGGGCTGAAAAGGGCAGCTATGCCCCGGCAGAATACCGGCAAAAGGGTGCTGTCAGACCAGCCCCTTGAGCTTCTGGTTTGCGCGGAAGAGGTCCATCTCCACTTTCTCGCGGGCGATCCTTGACGATTGCCTGTAGGCAGCAAATTCATCCTTGAGCTCCTTCAGGTCTTTCTCTGTGCGGAGGAGTACAACCAGGTTTCTTTTAAAGATCAGGAATCCAATTGCCATGAGCAGTATCAATCCGCCCACCAGTATCCACATAATGGTGTTATAGGCTGTTTTATTTATCTCCAGGCCAAGTA
>JAVEXM010000159.1:0-4616 GCA_034004025.1 Bacteroidales bacterium
TCTTCCGATCTACCGCTGAGCCAGGAGATATTTTTTACCGGCCTGTTAACCTTGATAGCCCTGCTCAACTTGATCTCTCCGGGCCTTATCCCACCCGGGGTGGGAGCAATAACTGCACTGCTGACACTTGTATCTGTCGACCGCGTCTTCTTTGCTGCCGACAGACGCATGTCACTGAAGCTGCATTCCGGGCAGGCATTCTTTGCGGGTATACTTGCCGTGTCATGGTTCCGGGAGCCGGGAACGCTCTTCCTGCTCTTCTCCATGCTGGCAGCTGTGTCAGTCGTTATGAGATACAGATCTGCCGAAGGACCTCCCTTTGTACGGAATCTATACTACTTCAGGGCACTGGCGCTGCCGGTCGTCTTTGTGCTGCTCTACCCGGAGAGCCCCGTAGCCGACGGTGCGGCACTTTTATTCTTTCTGGCAGGAGTGGCAGCAGACAGGCTGCTTTTCTATATCGATTTCAGTCCCGTCAATATCCAAAACACAATAGCAGAACACTTTACCAATGAATATGAAAAAGAGAGAGATAAACAGCGTCAGGACTCCGGTTTACCGTGATGCCGGATTTGAGCTGCCGACAGCCGGCATCACCTCCGGTGCCTTTGCCGCGGAGATATCACACGAGCGGGAACCCGATCTGTACATCTATTCCCGTTACCGCAACCCTACCGTTGTTGCGGCGGAGGAGGCGGTCATGGCCGTTGAAGGCTCCCGATGGGCTCTGCTGGCTCAGTCAGGTATGGCAGCTATAGACATTGCACTATCCATCTTCCAGGAGGCAGGCAGCAGGGGTAACTGGCTATTCTTCTCCGAGATCTACGGCGGCACCCTCTCGTACATCAACAGCATACTGATAAGGCGCAGGGGACAGGGGATAAGCTTCTTCAGCCCGACGGGGAACGATTACGATTATGAGATGCTTGAGAGGATGCTGGCTGAGATGAAACCTGACATTGTCTACTTTGAGACGATCTCCAATCCCCTTCTCATTGTTGCCGACGGTCGCCGTATCATCTCCATGGCAAAAAAGCACGGTGCCAGGGTCATCGTTGACAACACCTTTGCCACGCCCCTGTTATGGAAGCCACTGGATGACGGCGCCGACATGGTGATCCACAGCGCCACGAAGTACCTCTCGGGTCACGGTAATCTTACTGCCGGGGTGATATGCGGCAACGACAGTGATCTTTTGCACAGTGCGATAGAGTATCGCAAGTTAATAGGTCATATGCTCTCTCCGGATGATGCCTACCGGCTGCAGACCCAGATTGCCTCTCTTGATCTGCGCTTCATGCAGCAATGCGGCAATGCGCAGGCTGTGGCGGAACTGCTCAGCTCATCCGGGCGGATCAGCACGATTCTCTATCCCGGCCTGGAAACTCACCCCACCCATTCCGTATGCAGGGAGATTACCGGCGGCAAGGGTTACGGCGCGATGGTCACGTTCGACCTTGCCGGTGACAGTCCTGAGGAGAAGAGGGGGAGTCGTGACAGGTTCATAGCCGCCGTCTATCCTGAAATCAGACTCATACCCACCCTGGGCGACTCTCACACCATACTGATGCCTGTAGAGCCTGTATGGGGCACAAAATATCCTGAGCCGGGAATGATAAGGATGTCCGTTGGTTTTGAGTCCCGTGAGGATATCCTACGGGTTATTGAGCGCGGCCTGAGTTCGTGATCACCACTGCACCGGCTCAATGCCCCTGGAGATGAGCCACTGATTGCACCTGCTGAAGTGCGAGCATCCGAAGAAGCCGCGTGAAGCTGAAAGGGGAGATGGATGTACGGTCCTGAGAATCAGATGCCTGGAAGGGTCAATCGATGCCCCCTTGTTCTGGGCATAGTTGCCCCATAGCATGAAGACAAGGTTCTCGCGGTCACGGTTAAGCGCGCTGATGGCGGCATCGGTGAACCGCTCCCAGCCCCTGTTCTGGTGTGAGAGCGCCTGATGTGCCCTTACTGTCAGTATGGCATTGAGGAGAAGCACCCCCTGCCCGGCCCAACGCTCCAGGTTTCCCGTCCTGGGAACCTCAACCCCCAGGTCGCGGTTGAGCTCCTTGAAGATGTTCACAAGGCTGGGAGGGAACTCGGTGCCGTCGGTGACAGAGAAACAGAGCCCGTGTGCCTGGCCAATGTTATGATATGGATCCTGTCCGATTATAACAACTTTCACCCTGTCAAAGGGACAAAGATCGAAGGCATTGAAGATCTTTCCTGCAGGCGGGAAGACCTGGCGCGTACGGTACTCCTCCCGTACGAAATCGGTCAGCGCTGCAAAATAATCGCTGCTGAATTCATCCTTCAGCTTCTCCTTCCAGCCTGCTTCAATCTTTACCTGCATTGTCTCCCGATAGACTTGTATGAGGTTAAATATATCCATTTTTCATAGAACTGCATTATCTCCTGAATAACGAATCAATAAACTAATATTTTTGTTTAAAAAATTGAATCGATCAATATTTGCCCATGCAACATCAGGCGTTTTTCTGTAAGTTTGAACCTTATTATTTTAGTTGCTATGATTGACCTGAGAAGCGATACCGTAACAAAGCCTTCCCCGGGGATGCTTGAGTTCATGATGAAAGCCAGTGTGGGTGACATGATCTTCGGTGAAGACCCTATGGTGAATGAGCTTGAGGAGATGTCAGCCTCAATGTTCGGCGTTGAGGCAGCTCTCTACTGTCCTTCCGGAACGATGACAAACCAGATTGCAATTAAAGTTCATACCCGCCCCGGTGATGAGGTTATCTGCAGCAGGCTGGCACATATCTACCAGTTTGAAGCAGGTGGAGTGGCCTTCAACTCCGGCGCCTCAGTGGCACTGATTGACTCTGAGAATGGCACCTTCACTGCTGCAGATGTGGAGCAGTATATCAACAATCCCAACGACTGGCACAAGGCCTATACCCGGCTGGTGGAGGTGGAGAATACCGTCAACAGGGGTGCCGGTGCCTGTTGGGATTTTGAGGAGCTGTTGAAGATCAGGGAGTTGTGCGACAGGCACAGCCTGGGTTACCACCTCGACGGTGCAAGGCTGTTCAACGCCATGACTGCCGACGGCAGGAAGCCTGAGGAGTACGGTGCACTGTTTGATTCCATCTCTATATGCCTATCCAAGGGACTGGGGGCACCTGTTGGTTCCGTACTGCTGGGAAACAGGGATTTCATAAGGCAGGGGCAACGGATCAGGAAGGTGCTGGGAGGAGCGATGCGGCAGGCCGGATATATTGCCGCGGCGGGCATATATGCGCTCCGTAACAATCTGAAGCGTCTTTCGGAAGACCACCGCCGCGCTGTTGACATCGCTAAAGCCCTTGAGCAGTGCAGCCTGGTGGAAAATGTCAGTTATGGAGGCACCAATCTGATCATCTTTACACTACTCCCTGGCATGAAAGCCACGGAGTTCCTGGATATACTTAAGGAATACGGCATTCTGGCACTGAAGACAGGGGAGAGAAGCATAAGGTTCGTTACCCATCTGGACCTGATTGAGGCGGATATCCGTAAAACCTGCGAGGTGCTGACTAGCCTCTGAAGGTGAAGCAGGATTGATCAGAGACCTTTCATAATACTTTGCGGTAGACAAGTTTATCGTCTCCGGGGCCGTAGAACTCACGCAGTGTTGCCGCAAGCTCATAACCGTTCTTGAGATAAAAGTGCCTTGTCGGTTCGTAAAGAGGCCTCCCTGAGGTCTCGATCCAGATAATCTTTCCTTTCATTGAGCTGATTCGCTCTTCGGCGCTTTTCAGGATAACGGACCCGTAATGCTTCTGTCTCTGTTCCTCCTGGATGGCTATCCAGTAGAGGTCCCATGAGTGCACTGACGACGGATTGGGTCCAAAGCATGCAAAACCTACAACCTCTTTCTCCTCAAGGAGGCGCACCCAGTGGTAACCGCTGCCCTCCTGGCCTTTTTCAGTTGTTTCATCAGCCAGGGAAAGAGCTACCTCAATCTCAAAGTCATAAAAGTATCCGGATGATGAGAGTATCTTTTCAAGAGCCGGCCTGTCAGCACGTGTTATCTCAAAGGAAATTTCAGTCATGGCTTTAACGATTAAGGTCACGGATTATATCACTAATTATCTCCTCATGAGTCTGTCCGGCATGAACGGCAGCTGCTATAAACCCGCCGTCGGGTGAGATACAGGGGTTTGCATTGATCTCCAGCACGTAAACGTTTTCATCGGCGTCAACGCGCATGTCAACACGGGCATAACCCCTGAGGCCGAATGTAGTCCAGCATGCTATTACCGTTTCCTGCAGCTTGTTCAGAAGGCTGCTGCTCAGGTCATCAGGAAAGTGTCTCCTGCTGCTGTGATACTGAAACGTATCCTCTTCCCATTTTGCCTTATAGCTGACTATCCGGGGAAGATCATCAGGGTAATTATCAAAGACAATCTCAGCGGGAGGCAGCATCACGGGACCGTCAGGGCCCGATTTGACGCTTACATTAAACTCTCTTCCCTCGATGAACTCTTCAATGAACCAGTGGCTGTCATCCTTACCCTTCAGGATATCAGGTATGGAGCCGTCGAAGGTGAAGACCGACTCTTCCGTGATACCCAGTGAGCCGTCTTCCCATACAGGTTTGAGGATATATTTTCTTC
>JAVEXM010000160.1:0-4598 GCA_034004025.1 Bacteroidales bacterium
TGCCGGTATCTGGGTGTACTCGTTACCTCCCGTAAGATTGAGGAGCAGTCCCATGCCCAGTGCTCCGAGGGTCATGCTCAGCATGATTCTCCAGCTGCCCACGCCGGTCACCAGCAGTATCAGGGCACCTATCAGTATGGCTATGACTGATGTCTCGCCCACAGACCCGGGAATAGTTCCGACAAACATCTCCATTGCTGAAGGCAATTGGGCGATACCGTCGAGTTTTACCACCGCCAGCGGCGTAGCACCGGAGAAGGCGTCAATGGCTCCCCCCTTTGTCAGCCCCTCGATCCATACAGTGTCACCGCTCATCCATGCCGGGTAGCTGAAGAAGAGGAAGGCACGTGCGGTGAGAGCAGGGTTGAGTATGTTCATCCCGGTGCCGCCGAATATCTCCTTGCCGATGATGACAGCGAAGGCCACCGAGACGGCAAGCATCCACAGAGGCACATCTATAGGCATGATGAGAGGTATCAGCATACCGGTGACGAGATAACCCTCATTGATCTCATGTCCGCGTATCTGGGCAGCAACGAACTCAATGCCCAGTCCCGTCACATAACTCACGATTATCAACGGAAGGATCTTCAGGAAGCCGAACCAGAACATCTGCATCAGCGACCAGTCGACGATGCCGAAGGCCCTCGTATGCTGCAGTCCGATGTTGTATGACCCGAACAGCAGGGCCGGTATCAGCGCGATGACCACGATGATCATCGTGCGCTTCATATCCATATAGTCTCTGATATGTGCGCCCCTGGAAGTAACTTTATCAGGAACGTACAGGAAGGTTGCAAATCCGTCATAGACGGAATGCAGCTTCTCAAAGCGCCCTCCCTTTTCAAAGAGGGGCTCCATCTTCTTCATTTTATCTAGCAGGAAACTCATTGCAGATTCATCGCTTTAATTAGTTCATCTCTTTTATCATCAGGTTGATCCCGCTGCGGATGATCTCCTGTAACTCGCTCTTTGAAGGATCGATATACTCGCACAGGGCAAAGTCCTCCTCCGCCACCTCGTATATGCCCAGGTTCTCCATCTGTTCTACATCACCGGCCATTATCGCCTTGATGAGGTAGATGGGATAGATATCCATGGGCAGCACATTCTCATAGTGGCCGGTCATGACAAAGGCCCTGTGGCCGCCGTGAAGGTTGGTGTCCATCTCATACTCCTTCCGCGGAAGAAGTTTTGATACGAAGCTCCTCCAGTAGCTGAATTTCTTCAAGCCCGGTGTGGCCCATCCGAACAGCTCGTGGTAGTCGCCCTCGGGCAGCACGGTGACCATATTGTCATAGAAGCCGAAAGAGCCGTCAGCAGCGATTCTCTTGCCGGTAAGCACATTGCCGCTGATGACCCTGTGGTTACCCTCGCCGAGGTTCGCCTTGAGGATGCCGCTCACCGAGGCTCCGGGCCTGATGCGGTGATACTTGGGATGCAACACCCCGCTACCCGCCAGGGCTATAATACGTTCACGGTCATAGAGGCCGGTGTCGAAGAGACGGCCGAGGGCCACCACATCCTGGAGGTCGACGGTCCAGACCACTTCGCCCTTTGATACCGGCTCTATGTGATGGATCTGGATGCCGACATTGCCTGCAGGGTGAGGCCCTGAAAATTCGTGAAACTCAACGCCGGTGAGGTTCTTCACCTCAGCCACACGTGATCCGCCGGCCTCCTGCGAGAGATGTATCTTACCGTCGGTAAGGCGTGAGAGCACATTGATGCCGGTCTGAAGATGATTGCCGTGCACGTTGGCCATTATGAAGTCAATATCAGGAGCCAGAGGTGCAGTGTCAAAGGCGGAGATAAAAACTGCCCTGGGTACGGTGCCGGGGCGGGCGACGATGTGATAGGGCCTCTGACGCAACACGGGCCACATGCCCGAGGTGAGAAGCCTCTCCGTCACCGCCTCACGTGAAAGCTTCAGAGGATTGGCAACGCCGAAATCAACACGGTGATCCCCGTCACGGTCAATGACAATCTCGGTTAGCACCCGCTTGTCACCGCGGATGATCTCCCTGACCACCCCGCTGACAGGTGAGACATACTTTATCTCAGGGTAAGACTTGTCATGAAAGAGGGCTGTGCCCGCCATGACCCTGTCACCCTCCCTGACTTCAAGCCTGGCTGTCAGACCGGGGAAATCGGCAAACCTGACGCCGAAACGGTCAACGGCTGTCTCCGGAAGAAGGATCTTCTCAGCCTTGCCGGCAAGCTTGATGTTCAGTCCTTTACGTAATCTGATGACTGTTGACATATAGAGTTTTACAACTTGGTTCGATTGAGACTACAATTATAATACAATGTTAAATATTTCACAGGCAGAGATAATAAAAATCACAATAGATCATTATTTTGAGGACCGTATTGCGGTGCGGCAGGATATTTGTACTTTAGGCCTGAATTATTAGTTATGTCCGGAAAATTCACAACGATAAAAATATTAAGTTTATCAATAACCTGTCTTCTTGCAGGAACCTTTTCTTCCTTTTCGCAGGATTTTTCTTCCGGCGAGTATTGTGCTCCGAATGTGAAGAGCATCTGGTTTGAGAAGGAGGGATGGAGACTTGCCTACCCGTTCATTCAGCCCGGGGCCGGTGAGGAGATGATACTTCATTTTGACGTTATTGACGGTGACGGAGGGACCCTCTGGTACCGAATCACTCACTGCGACCGCGACTGGAACAGCAGCGACCTTTTCACCAGCGACTACCTCGAAGGCTTTGAGGAGAACCAGATAACCGACTACCTCCCCTCCTTCAATACGAAGGTAAACTACACTCACTACTCCCTCAGTCTCCCCAATAACGACATCAGCTTCCTGGTCTCAGGCAACTATGTCATAACGGTATGGGCATACGGGGAGCCCGATGCTCCCCTGCTCACCAGGCGCTTCTTTGTGAGTGAGGGCAGCACCTCTGCCGCCGTCACCTTCAGGAGGCCGATGAAGCCCGGCACCACGGAGACGCACCAGCAGGCTGAGATCACCGTCTCGCTGGGAGCGCTGCCGGTTACTGACCCCTACAGGCAGGTCACCATCACCGTGATGCAGAACGGCAGGTGGGACAGGACCCGCAGCAGCCTCACGCCCGATTTCGTCAGCAGCGGCAGGGTGGAGTTCAATACCCTCTCCGATAAGACACTGATGCCGGGGGGAAATGAGTTCAGGTACTTCGATATAAAGACCATCAGGCAGACCCGGCAGAACGTACGGGCAACAGAGTATGTAAACGGAATATATCATGCTTACCTCATACCCTCTGACGACCGGGAGTTCAGGCAGTATTTCTACAATGAGGACTTCAACGGCAAGTACTGGGTGGCGATGGAGGAGAGCGACGAGCCGGACAGGGATGCCGATTATGTACAGGTATACTTCACCCTGCCTGCCCACCGTGAGCTGCAGGGAGGCTCGGTATATGTCGCCGGTGCCTTCACCGGCTGGAGATACGGCCCGGAGAACATGATGCGATGGAACGCTTCACGGGGATGCTATGAGGCATCGCTGCTGCTGAAGCAGGGATGGTACAACTATGAATATGTCTTCATCCCCTCAGGATCAGACAAACCGGAGGGCTTTGCCTTTGAGGGCAGTCACTGGGAGACGGAGAACGACTACCTGATCCTCACCTACTTCCGTGACCCCACCAAAAGGTATGACCGGCTTACGGGAATCACTTTGGCCAACACACGCGCTTCGCGCTAAGGCCCAGGCTATTTGCGATTTGCGAAGTGCGACTTGCGACTTGCGATTTTCAACTGCCGACTGCTGACTGAAGACTGAAGACTGTTAATGAACATCCACCCCGTATACCATGTAAACCGTATGCTCGAGGGTCTTGACAATTTCCGCCATATACTCATGTACCGCCTTCACTGACCCGGGCAGGGTATAGACAAGCGTGGTGTCTATCGTGCCGGCCACCGCCCTGCTCAGGAGAGCCTTCGGGTTTTTGGTGCCGTACTTTACCCTTATCTGTTCCATTATTCCAGGCAGCTCTTTGGTGAGCAATGGCCTGACTACGTCGGGTGTGATATCACGCGGACCGATGCCGGTGCCGCCGGTGGTAATGATCAGGTCAAACTGCGGTGCCGCCGTGAGTGCGGCGCGCAGCGCCACCTCGTCGTCGGGGATGACCGTGGTGGTGATCTCGTGCTTCCATCCCGCTGCAATGAGGGCATACTTTACATACTTAACTACCGTCGGACCGCTGAGGTCGCGGTAGCTGCCTGCGTGAGCCCTGTCGCTCAGGGTGATCACATGCACTTTGAATTTCTCAGGTAATGTCATGCTTCTCTTTTTTATCAAGTCGGATATCTGTTATGGTCATCGTCTTGTCGACAGCCTTGCACATGTCATAGACTGTCAGCAGCGCGACGCTCACTGCCGTCAGTGCCTCCATTTCCACCCCTGTCCTGCCGGTGCAGCGTACGGTGCTCACGGCGGCGATGCCCTGCTCATCAGCCTCAAGTGTGACCTTCACCTGGTCAAGCGCGATGTTATGGCACAGCGGCACCAGCGTGACACACTGCTTGGCGGCCTGTATGCCTGCAATCTCGGCCACGGTGATGACATCGCCCTTCTTCATCAT
>JAVEXM010000042.1:0-22129 GCA_034004025.1 Bacteroidales bacterium
GAAGCATTTCAGGAAGGGACTTGCAATTGATGCAGGGAACAATATACAGGACAAAGCCCTTCTCTATATAAATTACGCTGATCTCCTTGCCGGTACAGGGAGGCCTGAGGAGGGAGAGAAGGTGCTGGCCGACGGATTGGCCGATGTGGAGCGAGAGTTTGGACCGGAAAGCCGGGAATACTGCATGATGCTTGTCTACAGGGCTGACTTTCTTTACAACACGAGCGGGAATGCCCTCAGGGCCCTTGAGATATATGATGCCTGCTTTGAGTATGCTGACAGGCATCCGTGGGACTATTCGCTGAAAAAGCTGATAACCTTGAATTATGCCGGTACCCTTTACGATGCAGGTCAGTATGAAAGGGTTCTGGAGATAAGCAATGACATTGGGTTATCGGCGGCGGAGGTGCATGGTGAGGGTCTCTCCCCGCTCTCATCCTATTCTGAAAATGAGATGGGAGTACTTATGTCGAGGTACCGTGCCCTCAATGCCCTTGCTGAAGCAACGGGCGACAGTGATCATCTCAGGGAGGCTGTCAGGACAGGCAGGCTGATAGTCTCGCTGTATGACCGGCTGAGGCTTGAGATGAGCGAGGAGGAGAGTCGCACCAGGCTCAGCGCCTTTTCCCGGGAGGTTTACACCGGTATGATTGAAAACTATCATCAGCTCTACGAGAGTGACCGCGACGACGCCTCCCTGGAAGGGATCTTTGAATTTTCAGAGAGAAGCAAGGTGGCAGGGTTCCTCGCCTCAATGAGAGAGCTTAACGCCGCAAAATTCTCCCTGCCGCCGGAACTTGTTGATCTTGACAATGACATCAGGGAAAAGATAGGGCTGCACAGGGAGCTTATAGCAGCTGAGCAGCACAAGGCGGCACCTGATACCCAGAGGATAGAGACATGGGAGAGTGTCACCTTTTCACTCCTGAGATCACGTGATTCGCTGGTCAGGGTCTTTGAAGAGAGATATCCCTCTTACTACAGCCTTAAATTTCAAAATGAGGTTGCCCCGCTGAAGGCCGTTCCCGGGGTGATAGGCAGGGGAGCGAACCTTATCAGCTACGTGCTTACTGATGAGAGTCTTTACATAATTGTCTCCAACAGCCGCAGGACTGAGGTTATCAGGCGCGAAACCGACTCATTGCTGCTCTCCTCGCTGGTCCGCTTCCGGGAGATGCTCTCGGCTGTTCCCTCTACAAGCGGTTCCCGTCAACCGTTCAATGAGTATATGGATCTTGCATATGAGCTCTACAGGATACTCCTCGAGCCGGCCGTGCCATTCCTTAAGGGCGACAAGATTATTATTTCACCGGACAACATTCTCTCGTATATTCCCTTTGAGACACTGGTAACCGAGGAGTTTCGAAGTCCCGAACTGCTCTACCGTGAGGTTCCCTTTGCGCTGAAGAAATACCGCTTCTCATACATCTACAGCGTCACATTTTCTTCAGAAACCATGGGCCGCAGCCGCAGCCTTACCAATGACCTGGCTGCTTTTGCTCCTGCGTATAAGGGAATGGAGCTGGCTGACAGTCTTCTGACCGCCTTCCCGAACCTCAGGGGAGAGATACGTGATCTGCCGTATGCTCTTTTAGAGGCCGAGGATGCGGTGGATCAGTGCGGGGGAAAAGCCTTCCTGGCGGAAGAGGCAACGGAGGAGGCTTACAAGAGGGAGGCAGGCGACTACGACATTGTTCATCTTGCCATGCATACCCTGGTGGATGATCAGCACCCTCTCTTCTCCAAGATGATCTTCTCATCATCGCCCGGGAGTGTTGAAGACGGCATGCTGAACACCTACGAAGTGTACAGTGTCACTCTTAACGCTATGATGGTCGTCCTCAGTTCGTGCAACACCGGCAGCGGGATGCTGGCCACGGGTGAGGGTATCCTCAGCCTGGCAAGGGGATTTCTCTATGCCGGAAGCCGGTCGGTTGTGATGTCAATGTGGGCTGTGGATGATAACTCGGCGTCGGAGGTCATGCGTTCTTTTTACAGGAACATGCGAAGCGGACAGACAAAGAGCACTGCCCTGCGAAGTGCCCGCCTCAGGTATCTCCGCTCTGCGGACCAGACACGCTCGCATCCCTACTTCTGGTCTGCACTGGTGATTTACGGTGACGACGCGCCGCTGTGGTACGACAGAATAAGACTCTATGCAGCCACACTCTTTTTCCTTATAGCCGCAGCAGTGCTCCTGGCCATCGTCTACAGGGGACCCAGATCCTGATATTCGGGGTCTGTCTTGATGATCTCCATAAGGGCCTCCTTGCAGAGGTATTTCTTTCGCCTTGCGTAAGCCTCGGACTTCATTCCCATTATTCTTGCCATCTCCTCATAGGTGTGCCCCTCACTGAACAGGTTAAGCACCATCTGGCAATCCTCCTTCAGGAGAGCAAACGACCTTGTGACAATGCGTTCGAGGGTGCGGGCGTTGATCTCCTCAGCTTCTGAAGTGTCAGCAATGTCACTCTCCAGTGTGGCGAGGCGTGACCTGTACCGTAACTGACTGTTCCAGACGTTCCTGGCAATGCCGAAAAAATAACCCTTGAGATCCGACGTAAGGACAAAATTATCGCCAGTGACCTGCCTGTAGAGTATTACGACACTCTCCTGCAGCACGTCATACACATCATCCTCGGACCCGCTGTTCTGTCTAAGGTGATCTCGTATAACCTGATAGTACGCATCATAGAGGAAGGTAAGAATCTTGCTGTCCTGCCTCCTGATCCCATCAATGATGTCACTATCCGAATACTTTCTGAATAATCCCAATAAAGAGGTATAATTGGCAAATATAGCATTTCTGATACCGATTTCAGAATTATGACCCTCCGGCACATTTGTCCTGCCCTGCAGCGCAGGAGTGACAATTATGGATATATTTACACCTGCTTATATCTGTTTCATCGTCCGTTAATGTATCCTTTTGTCAGACAGCATGATGCGATGGACTGCGGTCCCGCATGCATTGGCATGGTAGCCCGGTGGCATGGTAAGCGCATTTCACTGGAGTCGATCCGCAAGCGAGCATGGATAACCCGTGAGGGTGTGTCCCTGCTTGGTCTCAGATCGGCAGCCGTGAGCATGGGTTTCAGGGCTGAGGGGGTGAAGATTCCCTTCCCGGTGCTCGCCGGCAAGATCCCCCTGCCCTGCATAGTGCACTGGCAGCAGAACCATTTTATAGTGGTAAACAGGATCTCCGGGAAAAAGGTGTGGGTGAGCGATCCTGCAGTCGGCAGAATGAGTATGAGCAGGGAGGAGTTTCTGAAAGGATGGACGGTGTCAGATGAGGGGGGAGAGCCAACCGGGACGGCACTGTTGCTTGAACCCGGACCGGAGTTCGGGGCGCTGATTGAGGATCCGCCGCCCAGGAGCGGTTTTGCCTTCCTGCTGCCGTACCTGAAACCATATCGCCGGCAGATAGCACTGCTTATTGCAGGACTCCTGGCGGGCAGCGCCATACAGCTCGTATTCCCCTTTCTTACACAGGCAATAATTGACAGGGGTATTGCCGGGAGGGATATCAGGCTCATCTACCTGATTCTTGCCGGTCAGATGGCCCTGACAGCCGGTCGCCTGGCAGTGGAGTTTACCAGGGGGTGGATACTCCTGCACCTGGGGACAAAACTGAATATCAGGATTGTTTCTGACTTTCTCGCCAGGCTGATGGATCTGCCCATTGCATACTTCGACACCAAACTCAACGGAGACATACTGCAGAGGATAGATGATAACAGCCGCATCGAAAGCTATCTCACCTCCTCAAGCCTGGCAATACTCTTCTCCTTCTTCAATTTCGTCGTTTTCGGGGTTGTGCTGGGCATATACAGTCTCCCGGTGCTGCTTGTCTTCCTGGCAGGCACTGGACTTTACATCCTCTACGTGACCCTCTTCATGCCTGCCCGCGAACGCCTTGACAATGTAAGGTTCAGGCAGATGGCCGATGCCGGCAACAAGATGATAAACATCGTCAACGGGATGCAGGAGATTAAGCTGGCAGGCAATGAGGCCTCCAACAGGCGCGACTGGGAAAAACACCAGGAGGAGATTCATCGTACCCGTATCAGGGGTCTGAGGATACTGCAGTTCCAGGCTGCAGGCGGAACCCTCATCCATGAGACGGCAAACATCATAATAACCGTTATCTCGGCAACACTGGTCATCAACGGCAGTATGACCCTCGGCATGATGCTGGCTGTGCAGTTCATCACTGGCCAGCTAAACGGCCCGGTGTCACAGATTATCAGTTTCATGAAATCTACTCAGGATGCAAGAATAAGTCTTGAGCGGCTCTCGGAGGTGCATGCCATGGAGCCTGAGGAGAAACCGGGAGAGGGAGGCTCCCTTCCTCTGCCTGACAGGGTGGAGATAAGCATAGAGGGCCTCTCCTTCAGGTATGAAGGTCCCGGCTCACCCTGGGTCCTGAAAGATCTGTCCCTGGTGATCCCCCCGGGAAAGATCACAGCAGTCGTGGGTGAAAGCGGATCGGGCAAGACAACTCTCCTGAAGTTGCTGATGGGATTCTATCAGCCTGCAGAAGGCACCATCAGGCTGAACGGGCGAAGGCTTGAGGAGATAAGTATAGCCTCGATGCGCAGGTCAACAGGTGTGGTGATGCAGGAGGGATATATATTTCCGGATACCATACTTGGAAATATAGCACCCGGTGATGATAACCCCGATATGCAGAAAGTTGAACGGGCAGTTGAGATCGCAAACCTCAGATCGCTGACAGACACTCTCCCTGCCGGCGTGCTGACCAGGATAGGCCAGGGCGGTCACGGACTCAGCCAGGGTCAGAAGCAACGGATACTGATTGCCAGGGTCATATACAGGGAACCCTCCCTGCTGCTGCTCGACGAAGCCACCAGCGCCCTTGATGCCTCAAACGAGAGGATGATAGTAGAGAACCTGGCCGGCTTCTACCGCGGCAGGACGGTGGTGGTTGTGGCCCACAGGCTCAGTACAGTGCGCCATGCCGACATGATCGCAGTGCTTGAGAGGGGACATCTTTCCGAATACGGCACCCATGAGGAGCTGATAAAGATGAAGGGTACTTACTACAGGCTAATCAGAGACCAGCTTGAACTGGGAAGGTAAACGACAATGCTATTTTTTTCCTGAGTAGGGCTCATAATCGTCAGGCTGACCCGACAGGCTGTCACCCTTATGCAGCATACCTTCCGGCCGGCTTCCCTCTTTCTTCTTTTTGGCAGCATATCGCCTGTAGAGACTCAGTGCAGTGAGGAGCAGGACCGCCCCGAAAATAATGATTTCTTTCTTGTCCATCTTTTATTTTGCTGAAACAGAACCCTCAAAGTTAGGGATTTTGGCGTTCGTTTTTGAATGCATACCGGATAAATAGCGTATAGGTTTGAGTTTTACCAATTAATCCACTATTTTCGTGGTTTGAAAAAAATGGGGGATACCGGTGCCTTTGTGCCGGAACGACGCACTGAAGAAAAAGGATTGCTGATGACAACTGAAGATCCGAAAAACTCTGTTCATGATGAACAATTCGATGCTGATGAAAAAGAGCTCGAATCTACGGGTAAGGAAACTGACAAAAAAACTGACGAGGTACTACCGGCTGATGATGCCGGAGTGAAGCCTGACGAGGTTACTGAAGTTACTGCTGATACGGCACCGGAGGAGGAGACCCCGGCCGCTGCTGAGGAGGTAACCGAAGAGACAGCGCCGGAACTTGCCGGAGAAGCTGAAGAAGCGGCACCGGAGGAGGAGACCCCGGCCGCTGCTGAGGAGGTAACCGAAGAGACAGCACAGGAAGCTATTGGAGAGGCCGAAGAAGAGGCATCGGAGGAGGAACCCGCGCATCAGGATGGTGAAGATAACGTCAAACCGGAGGATAAGGATGAGTCCGTGGAGAAGAGCGGTGATGAGGAGCAGGGCGAAGCCGGTGAGTTGAGCAGTACTGAGGAGGCAGGAGAGCTGCCACCGGTAGACTATAGCGGATTTTCAAGAAAGGAACTGGTGGAGACGCTGGCACTCATTGTTGAGAACAGACCTCCTGCCGAGATCACTGACGACGTCGCCAGGATCAAGGAATTTTTCTATAAAAAGACCAAGACTGAATTCAATGAGGCCCGTTTGAATTATGCCAAGGAGGGAGGCAACATTGATGATTACCGGCCTGAGCCCGACGAGCTGGAGGTGAGGATTAAGTCGATCCTCGAGGTATTCCGCCACAGAAAGAGTGACTTCAACAGGGTACAGGAGAGTGAGAAGCAGGATAACCTGCGCAAGAAGCTCGAGATAATTGAACAGATAAAGGACCTTGTCAACCGCGAGGAGGCGATAAACAAGACCTTCCAGGAGTTCCGCAACCTGCAGAACGAGTGGCATGCCACAGGCATCGTGCCGCAGTCGGCCCTGAAGGACCTGTGGGAGAACTATCATCACAGTGTTGAGATCTTCTACGATTACATAAAGATCAACCGTGAGCTCAGGGACCTCGACCTGAAGAAGAACCTGGAGGCAAAGATCATTCTGTGCGAGAAAGCTGAGGAGCTGCTGACAGAGCCCAATGCCATCACGGCATTCAAGCTTCTGCAGGAGTATCACGATCAGTGGCGTGAGATAGGTCCGGTGCCTCATGAGAACAAAAACGACGTCTGGGAGCGGTTCCGTGAGGCAACCTCGAAGATAAACAAGAGGCATCATGAGTACTTCGAGACGCAGAAGGATGAGCAGAGACAGAATCTCGAAGCCAAGACAGCCCTCTGTGAAAAGGTTGAGGAGATAGCCGGCAGTGAGATCCTGACCTTCGCCGATTTCAGGGAAAAGTCGGATGCCATAATTGAATATCAGAAGCAGTGGCGTACCCTGGGATTTGCCCCTAAAAAGCATAACAACAAGATTTACCAGCGGTTCAGGAGTGCCTGTGACAGTTTTTTTGAGAAGAAGCGCGCCTTCTTTGCCGAGAGCAAGGAGACACAGATGCATAACCTCCAGCTAAAGACGGAGCTCTGCCTGAAGGCAGAGGCCCTGCAGGAGAGCACCGACTGGAAAGATACATCCGATATGCTCATCAGGCTTCAGAAGGAGTGGAAGGAGATCGGTCCCGTGCCAAGGAAATATTCCGAGAAGATATGGAAGCGCTTCCGCAAGGCCTGCGACACATTCTTCACCCGCAAGTCGGAGTTCATTGCCGGCAGGGATACCTCCTATGAAGACAACCTGCAGGCCAAGCTTGCACTGCTGGATGAGCTCGAGGCATTTGACCCTGGTGATGATGACAAGGCTGCTTTTGAGAAGCTCAGGGAGATACAGAAGAACTGGATGGAGATCGGCTACGTTCCCATTGACAAAAAAGATGAGATAGCACGCAGGTACAAGGATGCCCTCAACAAGCAGTTCGACAGGCTAAAGCTCGACGACGAGGACAAAAACATTCTCAGGTACCGCAGCAAGGTTGACAGCGCAAGGTCAAATCCCCGGGCAGCAAGAAAAGTTCGTGCAGAGCGGGAGAAGTTCTACAGTAAGATCAAGCAGCTTGAGAATGATATAGTCCTCTGGGAAAACAATATAGGCTTCTTTGCCAAGTCAGTGAATGCAGACAACATGATCAGAGAGGTAGAGGAGAAGATAGCTGAGGCCAAAAAGAACATAAAGATCCTCGAAGAGAAGATGAAACTCATTGACAGCTCAATTGATGAGTGAAGCTCCTTATTCCCGAAACAATAAGAATATAATAAGAAGTGACTGAAGTAAAGTATATTTTTGTGACCGGCGGTGTCACTTCGTCACTTGGGAAGGGCATTATCTCTTCATCGCTTGCCAAGTTGCTTCAGGCACGCGGTTACAGTGTAACCATCCAGAAGCTTGATCCATACATCAACGTAGACCCTGGAACCCTCAATCCCTATGAACACGGTGAGTGTTTCGTAACCGTCGATGGTGCCGAGACTGACCTGGACCTGGGGCATTATGAGCGTTTTCTTGATGTTCCCACCTCGCAGGCCAACAATGTGACCACGGGGAGGGTATACCAGTCAGTGATAAACAAGGAGCGCAAGGGTGACTACCTCGGCAAGACAGTTCAGGTGATTCCTCACATCACTGATGAGATAAAGCGCCGCATAAAGCTGGTAGGCTCCGGGGGCAAGTACGAGATAGTCATAACTGAGATCGGCGGAACGGTGGGTGACATTGAGTCGCTTCCCTATATTGAAGCGGTCAGGCAGCTGAGATGGGAACAGGGTCAGCAGAACTGCATTGTGATACATCTCACCCTGGTACCTTTTCTCCATGCTTCCGGCGAGCTCAAGACGAAGCCGACACAGCACTCGGTAAAGATGCTTCTGGAAGAGGGCATCCAGCCCGATGTGCTTGTGCTCAGAACGGAGCACAGTCTCACTGATGATGTAAGGAGGAAAGTGGCGCTCTTCTGCAACGTAGAGCCCGGTGCCGTGGTGGAGTCGATAGATGTGTCGACAATATACGAGGTGCCCCTCAGAATGCAGGAGGAGCTGCTTGACGTCACCGTACTGCGTAAACTCGGGTTGCCACCGGGTCACGAGCCGGTTCTTGATGAGTGGAAGGAGTTTCTTCATAAGCTGAAGAACCCGACACACAGCGTCAAGATAGCCCTTGTGGGGAAGTATGTTGAGCTTGCCGACGCCTACAAATCGATCTCCGAAGCGTTCGTCCATGCCGGTGCCGCAAACAATGCCTCTGTGGATCTGACATTCATTCATTCGGAGGAGATTGAGGAGGGAAATTACACTGAGAAACTGGCGGGATATGATGGTATAATTGTGGCTCCCGGCTTTGGGTCGAGGGGCATTGAGGGAAAGATACTAACAGCGAAATATGCCCGCATCAATGATATACCTTTCCTCGGCATATGCCTTGGTTTGCAGTGTGCGGTGATTGAGTTCGCCCGAAACGTACTGGGACTCGAGGGAGCTCATTCTACCGAGATCAATCCAAAGGCCAGGCATCCGGTCATTGACCTGATGGAGGAGCAGAAGAGCGTAACCGAAAAGGGAGGCACCATGAGGCTGGGCAGCTATAAGTGCAAGGTACTGCATGGCTCTGAGGCATGGAAATGTTACGGGAGGGAGGAGATAACGGAACGTCACCGGCACAGGTATGAGTTCAACAGCAAATACCTTGATGAATTCAGGAATGCAGGGATGATTCCCAGCGGAACAAACCCTGAGTCAGGACTTGTGGAGATAATGGAGATCCCTTCCAACGGGTGGTTCGTGGGCGTTCAGTTCCATCCTGAATACAGCAGTACGGTACTCAGACCGCACCCTCTCTTTACAGGTTTCGTGAAGGCATGCATCAAAACTGATAACAAAATCTAATCTGGGGATATATCAATAATGGATAAGAATACAATAACCGGCATCATTCTCATATTTCTGATCTTTCTTGGGTTCAGCCTGTATAATAACAACAGGACAGGCAAGCTCTTCGAGGCAGAGACCGAATATGCCGATTCTCTGTATAATGCAGGCAACTATGATGAGGCCAGGGAGGCGTATATCAGGGCCCTTGGATACAGGCCCAAGGACGAGACCACAAAAGAGAAGGTGATTGAGCTTAACAGTAAACTGGGGCTCGGAGCGGCAGGTCAGGCCAGTGCTGCTGCCAAAACGCCTGCAGACAGCTCATCATTGCCTGGAGCTGCCATGGCACCGGCTCAGGCTGACACCGCTGCTGCCGGTGCGTTTGCTCCGGCTGTTGCTGAAGAGAATGAGTTTTACACCATTGAAAATGACCTGATGGTCATGACCCTCTCCTCCAGGGGAGGTAAGGTTTATTCAGTGAAATTGAAGGAGTATCAGAGGTATGATTCTCTTCCGGTGGTGCTGTTCAACGGCGACTCCACTGTCTTTGGGTATAAATTCTTTACTTTTGACAATAAGCCCGTTATCACTGACGCGCTGACTTTCAGTCCGCTGGAATATGACGGACCGCTGGTAGCCAAAGAGGAACCTGTCAGTCTGACATTGAGGCTGGATGCCGGCAACGGAGCCTCCATAGATTACATATATACGGTCAGGCCTGATGATTACATGATCGGGTTTGAAACCAGGTTCAATTCCATGGGATCAGTCATTCCGGCCAATACCACCTCGCTGGCACTCGACTGGAAGATGTACCTGCCTCAGCAGGAGAAGGGCAGGCAGAATGAGGATATGTACACCGGACTGAAATACAAGGTCTACCAGGAAGGTGTGGTTGATGTAGGAGGGGCAAGACAGAGGCAGAAGAAGGATGTGGTTACTGAAAACCTGATGAGAACTGACTGGATAGCCTACAAGGATCAGTTTTTCTCCTCGGTAATCATTGCCGACGGATTTTTCCTCAATGCATCGGTTTCATCAACAAATGCCGATCCCACCTCACCCTACCTAAGGTTCTTTGAGTCGGAGATAGGTGTTCCCTATACCCACAGTGACAGCACTTCGGTAAAGATGAAGATGTACTTCGGGCCCAATAGCTTTACCCTGCTGAAGAAATATGACCTTCAGCTGGAGGAGCTGGTGTTCCTTGGCAGGAACATCATCAGGTGGATCAACCAATATGTCATCATCCCGATATTCAACCTGCTGGACAATTTTATTGTCAATTATGGTCTCATTATTCTCATTCTCACGCTGCTGATCAAGCTGGTGCTCTTTCCTCTGACCCACAGGTCATTCCTTTCACAGGCCAAGATGCGTGTCCTGAAGCCTATGGTTGACGAGATAGGGAAGAAGTTTCCCAAACAGGAAGATGCCATGAAAAAGCAGCAGGCGACGATGGAATTCTACAAAAAGGCCGGGGTCAGTCCCATGGGAGGCTGCCTCCCGATGCTGCTTCAGATGCCCATCCTGTTTGCCATGTTCCGCTTCTTCCCGACATCCATCGAGCTGCGGCAGGAGTCGTTCCTCTGGGCGAAGGACCTCTCCACCTATGACAGTATTCTTGACCTGCCGTTTACCATCCCGATGTACGGTGACCATGTAAGTCTCTTTACACTGCTGATGACCGTCTCCACAATTATCTCAACGAAGTTTACCAATCCTTCCGGCGGTCAGGAACAGATGCCCGGGATGAAGACGATGATGTACATGATGCCGGTCATGTTCATGCTTATCCTCAATAACTTCTCCGCAGGGCTTACCTACTACTATTTCCTTGCCAACGTGATAACGATAATTCAGACACAGGTTTCGCGCAGGTTTGTTGATGAGGCTGCAATACTGAAGAAGATAGAGGAGAATAAAAAGAAACCGGTAAAGAAATCGAAGTGGCAGCAGAGACTTGAGGAGGCCCAGAAACGCAGCGGTTACAAGGTGCCTAAAAAAAAGTAGGGTAAAAAAGTGCTATTCAGCATTTTTTTAAAATAATCGGATGCTAAAATAATTTTTTAGCTAATTTAGTCCTAAATTAGTTCTTTAAATATTTTTTTAAAATGGGGAAGAAAGTTAAAAACAAAGACATTGCCGCAAGACTAGGTCTTTCGGGCACATTGGTATCATTGGTGCTGAATAACAAAGCCGATCAGCACGGAATCAAGAAAGAGACACAGGAGCGGGTCCTTGCGGTTGCAAGGCAGATGGGCTATTTCAGCGCAGCGGCCGAGAAGGGTGAGACTGTGCCGGCGGAGGAGAAGCCGGGAATCATCGGAATGATCGTACCCTCAATGAATGATCCTTTCATCTATGAGATCACTCCTTATCTTCAGAAGGCATTTTCGAGCATAGGCCTGGGGTTCTCGGTCTTCACCAGGGATCCTGACGACATGCGTTTTAACAGGCTGACCACCTCGCTGAAGAAGTTTTTCAGCGGGATGATACTGGTAGGCAATGCCGCGGAGGACAGTGTTGTAAGGGCGCTGAGCAGGGATGCATACCCGATTGTTCTTCTTGAGAAGCGCATGAGAAGGATGAGAGTAAATACTGTTTGTACGGACAGGATGGCCGGTGTCGCTCTCATTACCCAGCATCTCACATCGCTCGGGCTGAGGAACCTGCTTATCGTTTCAGGTGAAGATACTGCATCCTATGATAAGGAGATGCTTGATGAGCTTAAGGCAGCCACAAAGAAATCAAAGAATTACGATTCTGTTCATTTTACGGTTGCCCAGCTGCCAAAGGCCGGTGAGAAGTTTGATTTCGGGTCCATAGAGAATTTTCTCAGGCCGCCACACCGCAGCGATGCGATCATGGTGATCAACTCGCCACTGGTCTTTCCGCTTTACCAGGCACTGCAGGAAAAGAATATACGTATTCCTCAGGATGTTGCGCTGGTATCGATGGAAGACGGCATAGGATTTGACCTTATCAGCACACCGGTGACCAGGCTGCGCAGGCCTCTCTCTGCAATGTCACTGAAAGTTGCCAATATTGTCTGGTCAGAAGTGAAAAACCAGGGCAGGAGCAAATACAAGCGCCAGGTGAACATGTCTCCGGAACTTGTCATCCGGAGCAGCTGCGGCTCTTACGCAAAATAGACTTCAATGAAACGGATCTTCAGGCTGCTGGCGCTGATCGCAATGGCAGTGTTGCTCTCATGCAGCAACAGCAATCTTATTGTCGATAAGTCACTGCTGGGCGCTCTTGCCGATGACTACGGTGCACGGGCTGAAGAATACTTCTCCACACGCGGCGATCTATTCACAATGGCAGACACCATCAGTGACAAGGCCCTGCAGGAAGCCGTTCAGTTCCTTCTGGCATACATGCCGCTGAGTGACATCTCTGTACTTGAACCCGGATATGTTGCTGAACATGCCGCCTCCGCCCTTCGCACGAGGGAGGAGATGACCTGGGGACCGGATATCCCGGTTGATATCTTCCTTCATTTTGTCCTTCCACCGAGGGTCAACAATGAAAACCCGGATAACTTCAGGCTGGTAAGTTACGATGAGCTGAAGGAGCGTGTTGCCGGACTTGGCGTGATTGAGGCAGCCCTGGAGATAAACAGGTGGTGCCAGGAAAAGGTATCATACCAGGCTGCCGACTCCCGCACTTCGGCTCCACTGGCAACGTTGCTCTCAGCGCGGGGACGCTGTGGTGAGGAGTCGACCTTCACTGTCTCTGCACTGCGTACTGTGGGCATACCGGCACGGCAGGTATACACTCCGCGATGGGCCCATACAGACGACAATCATGCCTGGGTGGAGTTCATGGCAGAGGGTGAGTGGCATTATCTCGGGGCCTGTGAGCCTGAACCGGTGCCTGACAGAGGCTGGTTCACCGAACCGGCAAGAAGGGCCATGCTGGTGCATACCAAGGCCTTCGGCAGGTATAACGGCACTGAGATGGTGATCAGGGAAGAGCCTCTCTTCGCGGAGATCAATACACTAGGCAGATATGCCGTGACCCGGGAGCTAAGGGTGAGGGTGACTGACAGTACAGGAATACCGGTTCCGGAGGCTGAAGCAGGATATATGATCTACAATTATGCCGAATTTTACCCGCTGGCCAGGCTAAAGTGCAATCGCTCCGGCGAGTGCTCACTGACAACGGGAATGGGTTCACTGCTCATCTGGGCAGATGACGGCCGGCGGTACGGATTCACCATTGTCTCCCCGGCTGATACGCTGGCCGTGGTATCCATTACCTCAGAACCATTGGAAGAGGCTTTCAGCCCCGACATTTCGGTGCCACCCGTTCTGACTCCCCTGCCGGGCATTGACGGAGAGCTGGCGCGGCAGAACAACATTGCCGTCAGGAGGGGTGACAGCATCAGAAACGCCTATGTGAACTCCTGGATGAAAGATGTGTCTGTGGAAGATATCGCTGCCGTCGCCGGGGTTGATCCCGAAAGGGTGGAGAAGATCCTCACGGCATCAATGGGTAACTTCAGGGCTGTCGCAGCATTCATCTCTTCTTCCGGAGCCCGGGGAGAGATGGCATTGAGACTGCTTGAGAATATATCGTCCAAGGACCTGCGCGATACTCCTCCCGAAGTACTCTCTGATCATCTGCTGAATGCGCCGGAGCCTGCTCCGGGAACAGATACAGCCTTATATTACAGGTATGTGCTCTCACCGCGCATATCCCTGGAGATTCTCTCTCCCTTCCGGAGTGCCCTCGCTGATATCCCCTCCGGCATGATTGAGGAATTCCGCTCTGATCCTTCCCGCATCGCCGGGTGGGTTGATACCGCAATCGCCATTACCGAAACTGAAAACCATTACGGCACTCCGCTCACCCCCGGAGGGGTGCTGAGATTGCGCCGTGCTGACAGCCACTCCCGTGATATCTTCACCGTGGCCCTCTGCAGGAGCGCCGGGGTTCCTGCCCGGCTGGCACCTGGAACAGGGAGACCACAGTATCATGCAGACGGCCGGTGGCATGACCTATGGTTTGCTGATGAAGCGAAGCCATCAGGTTCAGCGGGATACATCACCTTCAGTTCGGATCTTACTGACCCGGTGCCGGAATACCATGTTCATTTTTCCCTGGCTAGGATAGATAAGGGGAAGTATCAAACCCTCAATTACGGCTACGGGACAAAGGTCAGTGACATGTCAAAGCTTATTCCCATGGATCCGGGACAATATATGCTCACTACCGGCAACAGGGATGAGAACGGTAACGTACTCTCTTCGCTGACCTTCTTCACACTGGCACCGGGAGAGGAAAAGACAGTGGCAGTCCGGCTGAGGGAGCTGGAAGAGACCTCTGCAACTTCAGGCAAAGCGGATCTCTCCGGGGAGCTGAGTCTCATCAGCGGCGTGACGTTCAGTCCGCTGTCCATGGCTGATAAGGGACTGGTCTTCATCTGGATAGAACCCGGCAGGGAGCCTACCAACCACCTGTTGAATGATCTTCCGCGGCTGAAGAGTGAGTTTGATGCCTGGGGCGGATATTTCATCTTCCTCACTGACCCGGAGCGAACGCCGCCCGGATTCAGAACGGATCAGATAAGCGGCACAGCCGAAAACACACTCTTCGCCGAGGACAGAGACCTGGCCTTTATGACATCGGCGCTCGGCGCCGGCAGCGCCGGGAGACCCATGCCTGTGGTTCTGTGCTGTGACAGTGCTGGTAATATCCTCTTCTCGTCGGAGGGCTACCGCATAGGCACCGGAGAACAGATACTGAAAAAGATAAGATAGACTGCCATGATAAGAAGAATCTTACTGCTCGCTGTGTTGCCGGCCCTTCTTGCCGTTGCCTGCAACTCCCCCTCGCTGGATGATCTCACCATCCATGTCGATCCCTTTATCGGCACAGCAGCACACGGACACACCTTCCCCGGCGCCGCCACGCCCTTCGGCATGGTCCAGCTCAGTCCTGACAACGGAACCTCCGGCTGGGACTGGTGTTCGGGATACCACTGGTCTGATACGTTGATAGCCGGCTTCTCTCATACTCATCTGAGCGGTACCGGCATCGGGGATCTGTGTGACATACTTTTCCTTCCATCGATGCATGAATTTACCCTGGAGCTGCCCGACAGCACAGCATCGCTGGCAAAACTCAACAGGAGCCTCTTCTCTCATGAGGCCGAGCAGGCCCGTCCGGGTTATTATGCGGTGGCGCTGGCCAACGGTGTGGACGCAGAGCTTACTGTCACACCGCGGTGCGGCATACAGCGCTATACCGCCACTGATGACGGCAAGATGTATGTTCTTGTCGACCTGGGGTTTGCCATCAACTGGGACCGGCCTGCTGCATGCAGCCTGCAATGGGACGGCACAGCCCTGTCAGGCATGCGGATCTCGCAGGGATGGGCTGAGAGGCAGTACCAGTACTTTTATTCCCTCTTCTCCCGACCTCCCGTCTCTGTCACAATGCTTGACGCTGGTGCGTCTGCAGGTGACATGGCGGTGAGCGGGAAAAACATCGCCGCTCTTATTGCCTTTGAGGTGAAACAGGGAGATGAGCTTCTTGTCAGGACAGGCATCTCGGCTGTGGATGAGGCCGGGGCAGCCGGTAATCTCGAAGCCGAGACTAAAGGTTGGGATTTCAACTCTGCTGCCGCTGCTGCCAGGCAGGCGTGGCAGAAACGACTGAGCGTCATCAGGGCAGAGTCGTCAGATAGCTCCGTGATGAAGGTATTCTACACCGCTCTCTATCATTCCATGATCGCACCCTCTCTCTGGTGCGACACTGACGGCAGGTACAGGGGCACTGACGGTGAGGTTCATGCTGCTGAAGGATTCACCAACTATACTGTATTTTCTCTCTGGGATACCTACCGGGCAGCACATCCGCTCTTTACAATCACGGCACCTGATATGGTGCCCGATTTCATAAATACAATGCTCACCATCAGGGACCAGCAGGGCAAACTGCCGGTATGGTCACTGGCCGGCAATGAGACAAACTGCATGATTGGCTATCATGCCGTGCCTGTTCTCGCTGATGCTGTTCATAAAAAGATATCCGGATTTGATTATGAGAGGGCCCTGGATGCAGCCCTCCACTCTGCCTCACTCGATTTCCGGGGCCTTGACCATTACAGAAATTACGGTTACATACCCTCGGAGCTTGAGAATGAGTCGGTGGCCAAGACAATGGAATATGCCATTGACGACTGGTGCATCTCACAGATGGCTGCTGACCTTGGCCATCCTGCCCTTGCCGGGGAGTATCTCCTGCGGTCACAATACTACCGCAACCTGTTCGACACTACAATCCTGTTCGTACGCGGACGGATGAGCGACGGAAGCTGGCGTCCCGGATACGATCCGCTTTATTCCCATCATACACGGTCAGACTTCACCGAGGGTAACGGCTGGCAGTACACCTGGCTGGTGCCTCATGACGTAGAAGGACTGATATCACTTTTCGGCAGCAGGGAGCTTTTCCTGGAACGCCTTGACAGCCTTTTCAACGTGAATGAGGAGGTCAGGGGAGAGGATGCCTCTCCTGACATCAGCGGTCTGATAGGCCAGTATGCTCACGGCAATGAACCGTCGCACCACATCGCTTACCTCTTCTCCATGGCCGGTGACCCTGAGAGGACTGAAACAACAGTTCGACGTATAATGGATGAGATGTATACCGATGGCAGGGACGGTCTCTGCGGCAATGAGGACTGCGGACAGATGTCTGCATGGTATATCTTCTCCGCAATGGGGTTCTACCCGGTAAATCCTGCTGACGGCAGATTTATCATCGGCAGCCCTGTGCTCGGGCGGGCGGAGATCTCACTTCCGGGAGGTAAGATATTTACTGTCACTGCGGAAAATATTTCGGCTACAAGAAAGAATGCAGGCGAAGTCTCTCTGAACGGCGTAAAACTTGACCGCAATTACATCACCTATGAGGAGATTATGGCGGGTGGAGAGCTGAGATTCATAATGAAATGAACAGCTGACAAATCACCTGTTGATAATTATCTTGGATTACTGACCAGGTAATTCACTACATTTGCATCATTCTGGTGCTGCCGGTTTTTTCCGGCAGTGAAAAGGGAACCCTGTTAAAATCAGGGACAGTGCCCGCTGCTGTGAAGCCCGTTCCGCCGTTTGCGGATCATTACAGCCGGATTTCCCGCCACTGTTCGCCAGTTGGCGGACGGGAAGGCCCGGTGAGTAGGGATGAGTCAGAAGACCTGCCAGAACGTGTCCTGTTTAAGGAGCTTTCGGGAACAAAAGTTATGTTTAAAAGGTCATCTGCCTATATTGTCCCCTTTAAGGTGAGCCGCAGTACACTGATGGCTGCGTTGCTGTCACTGTTAACTGCAGTGACGCCGGAGGCAGCGGCACAGGACATGTTCATAGAGGATACCGTGACAATCTCGGCTGTCACTGTGACCGCAACTGCCTCAGAGCGGCAGACACCCTACACTGTTTTTGCGATTGACCCTGCTCTCATGGCCGGCCATAAAGAGAGCGACCTGGCAACACTGCTGATGTACGGCTCTCCCCTGGTTGTAAAACGGTATGGAAACCACGGTCTCGCTTCCGTATCGGTGAGAGGATTACCCGGCAGTCATACTGCGGTGACATGGCACGGCCTGACAGTCAATGCTGCCGGCAACGGATACACCGACTTTGCCATCATCCCGCTGCATGCAGCTTCATCTGTGAAGATCATCCCGGGCGGCTATGACCTCAGCGATATCTCAGGATCCATAGGAGGGAAGGTGGAACTCTCCTCCGAGCCTCTCTTTCAGACAGGCCTGCATGGTTCGGTCTCGGTCAGGGGAGGCAGCTACGGTGATTATGCCGCCTCCGCAGTGGCAGGGTCAGGCAGTGAGTCTGTCTCGGCAAAGTTGAGCCTGTGGGGAGAAAAGGCAAGGAATGATTTCCTTTTCATCAACGTCAATGCCCCGGAGGGAGCTACAGAGGAGAGAAGGACCAACTCATCATCTGCCTCAGGCGGCGCAACGGCAGACCTTGCATTCAGAACCGGCAGCACCACAGTGGCTGCTCACCTGTGGTACAACAACGCGAAGCGTGAATTGCCGGGGCCGGTGACAACGGTTCAGCAGGATTTTGATGAGCGGCAGAACGACAGGTCGCTGCGAAGTGTGATCAGCTACTCCCTGGAGAAGGAGAAGATTTCGGCGGGGGTAACGGCCGGAGGCACCTCTGATGTAAACCTCTATTATCACGGTAATCCGGAATACAACGGCGACAACAGGTCGTCAGTCATCATGCTCAGGGCCCGTCTCGCATATCGTCTTAGCACGAAAGCTGAACTGGGCATCAATGCCGGGAATGAATACCAGAGTGCGCAATCGCTCAGTTACGCGGGGACAGAAAGAAGGAACATCTTCTCCACCTCCCTGGCCGCCAGGTTCAATCCGGGAACGAAGGTAAGACTGCTGCTGCAGGCGCGGCAGATGATAGCCACCGGTATGGTATTGAAACCGGAGTTCACAGCCGGTGCAACAGTAATGCTCTCCCCTGACGGCGGGCACCTGCTGAAGGCCAGCGTGAGCCGTAACACAAGGCTGCCGTGCCTCAATGACCTCTACTGGGTGCCCGGCGGCAACAGCAGCCTCAGGCATGAAAACGCAACAGGAGGCGAAGCATCATACTCATATGTCAGGGTGGCCTCTTCAGGATTGAAAAACAGCCTTGATCTTGTAGTCCACGCTACCCGCGTCAATGACCTTATACAGTGGATCCCGGGTGTGACAGGGATATGGAGTGCCGAGAATGTGCGCAGTGTCATTGTATATGGAATGGAGGGTAGGCTGGGCTCAGAAGTGCCTGTTAATGAGCTGGTGATAGCCTCCTACCTGAATTATGCCTTCACCCGCACTGTGGTAGCTGCTTCAGAGATACCCAATGACAGGGCAGTGGGAAGGCAATTGATTTATGTTCCCGGAAACAATTTTAATCTTAACCTCGGTCTGCGCTGGAAGATGTTCAGGGCAGGAGCGGCAGCAGTATGCCAGGGCAGGAGATTTACCACCTCGGACAACAGCGAATGGCTTCCCCCTTCTTTGCTTGCTGATGCGAGGCTTGGAGCTCTGCTGCCCGCCGGTGCTGCAAAAATCGGAATAGATATTGACGTACGAAATATTTTCAACAGCTCTTCGGAAAGCGTCCGCAATTACCCGATGCCGCTCCGGACATTCAATCTCAGACTAACCTTGAGTTTTAGCGAAAAAAATAAAAAAGATGAAGAGACAGATTAAGTTGCTGGTATTCCTTGTGCCTATGATTTTAATTGCCTGTGAGGGAAACAACGTAGAGCCCACTCTATTCCCGAAGGGAGAAGGATGTTTTATTCTCAATGAGGGCAATTTCATGGCCGGGAACGGATCGGTTTCTTTTTACAGCCTGGAGACGGGAGAGATATACAACGGGCTCTTCAGAACAATGAACAACCGCCCCCTTGGTGATGTACCCACCTTCATAGCAACTGACGGCACAACGGGCTATATAATCGTAAATAATTCAGGTACTATTGAGGCCGTAGACATGATTACCATGAAGAGTCTCGGAACCGTCACGGGACTCAACTCACCGCGCCAGATGGCCATCAGTGGGCGTAAGGGCTATGTGACCTCTATCGCTTCCAATGAGCTGGCCATAATTGATCTTGACCTTCTTGAGGTCACCGGTTATATCGATATCGGCTGCACCAGTGAGGCAGTGCTGATCTCCGGGGGAAAGCTCTTCACCTCAAACTGGGTTGCCGGTGACCGGATCGTGGTTGTCAACCTCGTTACCGAGGAGGTCATTACCTCTGTAACGGCAGGAACCGAGCCGGAGAGTATGGTATTCGACAAAAACGGAAAGATATGGGTGCTTTCAACCGGCGGATATATACAGGATCTTCCAAAATTAGTGAGGATAAACAGCGTTACCTATGAAAAGGAGGCTGAGATGATCTTCGGTTCTGTTTCTGACTACCCTGCATCACTGACCGTTAACGGTACGGGTGATACCCTCTTCTGGCTTCAGGAGGGTGTCAGGAGGATGCCGGTCAGCTCGGCCTCACTGCCGGATGAGGCATTCATACCATCCGGGGAGAGGTTTTTCTATGATCTCGGCACAGGGCCCGGCGGACGCATTTTTGTGACTGATGCGATTGATTACCAGCAGAAGGGTGATCTGATGATTTACGACAGCCGCGGGGAGCTTGAAGATATTGAGCAGGCAGGAATCATTCCCGGTTTCATTCGCTTCATGACGGATTGGTGAGTTTTTGACTATTTTTGGTGATACAATACAACAGATTGAGGGAAAGAGTATTCATAGCTGCGTTGTTGCTGCTCTCCTGTTCTTCGCTTCAGGGTCAGCTGGAGTTTCCTGTGGGCAGTGCGCTCTTTCCCGGCATTCATGAGTGGCATGAGATAGCTGTCGATCCCCTGGAGGTGGAGATACTCCGGTCACTTGATCAGCCCAAGGATCAGCCCTACAGGTTTGCCATTCCGGTGCCGGTGGAACTGACGCCGGAGAATGCGGGTTTCATCGTCAGAAGAGGCAATGAGACCGTCTGGGTCATGCCTCTGTCGTCAAAGGGAGCCCTGTCGCTCAATCTCATCCTGTCACCTTTTGATCTTCCCGAGGGAGCCTATATATACCTCTATGACCGTGAACGTCGCATCGTTAGGGGGGCATATACGTCTGAAAGCGGGGCGCGCAGGATGAGTATGCCGGTGATGCCTCTCCCGGGAGACAGTATGGTTATGGAGTGTCATTTCCCGGGAGCGTCAATCCCGGCCGGTACCATTGGAATAAAGCAGGTGGCACATGACTTTGCAGGTTATTTTGAGCTTGAAGGCACCAAGGATATCTATTTCGGCCGGTCCGGAAGCTGCGAGACGGACCTCAACTGTTCGACGAATACGAATTACCTGACCGCCTCGCGCTCGGTCGTGCGCCTGCTGGTGGGTGGCGCCGAACTCTGTACTGGGGTGTTGGTGAACAACACCGGAGCCGAGTACAAAGCCTATGTCCTCACCGCCAACCACTGTATTGACACACCCACGCTGGCCGATGAGACGATCTTTGTCTTCAACTACATCAGCCCATGGTGTGACGGTCCTGACGTCACAGGAGTTCACTCCCTGAAGGGTTCAATATTGCGCGCCACAAATCCTGATGTTGACTTCACGCTTGTGGAACTGGAACAGTTCCCGCCCCTGGTTTACAAACCTTATTTTGCCGGATGGGATATCACTGCCACGGTCCCCTCCAGTACTTTTACCCTTCATCATCCGGAGGGGGATGTCATGAAAATAACCATCGATGACAACAGCCCGATAACTGCCTCCTATCCTGTCTCCGGGTATGCCACGAACAGTTTCTGGCGTATTCTGAGGTGGGAGCTGGGTGCCACGGAGCCCGGTTCATCAGGCGGACCGCTCTTTGACCAGAACGGCAGGGTGCGGGGAACCCTCACCGGCGGAAGTGCCACATGTGCGGAACCGACAAATGATTTTTACGCCAAGATCAACCGCATGTTCAATATTACAACTATCACCTCCACTCATCTGAAGCCCTGGCTTGATCCCGTCTCATCAGGCGCCACCGTTGCCGGGGGCCGCGACCCATATGCATACAATCTGTCGCTTTCTGACACGCTCAACAATATGCCTCCTACTGACCCCGGCACCACAGAGGCATACATCTCGCCGGAATGGGGCTTCTCAACAGGCAATAACTCCGACGGGCTAAGGAGGTATGCGGAATATTTTCACTTTATCGGAACAGGCGAGATTGCCTGGGTCCGGC
>JAVEXM010000043.1:0-21932 GCA_034004025.1 Bacteroidales bacterium
ATGAGCGCCACTGTGATCCATAGATCGGGCCCAGGTTGCCGTCGGCGTCAGCCCACTCGTTCCATATTCTCACACCGTTCTCCTGAAGGTAACCGACGTTGGTGCTGCCGCTGAGGAACCACAGCAGTTCATGGATGATCGATTTCAGGTGCAGCTTCTTGGTTGTCATCAGCGGAAACCGCTCTGAAAGGTCAAAGCGCATCTGGTATCCGAAGGTACTCACAGTGCCGGTGCCGGTGCGGTCTCTCTTCTCAATACCATGTGTCATTACATGGCTCAGCAGGTCAAGATATTGCTTCATTATCTCCTCTCTCTTCTAATTGACGGCCGGAGTTATCCTGGCCACCCAGCCGCCTCCCGGTGCCATGTTCAGCGTCAGTGTACCGGGAAATTGCTGTCTCACCGTCAGATGTTTGTAATCCTCTCCGTGCCTGTCGGCGTTGATGCCGTCACTGAAGATCTCCACCACGTACTCACCCGGGGTAAGGAAGGGCAGGTTAATCTCAAGTGTTCGCGCATCCCAGTCGGTCATGGCACCGAGATACCATGTGTTGCCTTTTCGCCGGGCCACGACTATATAGTCGCCCACCACGGCGTCCGCCACCTCTGTCTGATCCCAGGTGACAGGCACTCCTGCGATGAAGGATGTACATTCACTGTTGCGCCTGTAGTTCGAGGGGCTGTCGGCCAGCATCTGCAGCGGGCTCTCGTATACCACATACATGGCCATCTGGTGCACCCTGGTGCCCTGGCTCGCAGGCCTGTAGAATACCGGGGAGAAATCGCGCTTCTGCATGTTCACCATCGCTCCCGGAGTATAATCCATTGGTCCTGCCACCATACGGGTGAAGGGCAGAGTCACATCATGCCCGGGGTTGCAGTCAAAGCTCCACTTGTTGTTCTCCAGCCCCTTGACTCCCTCACGGGTGATGACGTTGGGCCACTGCCGCTCCATGCCGTCAGGCTTGTAGCATCCGTGGAAATCGACCAGCATCCTGTGCTCTGCAGCTTTGGCTGCCACCTCGTGGTAGTAGTTGACCATCCACTGGTCGTCGCGCTGCATGAAGTCGACCTTGATCCCCTTCACGCCCCACTTCTCATACTGTGCAAGTGCCTCATCGATTTTGTCATGGAAGCTCTTCCACGCCACCCAGAGTATGATGCCGACATCCTTAGCGGCAGCGTAGTTGCAAAGCTCCTCCACGTCAAACCCTTCAGCCACGTCAAGCACATCGCCGAGGTTATACCACCCCTCGTCGAGGATCACATATTCAATGCCGTACTCCGCCGCAAAGTCGATGTAATGCTTGTAGGTCTCATTGTTGAGCCCTGCCCTGAAGTCAACCCCGAAGAGGTTATTGGCATTGTACCAGTCCCATGCCACCTTGCCCGGTCTGACCCAGCTGAAGTCGGAGCCGGCGGCAGGAGGAGCGCCAAGCCTGTAGACCATCTCGCTCTCCACCAGGCCCGCGTCGTCCCTGGCGATGATGAAGACCCTCCATGGGTAGGTACGTGTGCCTGATGTACGCGCCAGCCAGCTCTCTCTTTCAGTAACATATACATCACGGTCATTGTGCTGCTTCACTGCGGCGGGATAAGCCGGGAAGAGTCCGGCCACGCCACCCTTGTCGTCACCGGTGATCCACATACCTGGATAGTCGCGTATGTCAGCCTCGGTGAGCAGTATGTTTACTCCGTCAGCCATGAACAGCGCCGGCAGGCTTGCCAGGTGCCGGCTCCCAATGGTATCCGTCGAAGCCGGAATGAAGGTGCATTCGTTATGTGACATGAAGCCCTGCTCAAGCGGCCACAGTGTCCGCGTGCCGGCGGGCATCGAAAATGCGAACAGTTCATTCTCCACCGTCACCTCTTTCTTCATCGCCGTGATAAACCTGTAGGCAACGCCGTCATCATAGACCCTGAACTCCATGGAGTAACCGCCGCGGAACCTGAGGATCAGGGCATTGTAAATGTCGGGTACAGTGCTGTTCTTGTGCGGCACCACGGGCACCAGCTTTTCACTGACCCGCGAGGTGGCGCTGCGGATTACTGCAGAGCCGGTACCCGGAATAGTTACCCCCTCCAGCTGCATCGCCGGAGTGAGACCGGAGACAACCTCCCTGCCGTCACAGGCAACGGTGAGAGTCACTGCATCGTCAACCCTGACGGAGAGGCTGATGCTTCCGTCAGGTGAGACAACAACATAATCCTTTGCCGGCAGGGGAAACGGCAAGATCATCCCTGCTGTAATCAAGATATATAAGAACTTCATTCCGTGTTGTGATTTGTTATTCCTTCTCCTTCCTCCTTGCAAGCTCATCACGTATTGCCGCAGCCTGCTCATAGTCCTCACGGCTTACGGCATCGGTGAGCATCGCCCTGAGCTCTTCGACGGTGAACTCACCGTATTCGTTCGGGAGTGAAGGACTCTTTTTGACAGGCTCCTCTCCCGGCTTCTTCTTCTCCTCCTCCTCGGGGGTGGCACTCATGACTATCCCGGCCTCATTGAGTATCTGCGGTTCAATGAATATGGGGCACTCAAACCTCAGTGCCAACGCCACCGCATCGGATGTGCGGGAGTCTATGCTGAAACGCCTCTCGCCGTCAGTGCATACTATCTCCGAATAGAAGATCCCCTCGCGGAGCTTGTTGATGAGCACCTGCTCCACGGTGACACCGCATGCCATGGCGAAGCTCCTGAAGAGGTCATGGGTCAGAGGCCTGGGCGGCTCCAGGTTCTCAAGCTTGATGACTATGGCCTGAGCCTCAAATCCGCCTATGATGATAGGTATCCTTCTTTCACCGTTCTCTTCCGCCAGTATAAGTGCATAGGCTCCCGACTGTGTCTGACTGTATGAGATGCCTATGACCTTCAGACGAATTAGCTTGTTCTGCATAGTTTACCAGATTTTCTGCCTGACAGGCCGTTATGACAAATATATTATAATATGATTCTTTATCGGCCCGGGTGGCCATTTTTTTATCCACACTCTTCTGGTGATAAATTAATCGGCCCGGTTTGCAGATTAGTTAATTTTTATATCTTTGCAGTCCGAAAAAGAGAGATCCGGCGAGGCCCGCAGAAGTGTCATGCACAGAGGAGCATGTCCGCCCCACGGAGTAACATAAGAGAGATTGAAAATGTACGCAATCGTAGAAATTGCCGGTCAGCAGTTCAAGGTTGAAGAGGGAAGGAAAATCTTCGTTCACCGTCTTGATGCAGCTGAAGGCGATAATGTTGAGTTTGAAAAAGTGCTTCTCCTTGACACTGACGGTGCAATCACCGTTGGTGAGCCGGTCATTGACAATACAGTTGTTGAGGGCAGGGTCCTGGCTCATCCCAGGGGAGACAAGGTGATCATCTTCAAGAAGAAGAGGAGAAAAGGTTACCAGAAAAGGAACGGGCACCGTCAGGACTTCACCGAGGTAGAGATACTGAGGATCGGAGCCCCGTCAGGCATCAAAAAGCAGGCTGCTCTAAAGGCTGAGAAGAAGGAGGCTGAAGCCCCCGTCGCCGAAGAGGTAAAAGCCGAAGCTAAGAGTGAGGTGAAGAAGGCTCCTGCCAAAAAGCCGGCAGCAAAGAAGGAACCCGCAGCAAAGAAGGAACCTGCAGTAAAGAAGGCTCCCGCAGCAAAGAAGGAACCTGCAGTAAAGAAGGCTCCCGCAGCAAAGAAAGCGCCCGCAAAGAGCGCCGGCAAAACGGAAAAGAAATAACAGGCAAACAGTAAAAACATCAGGATATGGCACACAAGAAAGGTGTAGGCAGTTCACGCAACGGCCGCGATTCAGAAAGCAAACGGCTTGGTGTCAAGCTCTTCGGAGGACAGGAAGTCAAAGCCGGAAGCATTATCGTGCGGCAGCGCGGCACGAGGCACAACCCCGGTGAGAACGTTGGCATCGGCAGGGACCACACTCTCTTTGCCCTGATCGACGGAAAGGTGGAGTTCAGGAAGAAGCGTGACGACAAATCTTATGTCTCGGTAAAACCGGCAGAAGAGTAAGAGACAGCCACAGCAACAGATAAACTCCTGAAAATATACGCAGAGGCGCATTTTTTCAGGAGTTTTTCTTTTAAATTTGTCCCTCCCGCACTATAATAACAGAGTTGAGATGCTTACAATAAACCTTATCAGGGAACAACCGGATGCAGTCGTTGAGAGGCTGAAGATAAAGAATTTTGATGCTGCCGGTATAGTCAGCACGGTGCTTGATCTCGACCGTCGCCGGCGCGAGCTGCAGGCTGAGAACGACGCCGTGCAGGCTGAGCTTAATAACCTCTCAAGGGAGATAGGCTCGATGATGAAGGAGGGGAGGAAGGATGAGGCTGAGGCTGCAAAGAGGGGCATCGGCTCCCTGAAGGAGAAGCAGAAGCAGCTCTCGGAGAGCCTTGAGGGTGTCAGCCGCACGATGCAGGATGAGCTTATCAAGCTCCCGAACCTGCCCCATCCCCTGGTGGCAGGCGGCAAAAGTGCGGAAGATAACGTGATGGTGCGCAGCGGAGGGACCATGCCTGAACTCTTTGACGGAGCAGTGCCTCACTGGGATCTGATAAAGAGATATGACATCATCGACTTCGACCTTGGAATAAAGATAACCGGCGCAGGCTTTCCGGTATACAAGGGCAAGGGTGCAAGGCTGCAGCGTGCCCTGGTCAATTTCTTCCTCGATGAGGGGGAGAAGGCCGGCTACCGCGAGATAGAACCGCCCATCGTTGTGAATGAGGACTCGGGCTTCGGCACCGGGCAGTTGCCTGACAAAGAGGGCCAGATGTACCATGTCGGCTCTGACAATCTCTACATGATACCGACAGCCGAGGTGCCCATCACCAATATCTACCGTGATGTGATCCTTGATGCATCCGATCTTCCAATCCGCAACATAGGTTACACCCCCTGCTTCCGGAGGGAGGCAGGATCATGGGGCTCCCATGTCAGGGGACTGAACAGGCTGCATCAGTTCGACAAGGTGGAGATAGTGCAGATAGCCCATCCCGACAGCTCTTACGAGTCGCTTGAGGAGATGGTAACGCATGTCGAGGGCCTCCTTGTGAAGCTCGGGCTGCCCTATCGCATCGTGAGGCTCTGCGGCGGTGATATTTCGTTCACCTCGGCCATGACATATGATTTCGAAGTCTTCTCCGCAGCACAGCAGCGCTGGCTTGAGGTGAGCTCGACCTCCAACTTTGAAGCGTTTCAGGCCAACAGGCTCCGCTGCCGCTTCAGGGAGAAGGGGGCCAAACAGACCACCCTCTGCCACACCCTCAACGGCAGTGCCCTGGCACTACCCCGTATCGTCGCCGCCCTGCTGGAGAACAACCAGACCCCCGACGGTATCAGGATACCCGCGGTGCTTGTTCCCTATACGGGCTTTGAGCTGATAAGCTGACACCAATGAAAAAGAGCTCCCGGGCATATCTTTATGCCGCTCTTTCAGTTTTCATGTGGGGCACCATTCCCACCGCCTTCAAGATAGCCCTGGCAGAACTTAGCATAGTGACCATGCTCTGGATAACATCCCTGGTATCACTGCTGGTACTGTTTGTTATCGTCGCTGCCTCCGGGAAGCTGAGGCTGCTGCGACGCATGACCGGCCGGGACCTCCTATGGTCAGCTCTTCTCGGACTGATTGTTCCGGTTGCATATTATCTCATACTGCTGACCGCATACAGCAGGCTGCCGGGACAGGTGGCACAACCGATAAACATGATCTGGCCCATCATCCTGGTCTTCCTCTCTATCCCCCTGCTGCATCAGCGCATACCGGCACGCAGCTTTGCAGCGCTGCTCATCAGCCTGGCCGGGGTATATATAATCTCGTCACAGGGGGCTCCCCTGCACCCCGGCAGATCAGACACCGCCGGCGTGCTGCTGGCGCTGGCAAGCGGGGTGCTCTGGGCCCTGTATTTTATCCTTAATGTACGCGACCACCGTGATGAATCGGTAAAGCTATTTACCAACTTCCTCTTCGGAACAGTATACATGGCTCTCATCATGCTCGCAACCGGCTCCTTCAGTGAAACACTGAGCCTGAAAGGGGTGGCGGCATCTGCCTGGTGCGGTCTCTTTGAGATGGGCATCACCTTCTGGATGTGGCTCAAAGCCCTGCAGATGGCAGAGACAACCGACAAAATAAGCAACCTGGTCTATTTTGCACCCTTCATATCACTGGTACTCCTGCATTTCATCATCGACGAACCTGTCTATTATACCACCATCGCAGGACTGCTCCTGATCATCGGCAGCGTGATGTATCAGAACAGCGGCAGGAAGGTACAACAGTAATTCCGGACCCTCACTGGCACCGCAGCAGCCTGACGAACCGGAGCGGCAGCAGGAAAGCACAACAATAGCGGCATATTTTTTGTTACTTTTGTCCGTAAACCGATTCTCAGGATGAAAAAGATACTTCTTTTCACAGCGCTTATACTTCCACTCCTTACAGGATGCGAGAAAGATCCTCCCGATCCCGTTGATGAATACACAATGGAGGAGAGGGCCCGTGACGGCCTCTACGACCTGATGAAGACCGTCTACCTGTGGTACAACTACATCCCCACGGTCAAGGTGACCGACTACCCCGGACCGGAGGAGATACTTGATGCAATCCGCTACAAGCAAAGAGACAGGTGGAGTTTTGTCATGAGCTGGGAAGAGTACCTGGATATGAGGGAAGGTACATTTGTAGGCCATGGCATACGTATGGCACTCGACAGTGAAAACAGGGTAAGGGTGGTGAGCCTCTATACAGGGTCAGACCTCTGGCCCGGAGGTGTGCGCCGGGGATGGATAGTAAAAGCAGTCAACGGCACCCCCGTTGCACCCATATTCATATCGGGAGACGATGCAGCCTACAGTGCCCTTATGGGTCCATCCACCGCAGGGGTGATAAACAGCTTTACTTTTGAAAAACCTGACGGCAGCCAGGTGATATACAGCTCCACAAAGGCCACTTTCATCATCAACTCGGTATCGTCACCAAAGATACTTGACCTTGCAAGCGGAAAGACCGGCTACTTTGCGTTCGACACATTTATAGAACCGTCAGAGCAGGAGCTTAACAACATTTTTGCCGATTTCAAAGCCGCCGGCATCACCGATCTCATCATTGACCTCCGCTACAATACAGGAGGATTCATGAGCATCGCCGAGCAGCTTTCCAGCCTGGTGATGGAGGCGGCTGACACTACCAAACTATGCTATACCCTCAAATACAACGATCTCATCGGACCCACCTGGGACGAGAACTACAAGTTCGTCAGAACGGACAGCCCTCTTGGTCTTGACCGCGTGGTATTCATTACAACCAGGAGCTCGGCTTCGGCTAGCGAAGTTGTGATCAACAGCCTTAAGCCCTACGTCTCAGTCACCCTGGTGGGGGACACTACGCACGGCAAGCCCACCGGGATGGACGGATTCGGATTTCCCTTCCCCTCACAGACGAATCCCAATCCTGATTATAATTATGTCTTCTTCCCCATCACCTTTGAATACCTGAATTCATTGGGTGAAGGCCGCTTCTATGACGGCATGGTGCCTGATATAAAGGCTGCCGATGACATCACCCGCGACTTCGGTGACCCGGAGGAGGCCTCACTGGCAGCCGCCATAGCCTTCCTTGAGGGCAGGAAGGCAGAAACAGCCGTTCCCTTCACCCGCAGCCGGATATTTACCGAAGGTGACCAGCTTCCGAAAGAGCTCATCATTGACACACGGAACCTGCTGCTGAAGTGAAGAACCCTGAGAAGGAGAGGCTCATCCTGGGCATAGACCCCGGAACCACTGTCACAGGCTACGGCCTGATACGCGTAACCGGCAGAACACCCTCTCTCATCACACTGGGTATCATTGACCTGCGCAAGAAGGAGGATCACTTCAGGAAGATCCGTCACATCTTTGAGGAGACACTGAAGCTTATAGACCAGTACCATCCTGACGAATTTGCCATTGAGGCGCCCTTCTACGGCAAGAACGTACAGAGCATGCTAAAGCTGGGGCGGGCGCAGGGTGCGGCCATCGCTGCCGCGCTATACCGTGACCTTCCTGTCTTTGAGTATGCCCCCAGGATGATAAAGATGTCAATCACGGGCCGGGGGCAGGCCAGCAAGGAGCAGGTATCAACCATGCTCAGCACCATACTCTCCTTCCACAGCGAGAAGATGGTGCTTGACGCCACCGACGCCCTGGGTGCTGCCATGTGTCACTTCTACCAGAGCAGCAAGCCGGCAGCTGCCCGGGAGTACAAAAACTGGGGCGATTTCATAAAGAAGAACAGCGACCGGCTCAAAGGGTGAGTTTCTGCGCCACTGCCAGCGCCACAACACTGACCCTCACATCACCTGCCTCATGCAGAGCATTGACGCATGCCTCAACTGTAGAGCCGGTGGTGATGACATCATCAGCAAGGAGCAGGTGTCTGCCTCTAATCTCATCAGGCTTTGCCGCCGTAAACAGCCCCTGAACATTCTCCCACCTCCCGTATCTTCCATGCTTTGTCTGTGAGCCTGACCGCGATATACGGACGAGCAGCCCTTTCCCTGCCGGCACCCCTGTTGCTGCCGACAGACCGTTGACGAAATATTCGCTCTGGTTATAGCCTCTGCTCCGCTGCCTGCTCCTGTGCAACGGCACCGGGATGATCATGTCGATGCCCTCCATGAACCCGCTCTCCGCCAGGATCGACCCGTAGAGTTCTCCCAGGCATCGGCCTATATCAGTCCTGCCCTCATATTTAAGCGCATGGATCATCTTCCTGATGCGGCTTCCCCTGTTGTAGACCGAAAAGGCTGCCGCCCGCTCAATGAGACATCTTCCCCAGAATGCCTGCTCAAGCATGTTTCCCCGCTGCAGATGAAACCCGGTCATGGCCATCGATAGCAGGCAGCCGGTGCAGAGCACCTGCTCGCCCCTGACCAGATGAGTCCTGCAACCGAGACACAGCCTCGGCAGAAACAGACTCAGAAAGTCGTCGCCAATATCTTTTAACTGAAACACTTCACAGCGAGAAGCATATCAAAGATATGATAAATACAACAAAATGGCTTTATGACAAAAATTTACTTATTTTGCCTACGTTATTATTTAAACCAATTGACAACTACATGAAGAAATGGATGATTGGCAGCCTTATACTCATCGCACTGATGGTTGTGGCTGCAGGCGTTTATGCCCAGACTTCCGACAAGGAAAAGAAGCATACGAAAAAGGAGTGTACTTTTGTCGACAAGAACACGGACGGCAAGTGTGACATATGCGGTTCAACGGCAGAAGCCTGCAAGGCAGCTGCCGCAAAGACCGACTGCGCCTCCACTGCTGCAGGCAAGGATTGCTCAAAGTGCCCCTCGGCAGCAGGATGCGCCGGGACTGAGGCTGAGGTTGTTCCTGCAGGTAAGGGTACCGGCACTGCTGCTCCCTGCTGTCCAGGCAAGAAGTAATTTCTGCTGATAGTATTAAAAAAGCCCCCGTCGATGTGACAGGGGCTTTTTTTTATCTTCCTATATTTCTCTTTTCAGAGTCTAACTCTCTCTCCTATGGCCTTTGCGAGCCGCGCATTCTCCTCCGGCGAGGGCGAGACACGCGGATTACTGAACCTGAGATCGCTCTCCTCAGTTATCGGTACCAGGTGAACATGAGCATGAGGCACCTCAAGACCGAGCACTGCCACACCTATCCGGTTGCACTCTATCACCTCCTTCATTGCGACGGCCACCTTCTGCGCGAAGAGCGTCAGGCCGGTGAGTGTCTCCGGGTCGAGGTCGAATATATAGTCAACCTCCTTCTTGGGTACCACAAGGGTATGGCCGGGCTTCAGCGGCCTGACATCAAGAAAGGCGATGAAGCGTTCATCCTCGGCGACCCTGTAGCATGGTATCTCGCCGTTGATGATCCGTGTAAATATTGATGCCATCTTCCTGTTCAGTTTTTCAGATTGATATTTCTTCTATCTCAAAAGGTATGACACCGGCAGGCACTATTACCTGCACGATATCACCCACCTTTTTCCCCATGATGCCCTGTGCAATGGGTGAGGTGGCTGCTATCTTGCCCTCCTTGAGGTTTGCCTCCGTCTCGGGCACAAGCTGGTACTCCATCACTGTTCCGTTGGCTTTGTTGCGGATTCTGACCCTGTTCAGGATCTGCACCGTCTTGGTGTTGATCCTTGAGCTGTCAATGATACGTGATCTCGCCACCTGGTCTTCAAGGCGGGCTATCTTCATCTCAAGCATCCCCTGAGCCTCCTTGGCAGCAGAGTATTCGGCATTCTCTGTAAGATCGCCCTTGTCACGTGCCTCTGAGATCAGTCTCGCAATAGCCGGTCTTTCATTACGGAGCAGATCAAGTTCCTCCTTCATCTTCTGAAGACCCTCCTCTGTTACATAGATAAATTCCGACATAATTTCCTGGTAATAGGTTAAAAAATAAGAAGAATCCCGGCACTACCGGAACTCTTCAAAGAACAAATATAATAAATTTTTAAATAAAAACCAAAAAGAATGGGTTTTGTAATTATCTAATTATCAATATGTGTACTCTTTTCTGTCGAGCAAAGCCGAATAAATCACAGCCTTTTTCAGGTCAAATCCGTCAATGAGGTCATCCAGGATTGCGGCATTGTAATCATACTCCGGGGCATCCCCTATCTCACTGTCAGAGATCTCAGTATGGATAAAGTCCTGCCTCGACAGATCAGCCAGTGCCGACACTCCCTCACCGGCGAATGCTGCTGCCCTGTTTCGCGATAATGACCCCTCGGAGGCGAAGGCTGCTGCCTTGTTTCGAGACAATGACCCCTCAGAGGCGAAGGCCTCAGCCATGGTGGCGGCCGTTGACCCCTCGCCGGCAAACTGTTTGGCCAGAGGCTCCTCATAGTTGCCTTCATCAAGTGGTTCTATCGGTTTGTATTGCGGCCGTGGCCTTGCCTGCGGCGGCGGCTGTGGTTGGCTTCTTACGGTGGTGTCAGGCCTGGGAGGAAACGGCTTCCCTGCCGAGGCCTTCTTCTTTTTGCTGCTGCTCTGCACAGATCCGGCAATGGCAATTATCGCCAGTATGACATAAAAAATGAGACCGCCTATATCTTCCATAGCTTCAATATTTTTTTATCTTGTACTGCTTCAGTTTAGGTTGTTTCTTCGGGTCTTTTGTCTTGACCTTTTTCTTATCCTTCGGGGGCTTGGGCTGAACCGGTTTCTTCAGGTCAGGCTTTTTCTGCTCCTTTTTCGTCTTCAGCTTTTTGGCCTTATACCTCTCTTCCGTTATGCGGCTGTTGTTATCCATCCTCTCCCTCGTGGCTTCACTCTGGCTTTCATAATGCTGCCGCCGCAGTTCTTTCAGGGCCTTCTCATCCTCCCTGTCGCGCCTGGCTTCCTTCTTCTCCTGCTCCTTCATCGCCCTGGCAGCCGCACCTCGGGCTTTGATCCTGTCATCTGACTGCGGACCCTTTCGCGTCTTCCCGAAGCTCTCCTTTTCAAACTTGCGGGTGGCATTTCGCTGAGCCTGACACTCGTCAGGCGGAACGGCAAACAGGAGCACTCCCGCCACAACCAGAAACCTTAAAAATACTATTGTGAAATTCATTTCGTTACGCAGTTGCGACTAACAACACAGAATTAACTATTTTTACAAACGTTGATTCAGATATGTCAGGTATAAAAATAAGGCTTTTTTTCATCATCACCGCAACCATGCTGTTCATAACGGCATGCAACCGTGATAAAAATGAAGTTATCCCTGACATAACAGTCGATTTCACGGTTTTCGCCTCCGACCCCGAATTTTTTGATCTTTTTTACGCCCCCGGCACCAGCGCTGTCCTATCCTCGTCGCACAGGCACCTGGGCCTGGGTACGGGAGGCTTTGACGGCAACGGTGTCATCATATACAACACGGGGTTTCAGGGGTTTGAATATTATGCCTATGACCGGACTTGTCCACACTGTTATGTCACTGAAGATGCCAGCGTGGCAGTCGATATTGACGGGGTATTTGCAGTATGCCCGCGATGCACCACAAACTACTCTCTGGTATCATCAGGCCAGCCTTATTCCGGTCCGGGACAATACTACCTGAAGAACTACCGCACAGCCTTCAGCGGCAGCTCAGTAAGGGTCTGGAACAGGAGATAGTATTCTCCGGCATTTGTAATGAACAGGCTTGCAGCATCCCCCACTGAAACAGTGTTCACCAGTACCTGTAATGACCAGGCTCGCAGAGTCCTCCACGCCCGGGGAATAACCTTCCCTAGTACCTGTAATGATCAGGCTTGTAGGGTCCCTCAGGGGGCACGCCTATATAGTCGGACTGCTTCTTATTCATCTTCGTAAGATGCACTCCCAGCTGTGCCAGGTGAAGGCGGGCGACCTCCTCATCAAGATGTTTCGGAAGCCTGTAAACGGCTATTTCGTAGTTGTTGGTCCAGAGATCGATCTGTGCAAGCATCTGGTTGCTGAATGAGTTGCTCATGACAAACGACGGGTGCCCCGTGGCACAGCCAAGATTCACCAGCCTGCCCTCTGCCAGCATGAAGATTGCATGACCGTCAGGAAACAGGTATTTGTCAACCTGGGGCTTGATGTTGATCTTTGTGATACCCTTGTATTCATTGAGGGCATCTACCTGGATCTCGTTGTCGAAGTGCCCGATGTTGCAGACGATGGCCTGGTCTTTCATCTTCTCCATGTGCTCTATCGTGATGACATCACGGTTCCCCGTTGCGGTCACAAAGATATTTGCTTCGGGAAGAGCCTCCTCCACCGTCTTGACCTCAAATCCCTCCATGGCAGCCTGCAGTGCGCATATGGGGTCTATCTCGGTGACTATCACCCTGGCACCGTATGACCGCATTGAGCGTGCCGATCCCTTTCCCACGTCACCGTATCCGCATACTACAACCACCTTGCCTGCTATCATCACATCCGTAGCCCTCTTGATGCCGTCGGCGAGTGACTCACGGCAGCCGTACAGGTTGTCAAACTTGCTTTTGGTGACAGAGTCATTCACATTTATGGCAGGCACGAGCAACTCGCCGGCCTCAAGCATCTGGTAGAGCCTGTGCACACCGGTGGTTGTCTCCTCTGAGATACCTTTCATCTCCCTGACCGTCCTTTGCCATTTGGTCTGATCTTCCGCCAGTATACTCTTCAGGGTGCTGAGTATGATACCCTCTTCCCTGCTTGCGGGAGTGACATCAAGTGTCGACGGGTCATTCTCAGCCTTGTACCCCATGTGCACCAGCAGCGATGCATCACCGCCGTCGTCCACAATAAGGTGGGGTCCCTTCCCGTCCGGAAATGAGAGCGCCTGTGCCGTGCACCACCAGTACTCCTCCAGTGTCTCACCCTTCCATGCAAAGACCGGTATGCCCTCTGCTGCAATGGCTGCTGCGGCATGGTCCTGTGTCGAAAAGATATTGCAGCTCGCCCAGCGTACATCGGCACCAAGCTCCTTCAGTGTCTCTATCAGCACAGCCGTCTGGATGGTCATGTGCAGTGATCCTGTGATCCTGGCACCCTTGAGGGGCTTTGAAGCCGAATGCTTCTTCCTGAGTGAGAGCAGTCCGGGCATCTCCTTCTCTGCAATCTCAATCTCCTTGCGGCCAAAGCTGGCCAATCCGATATCCTTTACCTTGTATGGAAGATCATGGTTTATGAATGACATATATCTGATTTTTTAGGTCTGCAAAGATAACTAAAAAGAGTGAATATTGTTCATGGTTTCAGCAGTGCAATCGTTATCTCCCTGTCCCTCTGGAGCTGCGCCACAAGAGCATCAACATTCTCAAACTTCATCTCATCGCGCAATCTCTCACGGAACCTGACGGTCACATTCTTTCCGTACAAATCTGATCCGAAGTCAATGATATGTGCCTCTATGGTGCTCTGTCCGTCGCTCTCCTTCATTGTAGGCCTCTGCCCTATGTTCAGCATGGCAATGTGCCACTGCGGGCCATCCTCTACCATCACCTCCACGGCATAGACACCTGACGCGGGTATCAGCTTATACCGGAATTGCGGGGAGATATTCGCTGTCGGGAAACCTATGTTGCGGCCTATCCGTTTTCCTGAGACCACCCTGCCCCTTACCGAGTATTCATAGCCTAGCATAGTCGCGGCATTCTTAACCTCTCCCCTCTCCAAAACCCTTCTTATGCCGGTGGAGCTGACCGCCTCCCCGTCAATCATGAAAGGCTCCTCTCTTGAGACAGTGAATCCAAGCCTTGCGGAACACTCGCTGACAGTGCTGCTGTTGCCCTGGTGTCTGTTTCCGAAATGGTGGTTAAATCCTGTCACAAGATGGCTCACACCCAGGTGCCTGAATAGCACCTCCTCAACAAACTCACAGGCGGTCATGCGGCTTAGCTCATGCGTGAAAGGTATTATCACCAGGTGGTCAATGCCCGTTGTACGCAACAGGTCAATCCTCTCCCCGATGTCTGTAAGGAAGCGAAGATTTGAAGGGTCGCCGGTAAGGACAATGCGCGGGTGGGGATCAAAGGTGACAGCCACGGCATCAGAGCCCCGCCTGGCGGCTTCCTCCGCCACCCGGTGCAACAGTGTGCGGTGCCCCAGGTGAACACCGTCAAAGACGCCCATGGTGACCACGGGCTCTCTCAGACGAAGACCGGTATATCCCTTGTGAGTATTCATGGCTGAAGGTTCCGACTGCAAATTTATTGCTATTATTGTATTTCTTATAACAAGATGAAATGAAGGGGAAAAGAATTGTTGAAAGGAGACTGATTCAATCAGTATCTTTTGTCCTCTTCCTCTGCCTGAATACCAACGCGGTCTCTGCCAGTCACCAGACCGGAAACATCCAGGACACGCTCTGGCTACGGCAGAAGCTCCAAAACGGAAGGATCTGGATAAAAAAATATCAGAATATCACAGGACATGAGTTCTTCCTTACCGAAGCCCTTGCGCCCGGTTCCATAACCATTGACGGACGGACCTTTGCTGACCAGCTGATGTGGTATGACATTTACAATGACCGGGTTGTGCTGATGATCAGCCCCGGACTCTTCATCGAACCACCGCCGGAGAACAGCGAAAGCTTCACCATCAGCTATATGGATAGTGACTATACCTTCAGGTACTTTGGAGCAATGGGATATTGCCAGATACTGTACGACGGAAGCTTTACGCTGGTAAGAAAACACATCAAAGAGATCAAGACCATCACCATTGATAACAGCAATGATACATTTCAGGAGGAACACTCTGATTATATAGTGGACAATGAACGCTTTCTCAGGCTCCGTAACAGGAGGGATCTTTTCACTGCTCTCGCGGACCGGAAGGATGAGATCCGTCATTTCATCCGCGAACAGGGCCTTTGGATCAATGTTCAAAACCCCGCCTCAATCATCCCCGTCCTTGAATATTACGATTCCCTGTCAGAAAGATGATCAAACGGACCATAATATTTCTGGTATGTCTGACCCTGACATACAGCGCTGTCGGTCAGGCACGGGAAGTGAGGATTGACTGGGATTACGCGGGTACTGCTTTCCCGGAATTTGTTGTACAGACCGAGGCACGTAACCCGGTGAGATTCTATTTCAAGGAAGAGTGGATAAAGGATCTTGCAATGCCCGATATGGGGAAAGAACCCCTTCTGAGTGAACTGTTGGGCCGGTTATTCTCAGGCAGAGGCCTCTGGTACATGTTTGACAACAGCAATATCATCATCACGAAGGATTATAGGGTCAAAACCTTCGCATCCGAAATTATCACCTCTGACAGCTGGCTGACCCCCCGGGAGGACCATGATGAAGATGAACGCCCGGTCGCCAGCGAATATGTAATCTATGAAATAGGAAATCCCTCAGAGAAGGGCAGAACGGGAAGTACCAGCATAACCGGATATGTAAGGGACAGGAGCACTGGTGAAGCTCTCAACGGAGTAACGGTATTCATAGCTGAACTGGCACAGGGCACCGCAACTGATGCCAACGGATTCTATGTGGTAAACCTTCCGAGAGGATCATACAATATCAGATTCTCCTTTCTGGGCATGAAGGAGGCGAACATCACGGCCCGGGTGTACGGTGGCGGGAGACTCGACATAGATATGGCTGAGGATTACATTCCCATTGAGGGTGCAGTGATAACGGCACGCAAAAATGATGCCCTCAGGAGGCTTGAGACAGGGGTTGAGATGGTCAATATGGCCACCTTCCGGCTTATGCCCAGCTCACTGGGAGAGACTGACATCTTCAAGAATATCCTGATCCTTCCGGGAATCAAAACCGTAGGAGAGGCATCACAGGGTTTCAATGTAAGAGGAGGAGCTTCGGATCAGAATCTGATACTGCTGTACGGTGTGCCCCTGTTCAACCCTTCACACTTTTTCGGCTTCTTTACTTCAGTTAATTCCGATGTCATAAGGGACCTGCAGCTGTATAAGGGAGGGATGCCTGCACGTTACGGCGGAAGGCTCTCTTCCGTAATGGATATCATTCCACGCGACGCCGGCAACAGGGAGTTCACCGGAAAGGCCGGCATAAGTCCCATTGCAGCCCACATAACCCTGGATATCCCTTTGATTAAGGAAAAAATGTCTGCACTCGTTGCAGCCAGAAGTACCTATTCTAACTGGGTTATGAATATCGTCGACTATCCGTTGCTGAACAGGAGCAGGGCTTCATTTCAGGACCTCAACGCCAGGATCGTCTGGAAGCCTGACGGGAAGAACAGCCTGGAACTATCAGGGTATCAAAGCCTCGATGCCTTCAGACTCAACAGTGATACAACCTACAGTTACAGCAACACCATCGCTTCATTGAGATGGAACCGCTCACTGGACGGAAGCAAGAAACTCTCTGTAACTGCGGCTACCAGCAATTACAGATACAATGTGAGCAGCATCTCTGTCATGGAGAAAGCCTTCGATCTGAACTACAATATAAGCTTCACCAACCTGAAAGCAGATCTGAACTGGGCTGCCGGCAGCATCCACGAGCTTAATGCCGGAGCCGAGATGGGATTTTACTCGGTTCTGCCAGGCAATTTTCAGCCAGCCGACAGACAGTCGCTGGTCAGACCCGAGACGATCGGGCAGGAAATGGCACTGGAAAACGCTCTTTGGATCGAAGACAGGATGAACCTCTCGGAGAGGTTTTCCCTGAGTCTCGGACTCAGATACTCGCTGTTCCTGGCACTGGGTCCGGGCAGTGTCAGACTCTATGAACCGGGGTTGCCCAGGAGTGGCGCAACAATTAATGACACGCTGACCTTCGGTCCTGGAACTGTTCTGAAAACCTGGTCCGGCCCGGAACCAAGAGTCTCCTTCAATTACATGATCTCCGACGCCAGCTCCCTGAAGCTGAATTATACCCGGACAAGACAATACCTCCACCTGTTGACCAACAGTGTGTCTATCGCTCCAACTGACACCTGGAAGATGTCCGACTACTACCTAAGTCCACAGGTGGCCAATCAGTATTCGGCAGGTTTCTACAGCACCATTCCGTGGAACAACCTCGAGCTCTCAGCGGAGATCTACTTCAAGCCGATCCGCAACATGATCGATTTCAAGGCAGGAACGGTGCTTACAATGAATGAAAGCATAGAAAAGGATATTGTCAATGTTGAGGGACGCGCCTATGGTATTGAACTGATGTTCAGGAAGTCATACGGGAAAATCACATGGCACTGCAGCTATACATATTCAAGGATCATGCTGCGTACCCTGAGTGAATTTGAGAGTGAATCCGTCAACTCCGGCAAATGGTTCCCGGCCTCATATGACAAACCGCATGACCTCTCTGCGAGTTTAAACTATACAATCTCACGCAGGCTCAATTTTGCCCTCAGTTATGTATACAACACCGGACGACCCATAACATATCCCACCGGATACTACGAGTCAGGAGGGCTGCCTGTGATTCATTACTCCGACAGAAACAAGTACCGGATCCCCGATTACTCCAGGATGGACGGCTCACTTCGTCTCAAGGGCAATCTGAAATCGAAGAAGCTCATGAACCCTTCATGGACCTTTTCCTGTTACAACCTTCTCAGCCGGCCGAATGTCTACTCTGAATACTTTATCATCAACGGTAAAACAGTCAACGCCTACAGGCTGTCAGTCTTTGCCCGGGCCATCCCGACCGTAACCTACAGTTTTGACTTCTGACAATGGCGATGAAAAAGGTAATATCAATATTGGTTCTGATGCTGGCTGCTGTTACAGGCTGCGTTACCCAGTTTTTTCCTGACATAAGCGAAGAGAGTTACTCAATAGTTATTGAAGGCCGGGTGACCGACAGGAGTGAAAGATATGAAGTACGGATATCATGGTTGCAGCCTCTCAACAGCTCCACTGTCACTCCCCAGGTAAGCGGATACCTTGTCACCGTCTCGGATGATGTGGGGAACGAATATCTCTTCACCCATTACCGTGACGGGAGATATCTCTCTGACTCAACGGAGTTCAGGGCCGTTGCAGGCCGGAAATACACGTTGCATGTTGAAGGGTTAAACCAGGCATATGAATCGGAACCTGTGGAGCTGACCCCGGTTCCTTCAATAGATTCAGTATATGCCGGTCCTGAATACAATGAATTCTACAAGCCGGGAGAGTCAACCTACGGCTACCAGGTTTATCTCGACTCATATGATCCTTCAGGAAAGTGCAGGTTTTACATGTGGTCCTTTACCGAGACCTGGGAGATCAGGTATCCCTATGACAATGAGTTCATAAAAAACAGAATTTGCTGGAAATCCGCAACATCTGCAGATATCAACATCCTGAGCACTTCGTCACTTACCAACAGCCGGGTTATAAAACATCCTGTCACCTTCATCACCAGGGAGACTGACAGGCTGATTGTGAAATACAGCATCCTGGTGAGACAATATTCAGTCAGCGAGGATGAGTTCATTTACCGTGACAATTTAAGGAAAAACACTTTGGAGGCAGGTGGTCTCTATGATGCCATCCCGGGGGCCATAAAGGGAAACATAAAATGTGTTGACAGTCCCGGGACCGAAGCGCTGGGCTTCTTCGGCGCTTCATCAGTCGCTGACAGGAGGCTCTTTATTGAGAATGTCTACACACAGTTCCCTGATTTCTTCGCCTACTGCCGTGCAGATACAATCCCGGTCAGAGACTATGACGCGTCGCTTTACGGATCCGGGGTATATATTCTCGCGGAATGGTGGGAGCCGCCCACTCCGCCTCAGTATATCCTGACAGTACACCGGGAATGCATTGACTGTGCGTTTGTGGGAACAGCCCTGAGGCCGGAATACTGGGACGATCCCGACCGGAAAACTATATATCATTCACTGTTTGATGAACAGCATTAGAAAAATATTGCTGACCCTTCTTTCGGTTGCTCTTATGTCGGCTTTCATGCCAGCAAGAGGGCAGCAGGTGAGATCAGAGTCTTCCGGAGGACGGTCAGTGAGCAGCAGCCCGGCAGCCGATAACCTTGACCGTTACTGCCGGACCAATCCGTTTGAGGAGATCTGGCTTCACACCGACAGGGAGAGCTATGTTGCGGGAGAGACAGTCAGGATCAGACCATGGCTAATCTCCTATCCTGACCTCAGGCATAAGGTAATCGACAGTTATGTCTACGCAGAGCTGCTCGATTTTCATGGCAATCCGGTGGCACAGGCCACAGTAAGCATTGTTGCGGGCAGGGGGGAATCACAGCTTTTTCTTCCCGACAGTCTTGTGACCGGCTCCTACCTCCTGAGGGCATATACCTCTGTGATGAAGAACTACATGCCTTACGGCTGCTTTATGAAGAAAATAACGATAGCTAATCCGTTCCGGGAAGAATTCGTCGATTTTTTTACCTCGCTTAAGTTCAGGAATGACCCGCCATATGAAGTCCGCTTCTACCCTGAAGGCGGAAGACTTATCAGTGGCGCAGAAAATGTTGTGGGGATTTCGGCAGTGAACAGGTACGGTTATCCCACAGGCTGCAGGGCAGTACTTTCCAATGCCACGGGTGAGGTCGTCGGGGATATAGTAGTGGACAGCACCGGAATCGGTTCATTTGAGCTTACTCCTGAGCCGGGAGAAACCTATTTCATTACTCCCGATGGTTCGGACAGGCGATTTGCCCTGCCGGCAGCTGCAAAAAGCGGTGCAGGACTCAGAGTATCGGTGGATGCGCCTGATGAAGTAACGGTGGAGATGCGTAAAAATGCGGGGGATGGCGATAGCTATAAAGCGGGAGGGCATTTGTTGATCCAGTCAAGGGGGAAAATACTCTTCAGCCGTCATCTTGCGGAATGGAAGGAAGAATACCGCATAACAATTCCATGTAATCAGCTGGCAGAAGGAATTAACAATATAGCCCTTTTTGACGGTGAGGGTGCTTTCCAGTCTGAACGGTATATTTTCATTCCTCCGCGTGAAGAGAAGAAGCTGGCGATTGCCGTCAGCGGAATCTTTTCCGGCCGTGAGTTCGTAAGCATTGAGATCTCAGATCCGGCCGCAGGACCCCTGGCCGCCGGGAGTCTCCATGGAAGCATCTCCGTTGCGGCATTCACCTCTGCGGAAAGGCCTGTTAATGCCAGTGACTACCTCCTGCTCGGATCCGAATTCATTCATGAGGGTTTTTCACCTGGGTCGGCACCCCTGTTCGCCGGTCTCAGTGCAGACAAGAAGAATATTTTCCTGCTGGGCATAAAGAGCAACTGGATCGACTGGCACGCTGTTGCCGGCGGAGGTTGGGAACCTCCTGTTTATAGTGAAGAAAAGTACGGCCGCCGACTGACAGCGTCCCTCAATAACCCTCCCATCCTGCCGGATGAAGAAAGACTAACCGCATTCCTGGTTTCATGGGGTCTTAGACACTCGTTCCAGTATTCCGTGAGCGATTCTTCAGGCAGATTTGTGTTTTTCCTGGAGAGAAAGGATGAGCCGGACGACATAATTATCAGGATAAGTGACCCCGGGAAAGCACACCCCCTGAAGATCGAGAGCAGCTATTGTGAAATTAAGCCGGCAACCCTGTTCATGGCTGACACAACCCCCATGAAGAGCCTTAACGGCGAAATAGGCAGGATGACTGACAGGTACCAGGTCAGGAAAATCTACGGAATAAACGATACCCTGAGCAACAGACGCGAGGAAGAAGGTAAAGGTGTCAGAAGGAGGTTTTATGGAAACCCTGACCTCGAACTTGTACTTGAAGACTATATCGCTCTCTCATCAATGAGAGAGATCTTCTTTGAGCTCGTTAACCGAATTGCCGTCAGAACAGACAGAAAAGAGGGGGGATATATCCTGTGGGACCAGGTGATGAAGAGATCACCTGCCATGTTCATTGACCAGGTCCCGGTTGATGATGCAGAGACTGTCCTCGGCCTCGATCCCGGTCATGTAAAGCAGATTGACATCATATACGGGAACTATCTCTTTGGTGATATCGTCTTTCCCGGAATACTCAATGTTTTAACCAGAGAAGGGAATTACAGTGAGAGCCGGCTGCCGGCCACAGGACTGCGAACTTCCTTCACGATGCATGATCAGCCTGTCATGTTCATCTCACCCGATTATACAGATCCGGTGAAAAAGAAGAACCGCATACCCGATCTAAGGAATACCATTTACTGGAACGGATCGCTTGAGAGTGAAGGCAGTGGCAGCATAACCTGCTCCCTCACCTCTCCTGATGATGCTCCTGAATGCCGTATCACCGTAAACCTGGTCAACGAGGAGGGCAGGATAATTTCTGCCGGGAAAATTATACGGATTTCAAAAGAATAACCACCGGTAAGAAATTATCTCAATTTTGTATCTTGGAAGAAGATTTGGTTACCGGAAACATGTTCTACGATATTGATCCCTGGCTTGATCCCTTCAAGGGTATCATTGAAGCGCGGCTGACCTACCTGCGTGACCGCGAGGCTCTCATCACAGGAGGGAGCACTCTCACCGACTTTGCCAACGGGCATCACTGGTACGGGCTTC
>JAVEXM010000044.1:0-21653 GCA_034004025.1 Bacteroidales bacterium
GAGACACCCTCCCGTTTGTAATTTTAATGACTAGAAGATTTTTTCCTTTATGCGGGCCTTCTTGCCAGTGAGATTTCTGAGGTAGAAGATGCGTGCCCTGCGCACCTTTCCGTATTTGTTCACTTCTATCTTGTCAATGAAGGGTGAGGCCACCGGGAAGATCCTCTCAACGCCGATGTTTCCTGACATCTTGCGCACTGTGAAGGTAGCCGTCAGGCCAGCACCACCTGATCTCTGAATGACTACTCCGCGGTACTGCTGTACCCTCTCCTTGTTGCCTTCCTTTATCTTGTAGTGCACCGTAACCGTGTCTCCGGCCTTGAATTTGGGAAACTCATTGCTGCTGGCGTACTCCTTCTCAACTACTTTCATTAAGTCCATTGCGAAAATAAATTTATGATCTCTACTCTTTTAAAACAGGTCGCAAAGGTACAAAATAAATTTTATTATCTGCAAATTAATAATTACAGACAAAACAGATCAGTGACCACCACCGTCCGGCATCCTGAGCTTCTCTCCCGCGTCGAGGACTACTCTCATATACCAATCCTGGGGATAACCGGGCTGTTTTACCTCCGGTGCTATGTATTTATAGCCCTCCTTAAGCTCTCTTTTTGTCTTAATATTGCCATCCATATATTTGGTAAACAGGTGCTTATATAGCTCTCTCCACTCTTTCACCGTATTGTTTCCGACTTCCACCGAGTATTTTGTTATCAGTTCGGTTCCCTTTTTTGCGGCTGACCTGGAGGTGCCTTTGAACAGCTCTGCAGCCTGCCTGTCGATCTCGGCGATTTCGGCGATATATTTCTGTTCCAGCTCCTTCTGTTTGGCCTGCAGGTCAGGTGTCATATCGCTGGTGCGGGTGTATACGAAGTTGGTGACTTCGTTGAAGACCCAGAATGCTGCATCGTCGCTGTATGTCATGATATTGCCGTTGCCCACAGCAAAGGAGTGAGGGATCTCGGTCATGCCGCAGTACATCGGGGTGTAGACTGTATAATAGGTGTCATCAACGCCGAACCAGATTATGCCGCCCACGGGGTCAGGAAGCCAGCTGCGCGACTGGGTGACAAATGAGAATCCTGTCTGCTGTGTTGAGGTGGCTCTCTCGTGCAGGTAATTCTTACCGTCGACGCTCCAGGTCATCGGTCTCCATCTTACGGTGCTGAGGTATGGTCCTGCGCCGACATCCTTTGTCATATCCATGGGCGTATTCTGGTAGTAATCGCGCATGAGTCCCATCACATCCGCAACGCTGAGCTTTCTGTCAGGCTTGATCCATAGCGGCATCCTGCGGCTCAGGTCGTATCCCATTGCGTAGTCAACATACTCGCCCATTGACTCATTGACCCTGTTAAAGGCAGCCCAGACCCTGGCCTCGCAGAAGCGTGCTCCGCTGAAATCCACCGGTGCAAATACATCACTGAAACTGAAGTTGGCATCTGTGCCGCTGTACCATCCGGCTTCGCGGGCCAGGTCCATCATGTCAGCAGCATAGACGGTCTCAACAGCCGGGTCTGATATCTTGTCGATATCAGCTACTGTGATGGATGTTTTGCCGTCTGCCAGCGGGAAGGTGGTTATCCTTGCCTGGTTGGCATGGCCCGAGATGTATCCGTCAGGAATCAGGCGTGCAACAAAGGCCATGCCTTTTTTGCCGGGACCCTTGCCAATCAGTTCCATAATCCATACCTCATTCGGATCTGAGATTGAAAATGATTCTCCGGAGCTGCAGTAGCCGTATTTCTCCGTCAGCAGAACCATGTTGCGGATTGCCTCACGGGCGTTTTTCGAACGCTGGAGAGCAATGTAGATAAGACTTCCGTAATCTATGATGCCGTCAGGATTGTGGAGCTCGCTGCGGCCGCCGTATGTTGTTTCACCTATTGCAACCTGGTGCTGGTTGATGTTTCCGACAACAGACCAGGTTTCAGGTGCCTGTTCTATAGTGCCCAGGAATTTACCCGTATCCCATTCGTATACATCGACCATAGTCCCTGGCTTATACTTCATTGCCGGCCAGAAGTAGAGCTCTCCATAGAGAACGTGGGAGTCAGCGGAGTAGGTGATCATTGTTGATCCGTCCGTTGAGGCCCCTTTAGTAATAAGAAAATTGGTGCAGGCCCTGCTATTCTCCCATGTCAGCATCAGGAGCATAAGCAGACTCATCATCATTGCGGTGATCCTTTTCATAATTATGTATTATTAATTTAAATATTTGATCAATAAATATTTACCTCTCCGTTTTTCTCACCGGAGCGAGGTGACAGGCATCAAAAATAACATCTTTAATTAAAAAACAATACCCTTAAGAATCATAATTACAGACCTGATCCTCTCTTCATCGGCTGTTTTGATGATGTATTCCGACTGCAGGCGGGGGTCGCCCATGTAGATCCCTTTTCTCCGGAATGTCATCAGGCTCTCTCTCTGGCGCCGGGCCGACATGTGGTATTCCGAAGCTCCGGTGGCGGATGCCAGCAGGGCTATATTGTATTCGTCTATTCCACCCCCGGGCATGATCGTGATCCTGCCGTGCGAGACATCACGCAGTTTTCTGATCAGCTGGCTTCCCTCAATGGCTGTTTTTGCCTGACCGGAGGTAAGAATCCGTTGGGCACCCGTGGAGATAATATCTTCCAGTGCAGTAAGCGGGTCGCGGCACATATCAAATGCCCTGTGAAAAGTGACGCTCATGGGAGCCGCGTAATCGACAAGGAGGGCAGTACGCTCCATGTCCACGTTGCCGTCGCGCATGAGGATCCCGGTCACGATACCCTCTGCACCCTTCTCTCCGGCCGTGTCTATATCGCGCCGCATGACACCGAAATCCCTGTCGCTGTAGAGAAAATCCCCGCCCCTGGGCCTTACCAGCACATGCATTTTGATTGAGGTGTTGCTCCGTACAGCCTCCATCAGTCCGGCACCGGGAGTGACTCCTCCCTCGGCAAGGGCTGAGCAAAGCTCAATTCTGCCTGCTCCGGCAGCTTCGGCAACAATTGCAGACTCCACGGAGTCGACGCATATTTCTACCAGAAAAGACAATTCTTCAGATCAAGGCTTTGAAAGTACATATTATTTAGATAATATTGTGTTACCTAAAAGATTAAAAAAATGAAACACCCATCATTCCCAAAACGTGACAGTTATGGAATTTATAATATGGGTGTTGCATCATACCTTATGAATTAAAAAACTAATATGATGAAACCTACGTTATTGGTACTGGCTGCCGGGATGGGCAGCAGATATGGTGGCAACAAACAGCTTGACCAGGTCGGTCCCTCCGGAGAGACGATCATTGACTATTCAATTTACGATGCTAAAAGGGCTGGTTTCGGCAAGGTAGTCTTTGTGATCCGCCGCGATATTGAGGAGCAGTTCAAAGAGACATTTGTGCAGAGGCTCAGTGATGTGATCGAGATAGATTATGTCTTCCAGGAGCTGGGTAATCTTCCTGCCGGATACAAGGTTCCCGAGGGGCGTCAGAAGCCCTGGGGTACCAGCCACGCCATCCTGGTCACCGAACCGAAGATACACGAGCCTTTCGGAGTTATCAATGCCGATGACTATTATGGTTATGATGCCTTCAAGGTGCTTTACAGATTCCTGACAGAGGACAGTGATGATACCAATTTTTGCATCGTGGGCTACAGGCTTGGCAACACCCTTTCGGACCATGGACATGTCAACAGGGGCATATGCAAGGTAAGTGAAGAAGGCTTGCTTCAGCACATGGTGGAGACGCGTGGAATAGAGAAGAGGCCTGACGGCGTCTTCGCTCCGGATGGAGAAGGCAATGAGAGGCAGTACACCGGTGACGAGATAGTGTCTATGAACCTCTTCGGGTTTAAACCCTCGGTTTACAAATACCTTAATATGGAGTTCAGCAATTTCCTTGACGAGAGGATTGACGACCCAAAGGCCGAGCTTGACATACCAACATCACTTGACAAATTCGTCAAGAAGGGTGAGATAACAATCCAGATACTGAGGAGCGACAGCCACTGGTTCGGTGTTACCTACAGGGAGGACAAACCCTTTGTGGTGGATAGCATCAGGAAGATGGTTGACGAGGGTCTCTACCCTGAGAGGCTTTTCTAAGAGGGAGCTGGTACCGAAAAACTATTACGTGGTACGGACTCTGTACGGAATAACGCTTCCGTAAGAGAAGTTTTGTATTGATTTCGTCGGGCTGCACGGATTACCACCTGAATTCACTCTTCAGTACAGTACTGTTGCCACGGTTGTCTTTGACCGTGAGTTCCATTGTATGATGGCTGTTTTGCTTCAGCCGGGAATCGGTGGGTCTGTAAATGAGCAGGTTGTTCTTGGCGTCGTACTCGGCCAGAAACCACTGGCCGTCAATAAGGGTCTCGTAGCTTCCGATACCGGAGAATTCATCAGTGATCGTCACTGTGAACAGCCGTTTACCGGTAAGAGTTGCCCCCTTCGCAAACGAAGGCTTTATCACCGGCGCGACGGTGTCTATGGCCACGGCGTAATCACCAAGCCTGTTGACATCACCGGTCACGTAACCGTAACTGAAACTGCCTCCCGAGAATGAGGGTTTGCCCTTGCTGTCAACCGTTGCCAGGCAGAGTTTATCCTCCTTGCCGGGAATAACCGTGTCAGGCCTGACGGAGAGCCTGTATCTGTCATGGACCGGCACAGTCTCATTATGTATTGAATGGATGGACGAGAGCAGGTCACAGCTGCCGCTACGCACATTATATTTCAGGAATAGTGTATCATAGAAGGCTCCTGCCGGGAAGTGGATTCTTATGCCGTCAGCGGTGAAGTCGGTGGCCTTGCCGTATGGCAGTACTTTGCTGCACTCTGCCGGGGCAGGGGTGATGACAGGCTTCGGGAGCGACGTGAGCCTGAATGCCACCCATGACCTGTTGCCTGAGGCGTCCGTCACAATAATCCGGATATCATGATCACTGTCGTCGCTGAAGCTCAGGATACCCCTGTTGACATGTCCGTCATACATCGAGAGTCCGTTGCCCGGCTGGATGAACAACCTGTGTATGTATTCGTTCCCGGAAGCTTTGGCAGCGTAGTCGATGTGGCTGTTGATATACCTGGATTCGCTGTATGAGAAGCGGTCGGCGGTGAAGCTGTAGATCTTCAGCCCGTCGGCCAATACCTCTATGGAGTATATGCCGCACCTGTTGGAGCTGTTGTCGAAGCTGTCCCAGCATTTGATGCCCAGGCCAGTCTCTCCCGCGATGACGGGCAGTTCTGAAGAGGCGATGCCGTAGGATCCGTCAGCCGGCACCGTTCTGAGTGTCAGGCTGGCATTCCGGCCGTTCACCGTGGAGCTGCGGGTGAGAGGGTAGAGTATCACCTTGTCGATCACCGGCCTCTTGCTGTCGCTGACACCGAAGTCAAAACCCAGCGGGTTGACCGGCTCTTCGGTCGACGAGTCGCGGATCTCAAAATGGAGATGAGGGCCCGAGGATCCTCCTGTATTGCCTGACCAGGCTATCACCTCGCCACGCTCAACACGGAACTGGTTGCGCTGTGGAAAGAGAGAGACCGAAAAGCTCTTCATCTCGTACTGTCTGTTTTCAACATATTCTTCGATGTCGGGGCGGAAGTTTCTCAGGTGGGCATAGACCGACGAGTAGCCGGAAGGGTGTCTGACGTAGAGAGCCTTGCCGAAGCCGCCGGGGCTGACGGCTATCCTGTAAACGTAACCTGCATCGATAGCCAAAACATCCTTCCCGGTCACCCCGCCCGTCCGGTAATCGATACCAGAGTGAAAGTGATCGCTTCTGAGCTCGGCGAAGCTGGCGGAGAGGGAAGGGGCGTCGCGCAGGGGACTGACAAACAGATTCCGGTCCGACACCTGTGAACCAACAAGGTTTGCAATTGTTAAAGCAGTAACAAGCAGTAAAGTTCTTTTATTCATAACTCAGTGAAAACGTCTCTTTGCAAAACTATAGTTATGATTCCAACGGGCAAACTTAATGCCATCTTTTTTTGAAAAGAGTAAAAGAAACGTTACTTTTGTATTATAGTTGTCAGTTATGGACCCAAAGGGATATGAAGAGTATCTAATGCTCAGAAGATCAGTGGAAAGCCTGGTTTCGGAGTATGAGAAAATGGTTGAGCTGACAGCCGCTTTGGGGAATGAACTGTCAGCCGTGAAACAACAGCTGGCTGAAAAAAACGAAGAAGTAAAGGAGCTTCAAGCAAGATATGAAAGAGCGAAGTTCTCGGGGGCGGTCCTCGGGAGCGGAGAGGATGCCGTAACGGCAAGGAAGAGAGTGAGTGAACTTGTGCGGGAGATAGATAAATGTATTGCTCTTTTAGACAGATAATTATATAGCAATGGATGATAAACTTTCGATCAGGGTTAATGTGGCCGACAGATATTATCCGTTGAAGGTGGAGGGTGAAAATGAAGAACGTATCCGTAAGGCAGCCCGGCTGATCAACGAGAAGGTGCTGCAGTACAAGCAGCGCTACGTTGACAAGGACACACAGGATTTCCTGGCTATGGCAGCACTGCAGTACGTTATCAGGCTCATGGAGATAGAGGAGAGGGAGGATGACAGATCGGTCGAGGAGGGGCTGAGGGAGCTGACTGAGAAGATCAACCTCTGTCTGTCAAAAAAGTAGATACGCGTTCTTTAAAATAGCAGGATATTGCCCGCATTGTTTCTCTATTCGTTTTGGAAACTCAACAATTTAAACTTTGGAGTTGGTCTTGGATTGCCTAGGACAGGCCTCATCACGGTTCGCCGTGATTCCGATTCATCGGGACAGTGGAAGCCCGAAGCAGGACGGCCGCTTCAACCATGTAGATATGGGGTTTTTTAAAAGTTGGAGGAACTCTGCGGGTTTTTTTATACTAATAAATTCAAAACTATGATCATAGCAGCAATATCATCAGGGGCCTGTCTCGCAATTGCCGGGGCGGCCCTGATAGCAGGATCAGTATTGTCATTTTACCTGTGGCAACTGATGCTGCGAAACAGAAAGAGTAAGATAATCAGTGAGGCGGAGGCTGAGGCCGAGGTCATCAAGAAGGAGAAGATACTTCAGGCCAAGGAGCGTTTTCTGCAGCTCAAGGCAGAGCATGAAAAGGTAATCAACGAGCGCAACAACCGCATAACTCAGTCTGAGAACAGGATCAGGCAGAAGGAGCTCACCCTCTCACAGAAGCTTGAGGAGGCACAGCGCCGCAAGGGTGAGGCTGACACAATCAGGGAGAGTCTGACACAGCAGATGGAACTGCTTGAGAAGAAGAATGAGGAGCTCTCGAGGATGCACCGCCAGAAGGTTGAGCAGCTGGAGACCATTTCAGGTCTGTCAGCCGATGAGGCAAAGAACCAGCTTATCGAGTCGCTCAGGGAAGAGGCACGCACAGATGCAATGTCTTACATCAACGAGATCCTCGATGATGCCAAGATGACGGCCACCAAGGAGGCCAAGCGCATTGTGCTGATGGCCATCCAGCGTGTTGCCGCCGAGACTGCCATCGAGAATGCTGTTACGGTGTTCCACATTGACTCGGATGAGATCAAGGGCCGCATCATAGGCCGTGAAGGGCGTAACATAAGGGCTCTTGAGGCTGCCACCGGTGTGGAGATAATCGTGGATGACACCCCGGAGGCCATCGTGCTCTCGGGCTTCGATCCCGTTCGCCGTGAGATAGCCCGTCTGGCACTTCATCAGCTTGTCACTGACGGCCGCATACACCCTGCGCGCATTGAGGAGATAGTTGAAAAGACAAGGAAGCAGGTTGAGGAGGAGATCATTGAGACAGGCAAGCGTACCACCATTGACCTGGGAGTACACGGATTGCACCCTGAGCTCATCAGGCTTGTTGGCAAGATGAAATACCGTTCATCATACGGACAGAACCTCCTGCAGCACTCGCGTGAGGTGGCCAACCTCGCCGCAATCATGGCCGCCGAGCTGGGACTCAATCCCAAGCTTGCAAAGAGGGCAGGGCTGCTGCATGACATAGGCAAGGTGCCCGATGACGAGCCCGAGTTGCCGCATGCCGTTCTGGGTATGAAGCTGGCCGAGAAGTACAAGGAGAAGCCCGAGGTTATCAATGCAATCGGTGCCCACCATGACGAGACTGAGATGACCACACTCATCGCTCCCATAGTACAGGTCTGCGATGCCATCTCCGGAGCACGTCCCGGCGCCAGGCGCGAGGTCATCGAATCATACATCAAGAGGCTCAATGAGCTTGAGTCGGTTGCCCTCTCATACCCCGGGGTTACCAAGACCTATGCCATACAGGCCGGCAGAGAGCTGAGGGTGATAGTGGGTGCGGACAAGGTGACAGACAATGATACGGAGAGTCTCTCCTTTGAGATTGCACGGAAGATCCAGAATGAGATGACCTATCCCGGGCAGATCAAGATAACAGTCATCAGGGAGACACGGGCTGTCAATTATGCGAAATGAATAAGCTGAAGATACTCAACATTGTCGGTGCCAGACCCCAGATAATCAAGGCATCAGCCATCAGTCGCGCCATTGCCGGCGGGTTTGCCGATCAGATCACCGAGATAGTTGTCCATACCGGTCAGCATTATGACCGTGAGCTCTCTGAGGTCTTTTTTGACGAGCTGGAGATCAGGATGCCGGATCATAACCTGCAGGTCGGGTCAGGGAGGCATGGCCGTCAGACAGGACTGATAATGGAGCGCATTGAGGATGTGATACTCAACGAGAAGCCTGACTGTGTAATCATCTACGGCGACACGAACTCTACCCTGGCTGCTGCCATTGCTGCCTCAAAGCAGCATTATCCCGTTGTTCACATTGAAGCCGGCATGAGATCGTTCAACAAGGCCATGCCGGAAGAGCTTAACCGGGTAATGGCAGACCACGCCTCCACGCTTCTCTTTGCACCCACAAACACCGCCTTTAAAAACCTGATGGCAGAGGGCTTCCGCCCGGAGAATATTGCACCTTACACAATCAACAACCCGAGGGTATTTCTCACCGGCGACATCATGTATGACAACAGCCTCTTTTATGCTGACCTCGCAGAGAAGAAGAAGAAAGATTTCATGGAGGGGCTGAAGCTCACGGAGAATGAGTATGTGCTTGCCACCATCCACCGCGACATGAACACCGATGACCCGGAGCGGCTCAATGCCATCTTCAGTACCCTGCGTGAACTGGCGGAAAGCAATCAGATCAGCATGGTCATGCCGCTGCATCCCAGGACAATGATAGCATTGCGCAACAGGGCACCGGAGTTATACCAGGCTCTGTCAGACAGCCAGTTCATCAATGTTATCAGGCCTGTCTCCTTTCTTGAGATGATTATGCTCGAGAAAAAGGCGCGGCTGATAATCACTGACTCAGGCGGGGTGCAGAAGGAGAGTCACTTCTTCTCAAAGCCCTGCATAGTCCTGAGAAAAGAGACTGAGTGGGTGGAGCTGGTCAAAAACGGGACAGTCAGGCTGGCTGATGCAGACCCCGGCAAGATCAGGGAGGCATGGGAATATTTCATGAACAGCAGTGAAGTGCTCCAGTACCCGGGCTTTTATGGTGATGGCAAGGCTGCCGTAACAATGCTCAAAGAGATCCTGGAGATATTCAGGAGCTGAGTGCATCAAGCACCTGCCTGGCCAGTGACTTAACGGCAGGCTTGTAATCGGTCAGAAACTCCCCGGTGACCCGGTTGGCGATCACAACGCATATTGTGAGAGCCTTATGGTTGAGGAGCTTCGCCAATCCGTAGATGGCTGAGCTCTCCATCTCATAATTGGTAATCCTCCCCCCCCTGAACCGGAAAGATGCGATTTTATCATTAATATCCCTGTCAAAGGGCTCGAGCCTCAGGTGACGTCCCTGCGGACCGTAGAAGCCCGGAGCGGATATCGTAATTCCCTGGGTTATATCTGCCGCGATGGTTTCAAGCAGGAAGGGGTCAGCCTCCACCGCATATGGATATGCAAGGGAGTCAGGCCACTCGAGATGACCGGCGAGGGCGTCGGCAAGCATGTGGTCGATAAACCATTCGTATCCTTCATAGAAGTGGAGCAATCCGTCAAACCCCACCGCCCTGGCCGTGGCAATAAAGGAGCCCGGGGTAAGGTCGGACTGAAGTCCGCCAGCCGTGCCCAGCCTGACGAAGGTGAGTGAACGGGGCTCCTCATTTATCATACCGGTGGTGAGATCAATGTTTGCAAGCGCATCCAGCTCGTTGACTACTATGTCAATGTTGTCAGTCCCTATCCCCGATGATATTACAGTAAAATCCGTTTCCCTGTAACTGCCTGTGACAGTACTGAACTCCCTGTTGATCTTTCGCACGCGTACCGTGTCAAGCATCTGGGCAATGGTCTCAACCCTGCCCGGGTCTCCCACGATAATGATCCTGTCAGCGATCTCATCGGGCAGCAGGTGCAGATGGAAGATTGATCCGTCAGCATTGGTTATCAGTTCACTCTTTTTCATTCGTAAATAGGCTGTCTATTAAACTTGGTCAAATGGAACCTGCCTGAAATATTGCATTCAATTACTTATGTGGACTTTTGCCCTTGCAGGTTTCATTTTCCTGAACAATAAGCTGCAAAAATACAAAAAATGTGATCCGTAAACCATTCTGACGTTTCGGCTTTGCCGCTGTTAAAGATTGTTAATATTCTGCGGAAAGATCAGAATCAGGAGCGAGTGGAATATATTTGCTACCCGTATCCGAAAAATTCTCATGAAGCATACTGCTGCCACTTTTCGTACTTACCGGATGAAGATGATCATGCTAATCGCGGTCCTTCTCCTTTTTTCCGCTGTAAGGTTCGCAAACGGGCAGGAGAAGAGGAGTCTGGCAGCCCAGAGGATGGATGATGAGATAACCGTTGACGGGGTGCTGGACGAGACAGCGTGGGAGAAGGCGGATGCAGCAACGGATTTTGTAATCTACAGTCCGTATAACGGCGTTCCGTCACGTTTCAGGACAGAGGTAAAGGTTTTATACGACGACGATGCACTATACGTGGGAGCCATTATGTATGACGACTACCCGGACAGTATTTTTTCCGAGCTGGGCCAGAGGGATGCCGGTGACATAAATGCTGACCATTTTTATGTTGAGATCTCTCCGTTCAATGACGGGCTTAACGGTGAGATGTTCAAGGTCTCTGCATCAAACGTTCAGATTGACAACAAGCTGACCTCCGGTGACAGCTGGGAGCACCGTGATACCTGGGATGCAGTGTGGAACAGCCGCACATACATCGGCAATGATGGATGGAGTGCTGAGTTCATGATTCCCTATTCGGCACTGAGGTTCTCCAGGTCTGTTAACCAGGTGTGGGGTATAAATTTCTGGCGTGAGGTGCGCCGCATAAGAGAGACCTCTTCATGGAACTTCGTGACCAGGGAGTTCGGAGGAACGATAGCTCATCTCGGGGAACTGACAGGCATCACTGACATAAAACCGCCGCTGCGCCTGTCACTGGTGCCCTACGTCTCCGGTTACCTGGAGCACGGCTCTGAACAGCATGGGGTGAGCACCACCTATAACGGCGGACTCGACCTTAAGCTTGGCCTCTCGGAGAGCTTTACGCTCGATGCAACACTTATCCCCGACTTCGGGCAGGTGCAGTCTGATGACCTCATACTGAACCTGACACCATATGAGGTTCAGTACAATGAGAAGAGACCGTTTTTCATGGAGGGAACCGAACTGTTCAACCGGGGAGATATATTTTACTCACGAAGGATAGGAGGGACGCCTCACCTTGTGAGTGATGTACATGATATGGCAGAGCCGGGGGAGATTTTTACAAACAACCCTGCGGAGGTAAGCCTGCTCAATGCCACAAAGGTTTCAGGAAGAACGCACGGCGGGCTGGGTGTGGGCCTGTTCAATGCCGTGACCTCAGGCATGTATGCCGAACTGAGGGATACGGTTACCGGGGCTACACGCAGAATAATGACTGAGCCTCTGACCAATTACAACATGGTGGTTATCGACCAGACCCTGAATAATGATTCCTATGTGAGCCTGGCAAACACAAATGTGATCAGGGCTGCCGAAAAGGATGAAAACTTTTACACCGCCAACGTAACCGCCATCGAGACACTCCTGAAGACCAGGAACAGGCTTTACTCCGCCTCTGCATCTGCCGCGCTCAGCCAGAAATATTATTCGGACACCGATCCCGGACTGGGTCACTCGGTCAGTCTGAACATAGGAAAGACGGGAGGTAAGTTCCGCGCCGATTACGACTTCTCAGTCGTGAGCGACAGCTATGACCCGAATGACATGGGATACCTGCGCAGAAACAACGAGCTTGAGCACTCTCTGGACTTCTCATACAACACCTACGAACCCAGGGGCAGCATCATGACGACCCGCAGTTCGGTTGATCTCAACTATGACCAGCTCTACAACCCGCGTGCATTTACTTCGACTTCCGTCGAGCTCAGCGAAATGATCATACTGATGAACTACTGGTCGTTTTCCGTTGACCTGCAATTGACTCCCTGGGGTGAAGATGACTATTTTGAGCCCCGCACCCGTGACATGTCAAAGTTCTATCACCGTCCTGCAGCTTTTGAGGCCGGTTTCCGTGGCGACACTGACAAGAGTAAAAAGATCTATGCCGAGCTTCAGGCCGGATACTACAGAGCCAGGTCTGAATACAGCCAGCATGGCTTTGCATGGTCGCTCCAGGCTGAATACAAGGTAAACAGGAGGTTCTCATTTGACTACAACCTGAGCATGGAAAAGATGTTCAATGACATAGGCTATGTCATGACCAGTCCGGCAGATATGACAATCTTCGGGAAGCGCGATATAAAAACAGTGACCAACACCGTATCAGGTGCATTCATTTTCAGCGCAAATTCCTACCTGACACTGAGGGGCAGGCATTACTGGTCAGGGGCCGATTATGACGACAGCTACTTTGAGCTTCTGGATGACGGCAGCCTGAGGGAGCTAATGACGCCTGACATCCTGATAAACAATGACGTCAACACTAACTTCCTGAATATTGACGTCGTCTATACCTGGCGTTTTGCTCCGGGCAGTGAACTCTCCCTGGTCTGGAAGAATGCCATCTACACCGAGGGAAATGTGATAGTCAGTGATGCTCTCGGTAATTTCAGGGATATGCTCTCAATGCCCCAGACAAACAGCCTCTCTTTGAAAATTTTATATTACCTTGACTACCAGAATTTCAGAAAGCTGTTTTCAGCCAGATAACTGTAATATAACATGATACAAAGGATTCAGACATTATTTCTGCTGGGAGTGGCAGTTCTGTCGGGGCTTATGCTTACAGGTGATCTTGTGATGATGGACAGCGGCAGCGGTACTATCTTCAGCATTGGCTTCCCGGGGCTGGCGGAGGAGGGAGGCAGGATCCTCCAGCGTCTGTGGCCGCTCACCTTCCTGCTGGCTGTGGTTCCCATACTGGCGCTGGTTGCACTTTTTCTTTACAGGAAGAGAAGACTCCAGATGCGTGTTACGATGATCGTGCTCCTGCTCTCACTGGGCACACTCATCCTGGGTGCATTTTATGTGGTGATGTTTGACAGAAAGATTGACATTACGATACTGTGGACGATCAGGGCAGTCTTTCCGCTTGTCTCGGCCATACTGGCATGGCTGGCCCACCGTGCCATTCTCAGGGACGAGCTACTGGTGAAATCCTACGACCGTCTCAGATGATCTCCAGCCGTTCCTGGTCGGTGATCTTTTCGCAGTAGAGGCATTTAAGCGCCACAGGTTTCTTGGATACCACCCTGAACCGTGTGGTCACCTTCTCGAAGTTGGTGATGCACTTCGGGTTCATGCACTTGGCAATGGCAGTGATGGTGTCAGGCACTGACACAACACGCTTCTCAACCACCTCGTAATCCTTTATGATATTCAGCTTTGCGTTCGGCGCAACCAGCGCAATGCGGTTTATGTCATCATCCTTGAAGAACATGCCCGCGATCTTGATGATCGCCTTCTTGCCGTCGGTCTTGCTCTCGAGGTTGGTACCAAAGGTTATCTGGTTGGTAATCCTGTCGAGTCCCAGTATCTTGATTACCTTGAAGAGGGTTTTTGCCGGTATGTGATCTATCACTGTGCCGCTTTCGATGGCACTGACTAGCAATTGCTTCGGATCATTTGCATTCTTCATGACCTTCTATTTAAGTCCGAGTAAAGTGGTTATGATGGCCTGCCGGGTAAAGACCCCGTTGAGCGCCTGTTCAAAATAGTAGGCCTTCGTGTTGGCGTCGACATCGGTGTTGATCTCATTGACACGGGGCAGGGGATGGAGTATCTTCATTCCGGGCTTTGTTTCATCGAGCATGTTGTCATGCAGCACGTAGGCATTTTTCACCTTTTCGTACTCCATCGGATCCGAGAACCGTTCGCGCTGGACGCGGGTCATATAGATGATGTCTGCCATATTTATGACCTCAGCGAGGTTGGATGTCTCGTAATAGTTAAGTCCCAGGTTCGTGAGATAGAGTTTGTATTCGTCAGGCATCATCAGCTCCTCCGGCGCAACAAAATTGAACGAGGTCTTCCAGCGTGACATTGCCATCAGCAGGGAGTGCACGGTACGGCCGTATTTGAGGTCTCCCACCATACAGATGTTCAGTTTGTCAAGAGTGCCCTGCGTCTTCAGGATAGAATAGAGGTCAAGGAGCGTCTGTGTGGGATGCTGGTTTGCGCCGTCGCCGGCGTTGATGACAGGTACCGTGGATATCTCACTGGCATATCTCGCGCTTCCCTCTATCGGGTGACGCATGACTATCAGGTCGGCATAATTGCTGACGGTCCTGATAGTGTCATTCAGAGTCTCCCCCTTGGTGACGCTGGAACTGGAGGAGTCAGTGAAACCTATCACCTTACCACCCAGCTTGTTAACGGCACTTTCAAAGCTGAGCCGTGTGCGGGTAGAGGGTTCAAAGAAGAGCGTTGCCACCACCCTTCCGCGAAGGATATCCTGAATAGGCTCCTTCTCAAACTCCGCAGCGAGATCAAGAATCTTCATGATCTCCGCGGTGGTCAGATCATCAATTGATACTAAACTTCTGGTTTTCATACAAATGCGTTTTTGATGCCCGGGTCTGTACAAATTTATGACAACTGCTGCTGTAATATCCCCGCTGTTAAAAAGTATTTGAAAAATAACTTTCTCATGCTGTGCGGATCCACTCTGCCCTGAGTCCGTTAATCTTGTTAAGCCTTTCGGTGACATGCTGCGACAGGGAGGCCCTGAACGAGACCTCCACCGACACCTCCTGTCCGGTGTACCTGTGCGCCGACTGTCCGCAGTTCTCTTCTTTAAGTACCTTCATTACATCATTCATTGCCTCATAGGGGAATGTGATGAGCCAGCACTCAGTGAGATGACGTTCACTTATTGTGGCATTGTCAAGAGCGTCGGCTGCTGCTGTGCGGTATGCATTTATCAGTCCGCTTACGCCCAGCAGTGTGCCTCCGAAATACCTTATCACCACCACAAGTATGTTTGTCAGCTCACGCGAATTGATCTGGCCAAGTATGGGTTTGCCTGCTGTGCCTGACGGTTCACCGTCATCGTTGACCCTCCATGCCTGCCTGTCAGGCGAAATAACCCAGGCGTAGCAGTGGTGCCTGGCATCATGATACTCCTTACGGAGCTCCTCAAGCCTCTTTTTTATCTCCTCCTGTGATGAAACAGGAATGGCATGGGCAATAAACCTGCTGCCCTTCGCCTTGAAAAGCCCTTTTGTCTCACTGTCAATAGTTTTGTATGTGTCAGAAAAGAGCGTCATAGTGCCGAATGTATGCTATCCCAACCTCCGAAGAGGGCCTTCGCACCCTTTAAGAGAGTGATCAGTCCCATTATTATGAGTACCACATATACAATGCCTGTAAATGTATTCTGGCTTATCCTCGCCACCAGTCTGTCACCTGTGTAGAGTCCGGCAAGGAGGGCGGGAACGCAACAGAGTGCCAGGAAGAGGGTCTCCTGTTTTACCAGCCCAGAGATCAGGTAAAACACCAGGGCATAGGAGACGGCGAAAAGAATGAAAACGGAGATTACTGCATTGAATTTCTCCTTCGGCGTCTTCAATGAGGCGAGTATCACAGCCACCGGCGGGCCCGTAATGCCGGTGGCGCCTGAGAGCAATCCTCCCAGGAGGCCGCTGAGGGTCATGGCTGTTTTGTCGGACCTTATATGAAAGTCGACTTCCCGGTAGAGTGCAAAAACAATGAATATGATGAGTATCCCCCATCCCAGCTGAATGAAGGCCGGGTTTATATATTTGAGGATAAGTGCTCCTGCCGCCACACCCGCTCCGGTCCACAGTGCCATTAATCCCAGCGGCTGGTTGCTTATCACTCTTTTTGAACGGCGGTAATAGAGGAGGGAAAAGATGAAATTGATCATTGCAATAAAGACAGCCGTATCCGTGACCGGCATCAGGAACTGTAACAGCGGTACAGCCACCAGTGCCAGTCCGAAGCCGGTAAATCCCCTGACAACAGATGCCGTAAAGATTATCAGTGACAGAAGGATGATATTCCCAACCGTCACCATGCTATTCTTCGTACAGAGCCATCTGTCTGAATTCAGCCCTAAAACTCTCAATTGACACATCCCACCGTGATATCTCATCCGCGAGGGAAAGGCCTCTTTCGAGTACCTCACGCATGCGGCTGTCGCCTGACAGTATGTCAAAGGGCATCAGTCGGTACTCATATTCATATGGCGGCTGTTTGAATTGCAGTGATTTCAGCGGAGAGGTCTTTATTACAGCATCAAAGAGGTGCAGGGCAGTTGCCACAGGCCTGAAAGACGAGGCGTCGGTCACGTGTATCTGTATGCCCCTGCAGTATTCACCTTCGTATTTGTGAAAGGTAGGGATGAAGTCATGGATGCGGAAGTTGCATCCCGGCAGTTTTCTGCTTCGCAGCTCACCGAGAAGTTTATGGCTGTCGATCCAGGGAGCTCCGGTCAGTTCAAAGGGTATTACCGTGCCACGGCCTTCCGAGATATTGAGCGCCTCGGCAAGTACCGTTCCGGGATATACCATTGCGCTTTCAGGCGAGGGCATGTTGGGTGAGGGCAGCACCCAGGGAAGGCCTGTCTCCCTGTACAGTGAGTCTCTTTTCCATCCCTCCATCGTTATCACATGCAGCTCGCAACCGGGCAGATATTTCTCCCTGATCCATATGGCCATCTCGCCCAGAGTCATCCGATGACAGAGGGGAATGGAGGCGCCACCCACGAATGTGAAATACTCTTCAAGCAGCACCGGTCCGTCAGCCTGTACCCTGGCAACAGGATTCGGCCTGTCGAGGATGTATACAGGTATGCCTGCTTCTGCACATGCCTCCATGCAGAGCTTGACGGTCCATATATATGTGTATAGTCTTGCCCCGACATCCTGTAGATCAACCACAAAGGCCTCCAGCCCCTCAAGCATCCGGGGCGTCGGCTTGCGGTGTTCACCGTAAAGACTCCAGACCGGAATGCCCAGAACGGGATCGGTGGTGCTTTCCCACTCGATCATATTATCCTGTGTCTGTCCTGAGATGCCGTGCTGCGGGCCGAAGAGGGCCGCCAGGTGTGATCCGCTGTCGCGGTGGAAGACTTCAGTGATAAACCTGAAATCGGAGGTGATGCTTGACGAGTGGCAGAGGATGCCGATTCGCCTGTCGCGCAGGCCTGACGGCATGCGCCGTGATACGACGTCGAGTCCGGATAGTACCTTCATAACTGTACAAAAATAATTAAAAGCGGCATGGCTGCAAGGATCTCATCGTCGCGGCATTTAAATAAATCGATATCTTTGCAACCATCCGATGCAGTTAATTGTTTTTTAATCAAAACATCATCATGAGATACTTCTTATTTCTGATTCTATTGCTTTGTCTGTCTGCCGGCACTGTGACGCCGCAGGAGAGAGTCTCAAGGTACAGCCCCTCTTCCGACCCGGACAGAATTATATTGACCATCAGCGGAGAGGCAACAACCTCAATGGCCGTCACATGGAGAACCGATACCACTGTCAGTGAATCTGTTGCACAAATAGCCCCGAATCTGCCCACGGTGCGCCTGGCAGATACCGCGGTTACGGTTACCGGCACTTATACTGATGTTGCCGGTGACGGAATCGTATCAAGATACCACTCGGTCAATTTTACAGGACTCACTCCGGACAAAGGGTACGCTTACCGTGTAGGGTCAGGAGCCGGCGTAAGTGAGTGGTTTACATTTGAAACTGCATCTGCTGCACCGGATCCTCTGACATTTTTATATTTCGGCGATTCGCAGGGTAGCAGCTCCCTGTATGCAAGGGTGGTGCGACAGGCCTACCGGTCAGCGCCCGATGCTTCGCTGATGATATTTTCCGGCGATCTGGTAGACGGAGGTTCAGGCGGCATCCCGCAGGATGAGGAGTGGGGTGTATGGCACGAAGCCGGCGGCTTCATCCATGCCGAGGTGCCTGTACTGGCGACACCCGGCAATCATGAGCATTATGATCCTGCAGTGAGAGGCAAACGGGACCTCAACAGGTACTGGAGGCCGGGCTTTACACTTCCGGAGAACGGACCGGCAGGACTCGAGGAGACAGCTTACTATGTTGACTACCAGGGAGTGAGATTTGTTATCCTTAACTCCGATGAGATGATGAGGAACGAATCTTATGCAGAGAGCCAGACCCTCTGGCTGGAGGAAGTGTTGAAGGAGAATCCCTGCAGATGGACTGTGATGACTTTTCACCATCCGCTCTACTCCACATCTGCCAGAAGGGACAACGCAGCCGTGAGGGAGCGCCTTAAGCCGCTCATTGACAGGTACAATGTTGACCTGGTGATGACAGGCCATGATCACACATATGCACGTGGTCATGTGATGCCTGACGGGATGGAGAAAAGGGGAAGACGAGCCGGCACAGTCTATATCGTCTCCGTCAGCGGTGCGAAGCAATATCAGCAGGATGCTGCACCGTGGTGGGACAGGGGCATGACATTCACCCAGACATGGCAGGAGATTACTGTTGACGGCAGTGAGCTGACATACAACGCGTATGACGCTTCAGGATCATTGGTCGATCATTTTATCCTGAAAAAGAAAAAGAATGACAGTAACCTTTTTAGAAAGAATTTTGATGCAGAACTCCGTTAACAATCAGTGATCCATGACATCTTCATCTTATTTTTTCCCCTTGATTCTCGCAGCCCTGCTGACAGTATCATGTCAGCAGCAGCCGGATAAAATTGAGATCTATGCAACGACGGACCTCCACGGAATGCTGTTGCCGTTCGACAATACAGAAGGAAGATCAACCGGACGTTCTCTGGCCAATGTTGCATCGGTTGTAAAGAGTAAGGAAAGCACAAAGATTGTTCTTCTTGACAACGGAGATATTCTGCAGGGTGACCCGCTCGCCTACTATTACAACTTCATCGACACCACCCGTGAGCATGTCGTTGCTGACATACTGAACCACCTGGGTTATGATGCAGCTACAGTTGGAAACCATGATATCGAAGCCGGACATGCAGTTTATGACAGGGTCAGGAGGCAGTACAACTTTCCGCTTCTTGCTGCCAATGCCGTTCATGCCGCGAGCGGGGAGCCGTATTTTGAGCCTTACACCCTCATCAAAAAAGGAGGGCTGACGATTGCGGTATTCGGGCTTATAACTCCCTCAGTGCCTCGCTGGCTGCCTGAATCGCTCTATGAGGGTATCAGGTTTGATAATATGGTTGAGACTGCTGCCCGGTGGATGCCTGTCATTAAAGGTAACAATCCCGACCTCATAGTTGGGCTCTTTCATTCCGGCATGGGTGATGAGGACGACACCGGTGAGGATGAGAACAGCACTCTGGCGGTAGCAGTCAATGTTCCGGGTTTTGACATCATATTCTGCGGTCATGATCACAGGCAGGATGTCACGGAGATAACAGCCGTCAACGGCGACCGTGTGCTAATTCTGGATGGCGGCAGCAGGGCTGAGGCACTCATGAATGCCACAGTATCATTCGGCAGGAGATCAGACGGCACCGTTGAAAAGCAGATATCGGGCAGAGTGATACCCATGGATGAGCTGCCTGAATCGCTGGCTTTCATAAAGAGATACAGGAAAGTATCCGACAGTCTCAAGGCTTACACCTCGGAGGTTATTGGCAGGTCAACTGCTTCGTTTGACACCCGTGACGCCTTTTTTGGACCGTCGGCCTTCGTTGACCTGATACACCGCATGCAGCTTGACATCAGCGGAGCCGACATATCATTTGCAGCACCTCTCTCTTTTGACCAGGGCATAAGCGAGGGGGAGCTCAGGATTCGGGACATGTACCGGCTCTACCGGTTTGAAAATTTCCTTTACACCGTCAACATGACCGGGGGTGAAATTGACAGGCACCTGGAGCATGCTGCCGGACTCTGGTTTGACACCATGGAAGGCACCGGTGACTATATGCTAAGATACCGTTACGACGACAGCGGCAAACCGGTAATGATAAACGGAACCGCACGGTTGAGAAGTCCATCCTACAACTTCGAATCGGCGATGGGCATACGCTACACAATTGACGTCAGCAAACCGCAGGGTGCAAGGGTAACCATCACCTCACTGGATGACGGAACTCCCTGCAGCTACGACTCCACTTATACCGTTGCAGTGAACTCCTACAGGGCCAACGGCGGGGGAGGGCATTTCCCTGCTGCCGGGATAACCAACCGTGAACTGGAAAGACGGATTGTCAGTGCCACGGAGAGGGATCTGAGGCACTACATGACGGAATGGATAAGAGAAAGGGGTACTATCAGCCCGGAACCTCTGTCCGACTGGAAGATAATACCTGAAGAGTGGGCCTCGGCAGCGGCAGAGAAAGAGATGAGGCTGCTTTTTGGGAAGAACTGATAACTGAGAAAACATATGAGAATATTTACAAGAACAACGCTCATAACCTTACTTGCAATACTCCTTGCCTCGGCTGGCAGTGACAGGCAGAGAGCGCGCAACCTTATCCTCTTTATCGGTGACGGAATGGGTCTGTCACACGTCTATGCCGCCATGACTGTCTCCGGAAACGAGATGACCTTTCCCTTTTTTCCGGTTACCGGATTCAGCATCACGCACTCGGAGAACAGCTATTCAACCGATTCTGCTGCCGGCGGCACAGCTATAGCCACTGGCGAAAAGACAGACAACAGGTTTATATCGATGCGGCCTGACAGCACTATCCTTGTTACTCTCCTGGAACATGCCCGCAATAAAGGCAAGTCAACCGGTGTAATATCCACCAGTTCACTGACAGATGCCACACCTGCCTCTTTTGTATCGCATGTACCCCTGCGCTACATGTACCGTGAGATTGCCGCCCAGTACTCCAACGGGGCTGCAGAGCTTTTTGCGGGAGGCGGAAGAAACTTTTTTGAAGCCGTGGTTGATTCTGCGGGCAACAGGGTTGAATCCACCGATGTTGTAAAGGCTCTTGAGGCCAGGGGCTACGATGTGGTTTACACTCTTGAGGAGTTTGTAGCATCAGATGCAGGCCGCATTGCAGGGCTGATGTCCGACAATGACATGCCACGGCTGTTTGAGGGCAGGGACCCCGACTACCTGGCGCGTGCAACAGAAAAGGCCATTGAGGTGCTTTCAAAAAACCGCAGGGGATTTGTTCTAATGGTCGAGGG
>JAVEXM010000045.1:0-13496 GCA_034004025.1 Bacteroidales bacterium
CTCCTTGCCTTTTTTCAGATTAACCCGGGATGTGATCACTGCTGGCGGCTTTCTTTACCGTTAAGTGCCAGGTATATTTTCCTGCAGACCCACGCATCGGTGGCGGCATAAATTTGCTGAGGCTCTGTCAGAGCAGGGGCTTCCCAGTTTGATACCTGTTGAGACTTTGAGATTCTGTATCCAAGGACGAGGGCGGAGAGTTTCTTCAGCCCCAACTGTTTTATCCCGTGGCCCTGCACCACGTTTTGCAGGTCAAGGAATCCACCCGGTTCGAAGGGTTCAAGTGATTTCAGGGCTTTGATATCATCATGAATTGCCACGCCCACCTTAATGATATTTTCATCTGCCAGCAGTCGGGCCAGTTCAGCAGGCAACCCGATCATATTGAGTCTGAAGAGCCATGCACGCCGGTCATCCGCGAGCTGGAGAAGGGAGACATTATATCTTCTCCCCTTTTTGAAGGAAGGTTTTGTCTCGGTATCAAAGCCCAGTATCCTGCAGTTGCTGATCTCTGCGACAGCCTTATTGAATTTATGAAAGTCATCGACCAGCGTCACGTTTCCCTCGAACTGCAGCAGGGGCAGTTTTCTCAGTTCATCGTCATTTATGGTCTCGTTATATTGTCTTGTCATCTCCGGGTTGTTCTTTTTGGTTCTCCTCGTCGGCTTCGGAGTAGAGAACGTCATGGATTGCAGAGAGGGTGGTCAGCAGTTTTTTACCCCAGAACTCTTCGAAGTTCATCAGAACCTCCCATACTGCATCATTCATAACCTCTTCATTGCCACTCTTATAATTAACAATGAAGTTTCTCAGATCCTGGTATATATCCGACAGGTTCTCCGCGATACTGCCAGTATAGAGTCCGTCTGCAGGGTCGCCTTCAGCCACTATGACCGGGAATGGATCATTGTTACCTATTTTGGAGAGCAGGGTTTCATGCATCCTGGTCCAGTCAAACTCCGTCACTGTCTTTTCATTTCCATCCTCGAGCAGGGGTTCGAGCATAGGCAAAAGAGTTGCTCTCAGGTAGATGAAGGGCAGCAGTCGCTGCATGACCTTTAGGATTTCGATTCCGTTAATATCCCTGCTGCCGTCAAGGTATTTGCAGTATTCGTTTGCCGATGCCGCAAATTCTATAACCTTGCGTGAATAGATTATTTTCTGTTCCTCTTCCATGGAAATAAGCAAATGACAAAAGTATTCATTTCAGTTTTAAAAACAGGCCGGTGTTGATAAAATGGGTTTTTCAGTGTTTCCAGCAGAGTTTGTGGTGGCTGTCATACAGAAGCTTCTCATGGTCGAGCAGCCACCGGATGACCCTGGTGCTTTTTTCCGGGGGGAATTCCATAGCTGATGCGAGTTCATCGGGTCTGAGGGCATCTTCTCCCAGCAGCTCCTTTATCTTATCGATAATAAGGTCGAACTCGTACTTGCTGAGCTCGAGTTCATTTCTCTCCTGGCAAGTATCGCAGAGTCCGCATCGGCCGTTCTCCTCCCCGAAATAACCCGTCAGGAAGGCTGAGCGGCAGCGTGTTTTATTTTCCGCATATTCGATAATCATGGCCACCCTTTCGATGTAGTTTTCCTTAACCTTAAGGTACAGGTCGGGTGAAATGTGCAGGTGTCTCCTGTCGAGTCTCTCCTCGGTGAAGATCACCAGGGGGCTTTTTTTCCCGGGGATAAAATGTATTATTCCCTGTGAGGAGAGTCTCAGCAGGTACTGGTAGATAGCCTCACGGGTCAGGCCCGACCTGTTTGCCAGCGCCTCTTCGTTAACAGGCACGAACTCGGAGAACATTCCGCTGTAGGTTCTGAGCAGCAGTTTGATGAACCTGTCATACTCTTCGTTGGCCACCTGGAATTTGTAGAGGTCATCACGGCTTACCACGAAATGGACCCTTGAGGGGTTATTGATCTCATCGGTAAACTCAAGGTATCCCTCTTTCTGCAGGAAGTTAAGGCTGTTATAGGTTTCCGTGACTGAGAATCTGAAGGCAGTCACGAATTTCCACAGGTCGAAATCATGAACGCTGTTTTTTCCTGATCCGACTGGAAGCTGGTAGTAATTGCCTATAGCCTCATAGACATCCTTTATCTTTTCAATAGGGGGAAATTTTATCCTGACTGAGTCTTCCAGTCTCCTTTTCTCATCAAGTGACCAGAGGAGAACGGCGAAGGCAGGTTTGCCGTCGCGTCCTGCCCTGCCCGACTCCTGGTAGTAAGCCTCAATGGAGTCGGGGCAATCCCAGTGTATGACGAACCTCACCTCAGCCTTATCGATACCCATTCCGAAGGCATTTGTAGCTACAATAACGCGCACCTCGCCTGTAGTCCAGGCCTGCTGTTTCCTGTCGCGCAGATCCTGCGGCAATCCGGCATGATAGAAGTCGGCCCTGACACCATTTTCGACCAGCAGTTTTGCCACCTCTTTTGATTTCTTCCTGCTGCTGACGTATATTATTCCGCTGCCCTGTTCCTTTTTAAGGCTTTTGACCACATAGGCAGCCTTGTCTTCCGTCTCCCTGACAAAATATGTGATATTAGGTCTTTTAAAGCTGGCCTGTAGCAGCTGTGGGTTTTTGAGCTTCAGGCGTGCAATGATATCCTTTACCACGCGCGGTGTTGCCGTTGCTGTCAGGGCAAGGAACGGCACCTCTTCGCCAATCAGGTCTCTTATCTCTGCGATATGGAGGTACGAGGGTCTGAAGTCATAACCCCACTGTGATATGCAGTGGGCTTCATCGACGGCCACCAGGGTAAAGTTGAACCTTGGCAGGCGTGCCCTGAAGAGCGGTGTCCGGAGTCGTTCAGGGCTGACATAGAGGAGTCTGTAATCGCCATAGAGGCAGTTATCGAGGGAGATCTCCACCTCCTCGCGGGTCATTCCGCTGTGGATAGCCATCGCTTTTATCTTCAACGACTTAAGTCGTTGTACCTGGTCCTTCATGAGGGCTATCAGCGGAGTGATGACGAGGCAGAGTCCTTCGTTTGCCACGGCCGGCACCTGGTATGTGACGGATTTACCTCCCCCGGTGGGGAGCAGTCCCACGGCATCATTTCCTGCAGCCACCGCGGCGATTATCTCCTCCTGCAGCGGCATGAAGGTTGTGAAGCCCCAATAGCGGGCGAGTGTCTCCCTGTATATATCCGGTAACATTGTCATTAGGGCTGAATCATACAAATTTAATAACTCAATCTCATTTTTAACCTTTTATTGACATTTAAGATAGGCCGGTGCATATCTATTTTTTGTAATTTTCCGGCCAGATAAAACGGTGCCCGATGTCATTCTCTGAAGATAAGTTGCTGTTTGAAGGCCTGACCTTCGATGATGTTCTGCTTCTTCCGGCCTATTCGGAAGTAATGCCCCGTGACGTTGATCTGAGATCGATGTTCACCCGCAACATAGTAATCAACACCCCGATCGTGTCGGCGGCGATGGATACCGTCACTGATGCCGAGCTGGCGATAGCCATTGCCAGGGAGGGCGGCATAGGTGTGATTCACAAAAACATGTCGGTAGGTCAGCAGGCTGCCCAGGTCAGAAAGGTAAAGCGTGCGGAGAGTGTTATGATCTTTGATCCGGTGACCATAGGCGACAGTGCAACTGTTGCAGATGCGCTGGCGCTGATGAAGGAGTTCAAGATCGGAGGCATACCGGTGATCAATGAGGAGGGTGCCCTTGTCGGAATTGTAACAAACAGGGATCTGCGGTTTGAGACCGATTATTCGCACCGCATCAGTGAGATCATGACGCCTATGTCGAGGCTGATCACTCTCAGTCATCAGACTGACCTTGCTGCTGCCGCGGAGATTTTGCAGAAGCACAAGATTGAGAAGCTCCCCATAGTTGATGAGAAGGGCAGGCTTAAGGGGCTTGTCACCTACAAGGATATCACCAAGGCGAAGGACAGGCCCAATGCCTGCAAGGATGAGAGAGGGCGCCTCAGGGTGGCTGCGGCGGTAGGGATAGCACCTAACACCCTGTCAAGGGTTGAGGCCCTGGTGGGTGCAGGTGTTGACGCCATAGCTATTGATACTGCCCATGCACACACCAGGAGTGTCACCGAGATACTCCGGGAGATAAAGAAGATTTTTCCGGGAACGGAGGTTCTTGTTGGTAACATCGGTACGGGGGACGCTGCGAAGAAGCTTGTGGATGAGGGTGCTGATGCCGTCAAGGTAGGCATAGGACCCGGATCTATCTGCACCACGCGTGTTGTAGCAGGAGTGGGTGTGCCGCAGCTTTCGGCGATATATAATGTCTCCCGGGCCATTGAGGGCAGCGGGGTGCCCGTCATTGCTGACGGAGGAATAAGGTATTCGGGTGATATTGTCAAGGCGTTGGCGGCAGGTGCTGACAGCGTGATGGCCGGATCACTCTTTGCAGGTGTCGAGGAGTCGCCCGGGGAGACGATCATCTACAACGGGCGCAAGTTCAAGACCTACAGGGGCATGGGTTCAGTGGAGGCGATGCAGCTTGGTTCAAAGGACAGGTATTTCCAGGATATGGAGGATGACATCCACAAGCTGGTACCGGAAGGGATTACTGCGCGGGTGCCCTACAAAGGCACTCTCCACGAGGTGATATACCAGTTTCTCGGGGGCCTGCGTTCAGGCATGGGGTACTGCGGTGCTCCTGACATACCAACGCTCAAACGGGAAGGGCGCTTTGTGAGGGTTACCAGTGCCGGTGTCATAGAGAGTCATCCGCACGATGTGACGATAACCCGCGAGGCCCCCAATTACAGTCGAAAGATCAATGAGTACTGATGATACGGAAGATAATCACAGCGTCACTTATAATAATTACCGTTGCCTGCAGCAACACCGGCCAGGAGCCTGAACGTGCAGTCGTTGCCCGTGCCGGAGAGAGAATGCTTTATCTTGATGAGATACCCTCGGGCCTGGTTATTCAGGGAATGAGTCCTGCTGACAGCATCTCGGCGGTGCAGAGCTACATACGGCGCTGGGCGCGTAAGGAGCTTATGGCCATCAGGGCGGAAGAGAACCTGACGCCTGAATACAAGGATGAAGTAAACAGGCAGCTCAACGAGATGCGCAATAACCTGCTCATCTATCAGTATCAGCAGCAGATGCTCATCCGCAACATGGATACCACCGTCACCGATGAAGAGTTGCAGAACCACTATATCGGAAACCTGAGTACATTTACGCTTACGGTCAATATTGTGAAGGCACTCTTCATCAAGCTTCCGGCAAACGTTCCCGACCTGGACAAGATCAGGCGTCTTTACAGGTCATCGGAAGCTGATGACATAAAGACTCTTGAGGAGTTATGTTACCAGTATGCGCTCCGATTTGAGGATTATGATGACGAATGGATTCCATTCAACCAGTTGCTCATGGAGGTTCCTTTTGATTCAGACAACCAGGATCAGTGGCTGGCGCGTAACAAGTCGGTAGAGCTTATGGACGACAAGTTTGTCTATTTCATAGCGATAAGGGATTTCAAAGCCAGGAACACCGTAGCTCCGTTTGAATACATCAGGGGGCAGGTCAAAACGATAATTATCAACAACCGCAGGAACGACTTCCTGCAAAAACTTGAAGACGGTATATACAATGAGGCAGTCAGGAACAATACCCTGAAAGTCTACTAGAAGAGAGAGAATGAGAAAAAGGAGAGTTATTACGAGTATGCTTCTGTTGATTGCAGGGTATGCAGTTACCGGTCAGCAGATAGTTGAGTCAATAGCCGCAGTGGTGGGAAATGAGGTTGTTTACCTCTCTGAGATAGAGGGTCAGGTAGTACAGCTCAAGGCTGAGAGAGACCCTACGCCGGTTGATGAGCTTCGATGCCGGGTCTTTGAGGACCAGTTGATACAGAAGCTTTTTCTTGATCAGGCAAGGATAGACTCCATAGAGGTGTCGCCCGAGAATGTCGAGTCGGACCTGAACAGCAGGCTGACTGAATATATCAGGCGTGCCGGTTCGGAGCAGGCTCTGGAGACCTACTTCAACAAGAGCATGGCAGAGATCAGGAAGGATCTCCGTGAGATGCTTACCAACCAGTATATTGTGCAGGAGACGCAGGCTACGATAGCGCAGGATATCACAGTCACTCCGGAGGAGATACGAAAGTATTACAACACCATTCCGAAAGATTCCCTTCCTCTTGTTCCCAGGAAGGTGCAGCTGAGCATTATAACCGTTGAGCCTCCTGACATGGAATCGAGCAAGGCCGAGGTGCGGCAGAGGCTTCTTGAACTGCGTAGTCGCATTATCAACGGCGAGAGTTTCAGCACGCTTGCTGTACTCTATTCAGAAGACCCGGGAACGGCGCCCAAGGGTGGTGAGCTGGGATTCATGATGCGGGGTGAGCTTGCAAAGCCCTATGCTGAGGCAGCCTGGAGCCTAAAACAGGATGTGGTCTCCAAGATTGTTGAGACAGAGTTCGGTTTTCACATCATTCAGCTTATTGAGAGGAAGGGGGACATGGTCAACTCAAGGCATATACTCATGAAGCCCAAACTATCGGTTGAGCAGACAGAATGGGCAATACTGAAGCTTGACACAATAGCTGATATCATACGTTCAGACAGTCTCACCTTTGAGAGAGCAGCCATGAGATACTCAGCCGACAAGGCCACCCGTGCCAACGGGGGCAAGATGGTCAGTGAGAATCCTTCAGAGCGTGTCAACTGGCTGACACTTGACGAGCTTCCCCGTGAGATCAACCTGGTGGTCAGAGACATGAAGCTGGGTGAGATCTCCGAGCCGTTCCGCACCACCGATCCGAGGGGGAACTACATCTATTGCATCGTGAAGCTGGATGATGAGATCGCCCCGCACAGGGTAAACATGAAGGACGATTACAATTTTCTTTCCGATGCAGCCCTCAATGACAAGCAGGGGAAGATCTACAATGAGTGGATCGCAGAGAAGATAAAGAGGACCTACATCCGGATCAGTGATGAGTTCAGGGATTGCAGGTTTCACTATTCCGGATGGTTCGAATAGCCAGGATAAGGATCCCCAGGTTCAGTTTACACTTCACGGCTTTACTGCTGATGTCGCTGCCGGCCTTTTTGGTCCCGCGGGAGGCTTTTTCACAGGATACCCCGGCCAAGCGCAAGGTTGAGATCCTCCATTCGGACGAGATGGAATATGACCGTCTGGCGGACCGTTCGAGAAACAAGCTGAACGGCAATGTAAGGCTGAAGCACAATGATCTTTACATGACATGTGACAGCGCCTGGTACTATGATGAGACGAACCAGGTTTTTGCATTCAGCGACATCCACATTTGGCAGGGCGACACCATCCATATCTGGGGTCAGTATCTCTCTTATAACGGTGATACCGGCAAGGCTGTCATGACTGACAGCGTGGAGCTGGCAGACAAGGAGATGAGGCTCTTTACCAGGGAGATAGACTATGATGTAAACACCCAGGTGGCAGTGTATGATGACGGCGGGCGCATCCTGAACGGAGACAACACGCTGACAAGCAGGGTTGGCATCTATTATACTGACCGCAAGATGCTGCATTTCCGTGACAGTGTCAGGATAGTCAACCCGGATTATGTGATGAATGCTGACACGATGCGTTATGACACCCACAACGAGATTGCATGGTTTGCAGGACCTACGGAGGTGTCAGGAGACAGTATATATCTCTACTGTGAGAACGGATGGAGTGACACCCGCAATGACGTCTCGCAGCTGATGATTAATGCGGTTCTTGACAACCGTGAGCAGCGCATCACCGGTGACACATTATGGTACGACGAGAGGTCGGGTGAAGGAGAAGGCTTCGGGAACGTAGTCATTGAAGACACCACCGACAACATCATGGCAGGAGGCGGTTATGCCTGGTACGTCAAGAGGCCGGAACGTTTCCTGCTTACCGGATCACCCTGGTTTACGCTCTTTTCCGATGATGACACCCTGACGCTCCGCTCCGATACTCTCAGGGCTATCCCCCAGACTGACACTGCAGGTGTCAGTCACCGTCTTCTGAAGGCTTATTTTGGTTGCACGATGTTCAGTCGTGAGATGCAGGGGCGGTGTGATTCCCTCTCCTATTCCTTCATGGATTCAGTGATAAGGCTTTACCATGATCCCATAGTATGGTCACGGGAGAACCAGCTGACTGCCGACTCCATTTCTCTGTTCACTAAGGAGAGCAAGGCTGATCATATGGAGCTGTACAATGACGCTTTTGTCGTCAGCGAGGTGGATTCCACGCGGTATGACCAGATAAGCGGGAAGAATCTTTCAGGGTATTTTGTTGACAACAAGCTTCACCAGATAAAAGTGACGGGCAACGGCGAGACTATCTATTACGTTGTTGACGGCAATGAGCTTGTGGGAGTCAACAGGGCCCGCAGCGCCACCATTGAGATCTTTATCGAGGATGGAAAGATTGCCGAGATCTACCAGAATCAGAGTCCTGACGGCACTCTTGATCCCCCGCTGAAGAGACCTGATGCCGAGATGAGGCTTGACGGGTTCAGGTGGCACCCTGAGCTGCGGCCCTCAAGAGAAGAGTATCCCGTCAGACCCGATGCAGAAGTTGGTGATAACATTAAGCGACCGGTACTTGATGACAGTAGCTTACCGCAACCTGATGGCAGCAGTCTCCGGCAACCTGACCTCAAGAGCAGGGAGGATCCTGATGAGAGTGGCCTTCAGGAGCCTGTTGTCAAGAGCAGGGAGGAACCTGATGAGAGTGGCCTGCAGAAGACTATTGTCAAGAGCAGGGAGGATCATGATGAGAGTGGCCTGCAGGAGCCCGTTGTCAAGCGCAGGAAGCAGCCAGACGTCAAGCGCAGGGAGCAACCTGATGGCAGCAGCAAACAGGAACCTTTAGTTCACACTCCATATTAGTCCGGAAAAGGTTTTAGTACAGCAGAGGGAGTTGGCAGACGAAATCTGCTAATATTCGTCTTCGTTAAAGAAAAAGTCGTCTTTTGAGGGATAGTCAGGCCAGATATCTTCTATACTTTCATAAATATCGCCCTCATCTTCGATCTCCTGCAGGTTCTCTATGACTTCCATAGGAGCACCTGAGCGTATGGCATAATCGATGAGCTCATCCTTTGTTGCTGGCCATGGTGCATCTTCAAGTTTTGATGCTAATTCAAGTGTCCAATACATTATATAGGCAGTTATTTTATTACCCTTCTTAAAGTCCGCAAATATAAAATTATTTAGAATAAAAAAAGAGTATGCCGATTTTTTTAATGATTATTTATCGACATTTCCAGGAAGCCACCTAACTTCCTCATTGCCAAGCCTATAACTGAGGCATCTTGAAAGCACGAAGAGATAATCGGAGAGACGGTTAATATATTTGATCACATCGGGGTCGACTTTTTCCTCCTCATCGAGGTGAAGTATTGCCCGTTCGGCACGCCGGCAGACGCAGCGTGCCACGTTACAGTTTGCCGACAGTGGGTTTCCACCAGGAAGGATGAAGGAGTTCAGCGGGGGTAATCCTGCTTCCATTGAGTCGATTGACTTTTCGAGTGCCGAAGTGTCATCGATGGTAATATTTTCAGGCACCTTTGCAGAGGGATGTGTGGCTATGACGGAGCAGCAAGACATCAGGACGGACTGAATGGTTATCAGTTCCTGAACAGGAAGGCAGTCCTGATCTGTGGAGCGCAGGACTCCTATCCATGCAATGAGCTCATCCACTGAGCCGTAAGCTTCTATGCGGGGGTGGTGTTTGGGGAGTCTCATGCCGCCTATGACGGAAGTCTCTCCCCTGTCGCCGGTTTTGGTATAGATCTTCATTACCTGTTATGAAGAGTATCTATTTCTTCCGGACCTCGATGCGGTTCTCGTTTATATAATCTGCTGATACCTCGCCGTCCATCAGTTTGATGATACGGTGTGCGTGTCTTGCGATATCCTCTTCGTGGGTAACCACAATGACAGTGTTGCCATCCTCGTGGATCTTATCGAGTAGTCCCATTATATCGTACGATGTCTTACTGTCGAGGTTACCTGTGGGTTCGTCAGCCAGGATTATAGAGGGGTCATTGACCATTGCCCTGGCGATGGCCACTCTCTGGCGCTGTCCACCGGAGAGTTCATTGGGCTTATGGGTCATCCTGTCTGCCAGTCCTACGAGGTCGAGTGTTTTTCTTGCATGTTCCTCCCGTTCATGGCGTGGCATGCCGGCATAGATAAGGGGGAGGGTCACATTTTCCAGTGCAGTGTACCTGGGGAGCAGGTTAAAGGTCTGAAAGACGAATCCTATCTCCTTGTTTCGTATTTCGGCCAGGCGGTCATCCTCCATCTTACTGACGTCGGTTCCGTTGAGGACATATTCTCCCCTGGTGGGTGTGTCGAGACATCCGAGGATATTCATGAGAGTTGATTTGCCCGATCCTGACGGACCCATGATAGCCACGTATTCATTTCTTTTGATATCAAGTGATACCGAACGCAGGGCCCTCACAATCACTGAACCCACCTGGTAGTTCTTAACTATCTCATTTATCTCTATAACCTTGTCCATGCCATTTTTGTTGAAGTTCCGAAATTAGTGGAAATTACTCTATAATAATGTTATGATCCTGTTATTTTTTGTTAACATCGTATACGGTAGCTGCCGGGGGTGATGCTTTTCAGCCGGAATATGATGCCAAATCGGAAGGTCTCCATGGCAGCGGAGCTCTTAACCTCAGTCAGGTGAGAGCGCCATGCCCTGTACATATCACGGCTGAGGTGGATATCATCGGCCACGATAATCATCTCCTCCCCCATTTTTTCAATATCACACAGGTACTGAATCAGTGCGTTGCCCCTGTGGTTTCCGTCGATGAAGGCGAATGAGACCCTGGCATTTTCCTGTCTCAGTTGACTCAGGGCCGCACTGAACTCCGCGTTGACAACTTTGACGTTCCCGGCACCGTGTCTCTGCAGGTTTTCCCGTGCAATCGCGGCCAGGGAGGGGCATCCTTCAACGGTGACTATCTCATGATCAGGAAGCGCCAGTGCCAGTGCCAGGGTGCTTATCCCGAGTGAGGTTCCCAGTTCGAGAATTATCTTCCTTCCGTCCGGTCTGGAGCGGTCATCCGGGAGGATGATTGCCCCATGTGCCACCCTTGCCAGCAATGCTGCCTGTCCGCGTGGCAGAGATGCTGCTGAAGCGATTGCAGATATCTTTCTCTCCACCCCGCGGCTCACGACTGATCCTCTCCCCAGGTCAGTGACCCTGACTGTTTTGCTGCTGTCGAGCATCTCTCTTCTGAGACTTTCCACCTCCTCCAGGATATGGGGTTCTGTTTTACCCCTGACAACCGTTGTCAGGAAGTCATAGACGAACGGACTGTGTACTCCGTATCCGGCGGTGCTTCGTGAGGTGAGAAGGTGCCTTACAGTTGCCGTTGCCGGGTAGAGGTTCATTTCGTCAGACAGTAAAATTTGATGGCAGCCCAAATTTAACTATTTTCGATGAGTATCATTTTTAGTTTGCCAGATGTCCGAACTGCTTGACAATGAGATAAAATTCCTTCCGGGAGTTGGTCCGAAGCGGGCTGAGCTGCTTGAATCCGAAGCAGGCATCAGCACTTTCAGGGATCTCATATACTATTTTCCTTACAAGTATGTTGACAAAACCCGCTTTTACACGGTGAGCGAGCTTGACACCGACATGCAGCATGTTCAGCTCAGGGGCAAGATACGGCGCTTCTCTGCCGAGGGTGGCGGAAAGGGAAAGCGGCTGACGGCCGACTTCTATGATGGTACCGGGATGGTCAGGCTGGTATGGTTTAAGGGTCACAAGTGGGTTTTAAACACCTATAAGACTGACAGGGAGTATATTATCTTTGGCAGGCCCACCCTCTTCAGCGGAGCCTTCAACATAGTCCACCCCGAGATTGAGGAGGTGGAGAAGAAAGCTTCGAGGGTATCATCGGCGCTGGAGGCACAGTACAGCACGACGGAAAAGATGAAGGATCACTTCCTCAATTCGAAGGCTATATCAAAACTGCTGGCCACCGTCTTTTCGCAGCCTTCCCTCCGGCTGGCGGAGACTCTGCCGGTGAGCATCACCGGTCCGATGAAGCTGATGAGTCTTGCCGACGCACTGTTCCGCATTCATTTTCCCGACTCCAACAGTGACATTGAGAATGCCCGTTTCAGGCTGAAGTTTGAGGAGCTCTTTTATATACAGCTTAACCTGCTGAGGTACAAGGGGAGCCGCACGAAGAACACCCGGGGGTTTCTCTTTTCCGTTGTGGGTGAGAGGCTCAACACCTTTTATGCCACCAGGCTGCCCTTTTCGCTGACGGAGGCGCAGAAGAGAGTCATCCGCGAGATCAGGGCCGATCTTGGCAGCGGGCATCAGATGAACAGGCTGCTGCAGGGCGACGTAGGCAGCGGGAAGACCATGGTAGCGCTAATGAGCATGCTGATTGGTGCTGACAACGGGTATCAGAGCTGTCTCATGGCCCCCACGGAGGTGCTGGCCATACAGCATTTCAATTCAATAGGAAGGTTTCTTGAGGGTATAAATGCGGAGGCTGCCCTTCTCACCGGCTCTACCAAAAAGAGTGAGAGGGCCAGGATAGAGAAGGGGTTGCTGGACGGGTCCATTGACATACTGATAGGCACTCATGCGCTGATTGAAGAGAATGTAAGGTACAGCAACCTTGGGCTGGTGATCATTGACGAGCAGCACCGTTTCGGGGTGGCGCAGAGGGCGAAGCTATGGCAGAAGAGCGAATGTCCGCCGCACGTGCTTGTGATGACGGCGACGCCCATCCCCCGAACGCTGGCCATGACGCTTTACGGCGATCTTGATGTCTCGGTGATTGATGAGATGCCTCCCGGTCGCAAGCCCATAAAGACCATGAGCTTTACTGATGCCGAGCGTGAGAAGGTGTTCGGTTTCATGCGCCGGCAGATAGAGGACGGCAGGCAGATATATGTTGTATATCCGCTGATCAGGGAGTCGGAGACGCTTGACTACAAGGACCTTGAGGACGGTCTGGAGAGCATGGCACGGGCCTTCCCTCCTCCTCAGTACTGTATCAGCGTGGTTCACGGCCGGATGACCTCGAAGGACAAGGAGATTTCTATGAACCTGTTCCGCCGCGGCCAGGCGCAGATCATGGTAGCCACCACCGTGATAGAGGTGGGAGTTGACATTCCCAATGCAAGTGTCATGGTGATTGAGAGTGCCGAGCGGTTCGGGCTGTCGCAGCTGCATCAGCTGCGGGGACGTGTGGGCCGCGGTGCGGACCAGTCGTATTGCATACTGATGACCTCGCACAAGCTCTCTGCCGAGGCCACAGAGCGGATAAACACCATGATAGCCACCAATGACGGCTTTGAGATTGCGGAGGCGGATCTCCGCATGCGCGGTCCCGGTGACCTGGAAGGGACACAGCAGAGCGGCATGGCGTTTGATCTGAAGATCGCCGATCTTGGCAAGGACGGTCAGATCCTCAACCTGGCGCGCTCCCGTGCCGCAGAGATACTGGCTGATGACCCCGAGCTGGCCGGCAGCGG
>JAVEXM010000045.1:13596-21589 GCA_034004025.1 Bacteroidales bacterium
GCAGTTGGCAGTCACAGTCGGCAGCCGGCGCTCTTCAGTCAGCAGATGGCTGTCGGCACTCGCCAGTCTCCAATCCCAATTCGCAATTCGCAATTCGCAAATCTCGAATACTGCCGGTTTCCCAAAATAATGACTATTGTTATGCAATATTTCCCGGCAATTCCTTAAAATTGCCATCTCAAGATTCTATTGATGCCGCAGGGAGAGACAGTAACACACGAGGGTATAGTTTTGAAGGCACCGGGCGACGGTACGGCGGATGTGGAGATCATGGTTGCCGAGGCCTGTGCCGGCTGTCATGCCCGGTCTGTCTGTTCGCCCGGCAAGTCTGACACCAAGGTCATTACGGTAAAAAGCGGTGCCTCTCTCAAGCCGGGAGACCGTGTCACCGTGGTGATGCAGTTGTCGCAGGGGTTCCGTGCGCTGGCAATAGGATACATAATTCCGTTTGTGGTGCTGATAGCGGCTTTTGCCCTGCTGTCGGCAGCGGGTGCCGGTGAGGTTGCTGCGGCGCTGTCATCGTTTGCGGCACTCGGGATATACTATACGGTTATCTGGCTGCTGAGAGGAAGAATAGAAGAAAGATTTGAATTCAAAATAAAGGAGTGACAGATGAGTTCCACTGTTTTACTGACGATCGCAATGCTGAGTGTGCTTGGGCTGCTGGCCGCGGTGATACTCTATTTTGTGGCGCAGAAGTTCAAGGTTGTTGAAGACCCCCGCATCGATCTGGTCAATGAGGCTCTGCCCGGCGCCAACTGCGGCGGATGCGGATATACAGGCTGTCGCGCCTTTGCCGAGGCCCTGGTGAAGTCGACCTCCTTTGAGGGTCTGAACTGTCCTGTGGGAGGCTCTGACACTATGGGTAAGGTTGCCCTTATCCTTGACCGTCAGCCCGTGGCTGTTGAGCCTAAGGTAGCTGTTGTGCGTTGCAACGGCACTCCCGACAACGCCGCCCGCACCTCTTATTATGACGGTGCGATGAGTTGCCGTATCGCCCACTCGCTTTACGGAGGCACGACAGGATGCCAGTATGGCTGTCTCGGCTGCGGCGACTGTGTGTTGGCGTGCAAGTTCGACGCTATGTATATGGATCCGGTGACCGAGCTCCCCGTGATCCTTGATGACAAGTGCGTGGCCTGCGGTGCCTGTGTGAAGGCATGTCCGCGCAGCATCATCGAGCTGCGCAAGCGCAACAAGAAAGACCGCAAGATATATGTCTCATGCGTTAACAAGGATAAGGGCGGTCCTGCCCGCAAGGCATGCAAGGTGGCGTGCATCGGGTGCGGCAAGTGTGTCAAGGTATGCCCCTATGACGCCATCACCATGGAGAACAACCTGGCCTTCATCGATTCATACAAATGCAAGCTCTGCCGCAAGTGTGTGGCTGAGTGTCCCACGGGAGCAATCCTGGAGATCGGGTTCCCTGTGAAGGAGCAGAAGCCGGCGGAAGCTGCGGAGGCTGCAACCGACTGAAAGAATCAGGAGAGAACCAGCATAAGCATCAAAAACTGAGAAAAGCAGGAACGAAACGGCAAGAGCATCAAAAACTGAGAGAATCAGGAACGGACCGGCAAGAGCATTAAAAACTGAAATAAACAGGAGCGAACCTGCAGAAGCATAAAAACTAAGAGCAGCAGCAACTAACTGACAGTCTGATAACTTTATAAACAACCAGAGAAGTGTTCAAGACATTCCCGAAAGGCGGCATCCATCCGCCAGAGAACAAGCTGACAGCTGACAAGCCGACAGTCATCCTTCCCGTTCCCCCGCAGGTCACTGTACCTGTCTCACAGCATATCGGAGCGCCGGCAACCCCGGTGGTGGAGAAGGGAACAGCGGTGCTTGCCGGGCAGGTCATCGCGGAGGCAAAAGGATTTGTTTCCACGAATATCCACTCGCCTGTCTCAGGCAAGGTCAGTAAGATTGATACAGTGGTTGACACCACAGGGTACAAGCAGACCGCGGTGGTCATTGATGTTGAGGGAGACGAATGGGTTCCGACTGTTGACCGCAGCAGCGCGCTGGTGAAGGAGATCACCCTGACCCGCGAAGAGATCATAGAGAGGTGCCGGCAGTGCGGGCTTGTGGGTATGGGAGGTGCTACCTTTCCCACTCACATCAAGCTGACCGTCCCTGCAGGCAAGAGTTGTGACATGGTCATCATCAACGGTGTGGAGTGTGAGCCCTATCTCACCTCCGACCACCGGCTCATGCTGGAGAGGGGAGCCGAAGTACTGACGGGAGCAACAATAATAATGAAGGCCCTGGGAGTTGAGAAAGCCGTAGTGGGCATTGAGGCAAACAAGCCGGATGCAATAAGTCATCTGACTGAGCTGGCAAAAGAGTTCAGGGGTATCACCGTGCAGCCTCTCAAGGTGAAGTATCCGCAGGGAGGTGAGAAGCAGCTTATCAAGGCATGCACGGGGCGAGAGGTACCGTCCGGCGGACTGCCGATAGATGTGGGTGTTGTAGTGCAGAATGTGGGCACTGCCATTGCTGTATATGAGGCTGTTCAGAAGAACAAGCCGCTTGTTGAGAGGGTGGTCACCGTGACAGGAAAGTCGGTTACAAATGCCGGCAACTTCCTGGTACGGATCGGCACGCCGGTGTCAGCTCTTATTGAGGTTGCGGGCGGCATGCCGGATGACACAGGCAAGGTAGTCAACGGCGGACCAATGATGGGCAAGGCGCTGGCAATCACCGAGGTACCTGTGACCAAGGGCACTTCAGGGATACTCCTCTTCCCTGCTTCTGCTTCGCGCCGGGCAGAGGTGCTGCCATGTATCAGGTGCGGCAAGTGTTCCTCGGCATGTGCCATGGGTCTTGAGCCGTGGCTTATATCAGTCCTGTCGGAAAAGGGCATGTGGGAGAAGGCTGAGAAGGAGAAGATCACCGACTGTATGGAGTGCGGGGCCTGTGCCTACACCTGTCCGGCAAAAAGGCCTTTGCTTGACTACATAAGGCTTGGTAAGTCGACGGTCATACGTATGGCACGTGAAAAAATTACGAAATAGCATACAAGTGATATGAACAAAATACTTAATGTCTCTCCATCACCGCATTTGAGCAGTCCCGAGACAACGCGCAGGCTGATGTACGGTGTGGTGATAGCGTTGATTCCTGCGCTGGCAGCCTCAATCTATTACTTCGGGATGGGAGCAATCATCGTGACCCTCACCTCGGTCCTATCGTGTGTCGCGGTGGAATACCTGGTGCAGAAGTTCATTCTGAAGACCAAACCTTCGGTGAATGACGGATCAGCGGTTGTTACCGGTTTGTTGCTGGCGTTCAATGTACCTTCCAACCTCCCGATATGGATCATCATCATAGGAGCGGTCATATCTATCGGGGTGGCCAAGATGACCTTCGGCGGGCTGGGCAGCAACCCATTCAACCCGGCTCTGGTAGGAAGGGTCTTCCTGCTTATCTCCTTTCCGGTACAGATGACCAGCTGGCCGGTGCCATCGGGCTTCAGAACAGGGTACCTTGATGCGGTCACCGGAGCCACGCCGCTTGGCATTCTGACCGAGGGTGTGAAGGCAGGTGAGAGTGTAGCCTCGCTGATGGAGAAGGTTCCGACCCACATGCAGTTGTTCTACGGATATATGGGCGGTTCGATGGGCGAGATAGCCGCTGCAGCGCTGATCCTGGGTGGTATTTATATGCTCTGGAAAAAGATCATCAGCTGGCATATTCCGGTTTCAATACTGGTATCAGTAGCTCTATTCACCGGGATCCTGTGGCTGGCAGATCCCACAAAATATGCAGATCCGGGATTTCATCTGCTGACAGGAGGTATAATGCTCGGTGCGATATTCATGGCAACCGATTATGTCACATCGCCCATGACGCACAAAGGCATGATAATCTACGGCGTCGGCATAGGGGTGATAACTGTCCTGATACGAACATGGGGGGCCTATCCCGAGGGTGTTTCGTTCGCGATACTGATAATGAACGCCTTCGTGCCGTTGCTGAACATGTATATTAAGCCCAAAAGGTTTGGAAAGGAGGTGAAGCATGGCTAAGATGCAATCGTCGCTGAAGAATATGATGCTTTCGCTGACGCTGATATCTGTGGGAGCATCGGCAGCTCTCGGTTTCGTTTATGAGATGACCAAGGCGCCTATAGAGCTCACTGCGCTGAACAAGAAGCTGGATGCTATCAAGCAGGTGGTGCCAGAGTTCAACAACAACCCCAATGATGATATGTTCATGCTTCCCACGGGTGAAGGAGACTCGCTTGAGGTCTATCCTGCCAGGAGCGGCGAAGAGGTGGTGGGTTATGCTGTCAGGTCATATACCAACAACGGGTTCAGCGGATACATAGGCTTTATGGTAGGCTTTCTGCCTGACGGCACGATATACAATATTTCCGTTCTTGAGCACAAGGAGACACCGGGTCTGGGCACCAAGCTGGTGCCTGAAGGCACGCCGGAGAAGCCAGAGTTCAAGGATCAGTTCAAGGGCAAGAATCCTGCAGAGTTTCCCCTTAAGGTAAAGAAGGATGGCGGGCCTGTTGATGCCATCACCGCTGCAACTATCAGTTCGAGGGCTTTCTGTGAAGGTGTACAGAGGGCGTACAACACATTTGAGAAAGGAGGCATGAAATGAACCAGGTACAGAATTTCACCAAGGGCTTTTTAAAGGAGAATCCCATCCTGGTGATGGTTCTCGGGGCCTGCCCTGCCCTTGCCACCACGTCATCGATGATCAATGGGCTTGGAATGGGGCTGGCCACCACTTTCGTGCTTCTTGGTTCAAACACAGTGGTTTCGCTGATGAAGAATCTGATACCCGACAAGGTGCGTATTCCTGCCTTCATTGTGGTTATTGCGACCTTTGTCACGATTGTTGACCTGGTGATGAACGCGTTTGTTCCGTCGCTCTATGAATCACTGGGGATATTCATTCCCCTGATTGTGGTCAACTGTATTGTGCTTGGGCGTGCAGAGGCCTTTGCCAGCAAGAACACCGTATGGTCTTCGGTTGTTGACGGTGCCGGGATGGGACTGGGTTTCACCGCGGCGCTGGGGGTGCTGGGTGCCATCAGGGAGATTTTGGGCAGCGGCGCCATCGGGGGATTTAAGTTTATCTCCGGCGACGGCATACTGGTGTTCATACTGGCACCGGGAGCATTCATTGCCCTGGGATACATGATTGCCATTGTCAAGAAGATCAACAAAGCTTAAGGAATAGAGCCATGGAATTCATACTGCTTATAATATCCGCGATACTTGTCAACAACATAGTTCTGGCTCAGTTTCTTGGTGTCTGTCCCTTCCTCGGGGTGTCGAACAAGGTGAGCACGGCGATTGGCATGTCAGGTGCCGTCACCTTTGTGATGGTTCTGGCCACCATGGTGACTTACCTTATTTACACCTATGTTCTGATACCGCTCGGTATTGGGTTCATGCAGACTATAGCCTACATACTGGTGATAGCCTCGCTGGTACAGATGGTTGAGATCATTCTGAAGAAGATCAGTCAGCCTCTCTACCAGGCTCTGGGCATATTCCTGCCCCTGATAACCACCAACTGTGCCGTGCTTGGGGTAGCGATACTGGTGATCAAGAAGGATTACAATCTTGTTGAGGGCATTGTCTACGGGGCTGCCACAGCCATTGGTTTCGGGCTGGCGCTGGTGATCCTGGCAGGGATACGTGAGCAGCTTGAGCTTGCTGATGTACCGTCGGGGATGAAGGGAGCGCCGATAGCGCTTGTCACCGCCGGCATCCTGGCGCTGGCATTCATGGGTTTTGCCGGACTGGTATAGGATTACCAGTTGGGATTCCTGGTTCAGAATATCCGAAATTCATAAAATCAGCTGGTGATGTTTATCCCATCTGTAGAGGTAGTGGTACAATGCTCTGAAAACCAGGGAAGGGAATCGTATCATCGATGTATCTGGTTTTAGAAATATTCTAAATGTCCGCCGAATATAGCTTCAGCAGCACTGCTTAAGAGGAAAAGTCTATGCAAATTTTTTAAATAGGAAGCAGATTTCTACAAAACTTTGTATGATAATTCACACTTATTTTTATAAATTTATACGTCTGTATTTTTTTCTGTTGTCAGTCTTTAAAATACAAGGTTAGTGAAGGATGCAGGGTATTCAGACCGTGTGACTGACGGAACGGAGTTATATAGTTAACCGAACCTGAAGGTGCTATTTATCAAGTATATACATCCTCTATCAATGCCAGAACCTGGACGCCATAATTGTAAAATATGATTGTCTACCACAACAACGAATCCCGACAACCTGTTGCAGAGTTGGCAAGAGGGGAGGTTATAATAAGCTCAGCCTCAGAGATGCTTGACCTGCTGGGCGCGATCAGTTTCGCCGGTTGTAGCAGGGTAATTATTCATTCCGAATCCTTCAGCCCGGAATTCTTTGATCTTCGTACAGGTCTGGCGGGTGATATACTTCAGAAGTTTTCGAACTACAGGATGCAGTTGGCCATTGTGGGTGACTTCACACACCTGTCGAGCAAGAGCTGGCGTGATTTCATCCGTGAGAGCAACCGTGGCAGGAGTGTCAACTTCCTCTCCTCGGTTGATGAAGCCATTGATATCCTTATGAGGTAGTTTATCAGGGGAAGGTTGCCCCTGACGTACCCGACCAGCCCTGAACTCAGCTTTACTCACAGGAGCTATTCCGGGCAGCCCGGGTTGGGTCGGCATCTGTTCATCCAACTAAGTAAAATATCCAAATAAAGCACCATGGCCGAGAGAAGTTTAAGCATTGCAGAAAAGTTCTTGTTAGTTGCACATCATCCTGAAAGAGGCAGGTTTATGATTCCGTCGACCTATCTGCAGTATGGTCTTGCGGGTGCCATACTCCTTGACCTGACGATTTCAGACCGCCTTGAGACAGATGGAACAAAGCTCAGTCTGAAGAGATCAAGACCAACGACAGACACTCTGCTGCAGGAGGTTACCGCCCTGATGTCCCAATCCACGGTACCCAGAAAGTCTGAATACTGGATCAGGAAGCTTGGAGCACGTTACAACAAATATCTTCTGCAGTTATTGAAAGGGCTTGCAGGAAAGCGATTATTGCGCATTGAGGAGAAGAAATTCCTTGGTTTGATTCCCTACAGGAAATCATATCTGCTTGAGAGCTACACCCACAGTAACCTGATTCGTCAGCTGAGGAGTGAGATCATAGCCTACCGTGGTGTCCCGGGTGAAAATTTCCCCCTTGCCCTAATTGTTTCGTCATGCAGGATGCAGAAAATATTGACTACTGACCGTGATGAGCTGAAACAGATCAGGGCACAGTTGAAGCTTATGGCAAAGGAGCACCCGGTATCCGGCGCCGTGGCTCAGACAATAAGCCAGGTACAGGCTGCGGTCATTGCCAGCATTACAGCTGCGGTTGTCGCCTCAACTGCAGGCAGGCATTAGTTACCTCAAGTCAAAAATTGCTCATACATGTGTCATTCAAGTTCCAATAATTGTTTTCCATGAAGACTACTGCTGATTCAGAATCGATGAGGGATGGCGACTCCGGTTCAATGCGTGAGGGTGACTCCGGCAGCCTGCGTGACGGTACTTCGGAGACTCAGAGAGAAAGTGATTCGGGGGCGATGCGTGAAAGTGAATCTGAGAAGATGCGTGACGGCAGTTCGGAATCGCTCAGGGAGGGTAGCTCAGAGTCGCTCAGAGAGGGTTCATCAGAAAGCATGCGTGAGGCAGACTCAGACTCAATGCGCAGGTTCAATCCTGAGACAGGTGATGCAGATGCCGGCTGATCAGGACGGATTTATTGCGGGCGTTGGATTGCCAAGAAATTTACTGACAAAATTCCTGTGTGAAAAGATGAACAACCTGTTTCTTCGGGTGTTTTATCTCTGATTATTGGAAATTAATATACCGGCCCTTCTGGCACTAAATATTGTAAACCGGAGCTGAAGCACCCCGCGTCTGTTATTTTCCGAATTGGTGCTTTGGAATTACAACTACAGGAGTATGAATTTAAGAG